>CAJMRE010000041.1 GCA_905215755.1 uncultured bacterium
ACCACCGATGTGATCTGCGACCCCGAGTCGTTCTCGGCGCTCGCCCACCACATCGCGCATATCCACGACATCGAGCTCCCTCCCGACTTCGACGAGCTTGTCTACTCACGCCGCCTGATGCTTCACATGCTCTTTGGAGCGAACCCGTCCACCTTTGCGCGCATCTATACCGCCAAGGATGCCGCATGAGCGCGAAGAAGCCACCCCACTTTGCAGGCCTGGGTCGTCGCAAGAAGCTCATCGTTGCCTGCTTGGCCATCGTCTGTGCCCTTGTCGCCGTAGGACTATACGCTTGGCAGTCGCAGCCCGTACCCGAGGCGGGCGCTTCGGTTACGACGGCCGAGGGCAAAACGCGTCAGGAAATCCAAGATGAGCTCGACGCCATCGTCCGCGACAACATGATGACGATTTCGGTCGCACCGGTCGCTCAGCTGCAGGAGGACGGCAAGCTGCGCGTCAACGTGCAAAACGTCCAAGACAATAAATTTCCCCAGCGATTCCGCGTCATCCAAAACGACGAGACCATGTACGAATCCGGTGTGGTCGAGACCGGCAAGACAATCGAAACGTGCCCCGCCGGCGACATCAAAGAAGGCGAGGCGTACATCGAGATTCAGGCGCTCGATGCCAAGACCCTCGACAGCCACGGCAATCCGACACGTGTCAAGGTGCGGGTTGAGCAAGCCGAGAACTAGCTTTTCCGGCCGACGCGGCACCGCACGCAATTCACCAGCATTCGTCCAATCATCGCGGGGACGGCCCGCGGCGAATAGAAAGGAACGACCATGGACATCACCAGGAACATGAACGGAGCCAGAGCGCTCGTCGTGGGCGCAGGGCTCGCGCTCGCGCTCGCAATGGGCGCTGCCCCGACGCCAGCTATGGCGGCCGGGCGCGTTGGAACCACGAAGGTAATGGTCAAGACCGAGATCGACAACGTTGAGTTCAAAGTTCCGACGGTTATTCCCTTCGTCGCCAAGGCCGACGGCACGCTTCAGGGCCCCTCAGAAGACGCGACCACCATCGACAATCATTCGGCCTACGGCATCCATGTCACCAACATGAAGATCGACGCCATGAACACCTGGACCATTGCCGCCGACGCCAAGGCCGGAACCGCGCAGAACTCCATCGACTTTAAGGTCGGCCCCGACGGCGCGCTCCAGAACGCCAGCGCCGCAATGCAGGGAACGGGCCTCGATCTTTCCAAGAATGCAGCCTTCGACATGGGCTACCAGGGCATTGCCGGTGGCACGGACAAAATTAAGCTCAAGACAAGCGGAAACGTCGCCCGCGTCACGCGCGACATCTTCCGCGTAACCGGCGAAGGCGATCAGGTTGCAACGATCACCTGGACGGTCGAGCCCGGTGCGCACACGGCATAAGGCCGTCGCCCTGGCCGCCGCCGTCAGCATCCTAGCGTTTGGGCCAGCCATGGCCTTTGCCCAGCAAGAACAGGCGCAGGCCGCCACGCAAGTGACGGTCGACCTCTCGGAGCTCGACCGCAGCGACCGCGAGGAACCGTTGGCGCAGACAGGCGACAAACGATGGCTCTTGGCAGCAGGCGCCGCAGCAGCAGGCGCGGGAACCGCCGGCCTCGGTCTGCACATCAAACACAGCCAGAAACAAAACATGAACAGGCCGCACTAAATTAGCTAAGGAGACCCCATGGCATCGAAGAACCTTTTGCCCGTCGTCGCACTCTGCGGCGCGCTCGCAACCGGAACGCCTGTCGCCGCTTGGGCGACTCCTGTCATGGCAGACTCCTTACCAGCGGCCCTAAGCTCCGCACCAAATCCGTCGAGCGCCATTGCGTGCAAGCGTTTTTCGATCGCACAGGCCGCAATCTCAACCTCGGGATGCCTTCGTCGTAATACGGACGGCTCGATAGTCGTGGATATCAATCGTTCGAACAAGGCAAACGGCTCCCAGGCGGGGTGCGCCGTCTGCACGTGGCGCTCGGTTGTGCTCGATGCAGATGGCGATCCATGCAATTTAGAGCTGCGCATCGACATCGCTTCGGTCGATGACTCGGCGAACGGAGCGAAGGTCGCCTTCGACGGTACGTTTTTTGAGAAAGGAGGCGGTATATGTCTGGGCTGCGCCGCCGCGAATGCAGACGACACGCAGCCCACCCTCTCATTCACGGCATCGTTGCGGCTGACCAAAGCCGGTACCGATGCCATCGCGGCGGGAGAAGCGTCCCTGCTGTTCTACGCCGTCAGTACCAAAGACACAGACGCTCATTTCGAGAAGCCAGCCGGATCACTCAGCCTTACACGAGGGATAGAGGCAGGCCCTATTGAAATCGATGCCCGCGCGCAAAGCAGGCAACGCATTCTTGCCGACCCGGCGCTTCTCGAAATGGAGTGGAACGGATCCGGAGCCATCGGAATTCTCCCCTCCGCGTTTGACGCCAAGACGCTCCCCCCAAACGACGAACCCATCAACGCAACCATACAAGAAGAGAGCGCGGACAAAGAAGCAGGTGCGGGCGACACGCCGTCGCCGACAAACAGCGTCCCAGCTTCTTTCGAAGCGCCGAATGAGCCCGCTGCCGATCCAAACGATCCCGAGTTCGCGGACAGTCTGGGGCTTGCTGATCCTCAAGAGATCGATGAAGGTAACTGCTGCGTGCTTGCCGCGCTCGACCACACGGAGGTCATCGACGCTGCGAACATCGAAGTTGCCGCCGCCAATCAGCCCGTCCGCAAGTCGGCTATCATCGCATTTCCTGAATCCATCGAAGTCGTCTTTTTGCCATCGGGCGAGGTCGTGGCCCCAACACTGCTCACCTTGTTGGGCGCCAAGAATACTCGAAACGAAATTAAAAAGGTCACGGTTGTCGACCCTGCAACCACCGCCAAGCTGCGTCTATACGCCGTTGCTCCAGACGGAGGCAAGACCTTGGAATTCGATGGTGACACACTCCTAGCCTGGCGACGTCTGGACATTATGCAAGACGTCTCGTATCAGATCGAACTCGAAGGGTTTGATCGTGCCCGCGATGCCAATATCATCGCCGCGGCTATTGAATCCCCGCAGCGGCTTATGACACTGCGCTTTGAATACTATCCCTATGTCCCGACAACCACCTGAGGCTTAAATGCTGCACATCATTCCTAACACCACTTATATAACGTATTAGATGAGTCGCGATGTGCCTCGCATTTCGTTCTGCTACGATTGCCACGTTGGCATCAATACAGGAGGGCTCATGCCGGGCTTGGGAACAATCATCAACGTTGTGCTTTTAGTTGCGGGCGGTCTTTTGGGATTAGCGGGCGGCCGCTTCATCACACCGCGCATCCAAGACACGCTCATGAAAGCATCGGGGCTGTGCGTCCTGTTTATCGGCCTTGGCGGCACCATG
This sequence comes from uncultured bacterium, assembly GCA_905215755.1. GTDB lineage: Bacteria > Actinomycetota > Coriobacteriia > Coriobacteriales > Coriobacteriaceae > Collinsella. The sequence continues at coordinate 3,374 of CAJMRE010000041.1, forward strand.
CAAAAGATGCTCCTTATCGATGGGAAGGCGCTAGCGACCACCGGCACCACCATGCTCATCGTCTCATTTGCGCTCGGTTCGCTCATCGGCGAGGCCGTCAACTTGGAAGCCGCCATCGAGAACCTTGGCGAATGGCTCAAGCGCAAGACCGGCAGTGAGGGCGATAACGAGTTCACCAACGCTTTTGTCTCGACTTCACTCACCGTGTGTATCGGCGCCATGGCAATTGTGGGATCGATCCAGGACGGCCTGCTCGGCGACTGGTCAACGCTTGCCCTCAAGGGCGCACTGGACTGCATCATCGTCTGCACCATGACGGCGTCGCTCGGACGCGGCTGCATCTTCTCGGCCCTGCCCGTAGCCGTGTTCCAGGGGACGATCACGTTGTTTGCCGGCGCGCTCTCCCCCATCATGACCACAGCAGCCCTCGACAGCCTTTCGCTCGTAGGCTCCATGCTCATCTTCTGCGTCGGCGTCAACCTCATCCGTCCTCAGACCTTCCGCACGGCCAATATGCTCCCCTCCGTCGTCATCGCCGTCATCTACGCCCTCCTGTTCTAAATCTATCAACGCAGCGGTATCTCGAACACCTGTTTGATGCTGTGCTATGATATGAGGTCACCGTAGCTGCGTTCGAGAGGAGGAGCGGTGGCCGACCAGGACATCAAGATGCTCATCGAGCGCATTATGGCCGAGGCCCGGACCCATCAGTCTGCCCGCTTCTCACATGAAGTCTACGCAGACGAGCCGATTCTCAAAACCGGCCGACAGATGCAGAATTTCCTCCCCGACCAGTACCGTAAAATGCGCGAGATATCGCGCTGGCAGGATGACCCCAAGGGCGGTGCGGGCCGCTGGCTTTCGGAAGCCGAGCTTTTTTACCGCCAGGGCCTGCTGATGGCCGACTTTGAGGACGACTGTCCCTACAACGGCACCTTTAAGTCGTACTTTCCCACCTACAACGCCATGAGCGACCGGCAGCTGCGCGGCTACTTTACCTGGCGTGCCCAAGTGCGCCGCGGAACCGTCGAGGAAACGTCTACGTCCTTTGCCTTTCTGTATCTCTATGAGCTGATTTGCGGCATTGGCGTAGATGACCCGCTCGACGGTTTTAACAAGATCAAGGCCTTTTGGGATGTCTATCGCGCCTTCGAGCCCGGCATTGATCGGTTTGCACGCGTGTGGTTGCAGGATTACGCCGTATTCCATGGGCTCAACCCCAAGCTGCTTCGTGACTCTAAAACCGTCATGTTCGATAACGCCCTTATCGAGCTGCGGCGCGCAGCACGAGACCTTGTACCGGCACCGGCACCGTCCGACCAGACCCCCAAACGTCGCAAAACCTCCGAGCCCACGCTCCCCCTTCCGCCCGATGAGGTGCGCGAGGAGCGACTCATGGCCGCCATCAACGCCCTCTCCACGTACAACCTAAGTAACTCGCGGCTCGACCGCAGCCACCACCGCGATCTGCGCCACGCGGCATGCGCCGTGTATGTCCGCATGGCGCGCTACTATGACACGCACCGAAAGACCGGCATCGTGGCGAGTTTATTTGGGGAGGAGACGGCCATGCCCTACACCATGTTTGCCTCGGCCGTATTCTTTGCGCCCGAGCGCCACGAGGACTGCGAATATCGCCTGGATCCTATCCATATCTACCGTTGCCAAAACGACTTTTGGGAATGCATGCGCATCCACGGTAGTAGGCAAAAGAGCAGCAAGCTCGGTGAAATGATGCGCGCCTGCGACCAACGCCTGCGCCTGGCGCTGGACCCCGCCCATCCCCTTAAGGAAGAAAAGGTCCCCAAATATCTGGCCAAAATTATCGATGACGAGATTGTGGCATGGCTTTCGTGGGACGCCGTACACCAGCCCGTCAAGATCGATATCGATCTGAGTCAGCTGGGGCACATTCGGAGCGCCGCTGCGCAAACGCGCGAAGCGCTTTTGATCGACGAAGAGCGCGAGGACGATGTGCCCACAGAGGTCGATACGGCGGAATCCGAGCAACCGGAAGCCAAGCCTGCGACCGACGTGATGGCCGAGCCGATCGCGGCGCCTACGGAGCGCAACAAAGCCGACGAGCCAACCATTTCCACCGAACAGTTTGGCGTCGTGGCACCGCTCCTCGCACCGACGCCAGCGGTCGTATCGACTGCACCCGCTGGCACCGCAACCGAACTCGCGCCCGCCGCAGATGCCTTCCTTCGCGCGCTGCTCGAGCAAAACGCAGCGCAAGCGACATTGGCGGTAGTGCAATCGGAGCAGAGCGAGGACATGCTCGTCGACAGCATCAACGAGGCGCTCTTTGACCTGGTGGGTGACACCGTTATCGAGTTTGGAGCGGCAGGACCGCAGATCATCGAGGATTACGAAGCAGACGTGAGAGGATACCTAGACCATGAGTGATACCGCATCCACAGCACCCCGCGTGCCCAAGCGCGTCGCTGCCGTCATTCTCAACTCGCTCAAGGGCGGCGTGGTCCCGCGCATCGGCCTTCCTTACATCACCGTAGGGCGCGAGGTCGAGATCCGCGCCCTGCTCACCGATCTGAGTCTCATCGCCGACGGTGGCGCGAGCTTCCGCTTTCTGGTCGGTCGTTACGGCGCCGGCAAGAGCTTTTTGCTCCAGACCATCCGCACGCACGCCATGGGCGAAGGATTCGTCGTCGCTGATGCCGACCTGTCGCCCGAGCGCCGCCTGCAGGGCGGTCAGGGACAGGGCCTTGCCACCTACCGCGAGCTCATCCGCAATATATCGACCAAGACGCGCCCCGAGGGCGGTGCGCTCAACCTTATTTTGGATCGCTGGGTCGCCTCGTGCGCCGACGTCGACGAGTCGGTCGTCAATGCCCAACTGGCCCCGCTCGAGGAGATGGTCCACGGCTTCGACTTCACCCGCATGCTCCGCCGCTATCGCATGGCCGTATCCGAGGGCGATGAAGAGGCTATGAGCCGCGTGACCAAATGGATTCGCGGCGAGTACCGCACCAAGAGCGAGGCTCGCGCCGAACTGGGGTCCTCAACCATCATCAGCGACGATGACTGGTACGACTACGTCAAACTCATCGCGCGTTTTTTGGTTTGCAGTGGCTACAAGGGCATGCTGGTGCTCATCGACGAGCTCGTGAATCTGTATAAGATTCCCAACGCCATTACGCGCCAGTACAACTACGAGAAGATCCTGACCATGTACAACGACACGCTCCAGGGCAAGGCGCAGTACCTGGGCATGATCATGGGTGGCACGCCAACCTCCATCGAGGACCGTCGCCGCGGCGTGTTCTCCTACGAGGCCCTGCGCAGCCGACTCGCTCAGGGCCGTTTTGCGCGCGAGGACCTTAAGGACATGCTCGCGCCCATCATTCGTCTGCAGCCACTCACCTATGAGGAGCTGCTGGTGCTCATCGAAAAACTCATGCAGATCCATGCCGGCTACTTTGGCTGGACGCCCACGCTTACCGAGAACGACTTGGTGGACTTTCTCAAGATTGAGTTTGGCCGCGTGGGAGCCGATACGCACTTGACGCCGCGTGAGGTCATTCGTGACTTTATCGAGCTGCTCGACATCCTATGCCAAAACCCCGACGCCAACGTGGCCGAGCTACTGCAAAGCGTCGGCGGCGACGCGCTGGCGCCGGCAACAGCAACAGGCGACACCGGCACCGCAAGCGGCGACCGCAATTTCGCCGAATTCACCATCTAACCCGCCAAAAAGGGACAGGTTTATTTTGGCAGGCTTTATCTGGGCAAACGTCGAGGCAGTGATGCGGCAAGCCACTGCTCACCGCGTTAAGAGGTTCGTATTTGAGAGGAGGCCCCGTGAACGCCTTTGACCGCTACGCCCCGTTTATCCAAGACTTCATCTACTCCCACGATTGGGAGAGCTTGCGCTCTATCCAGGTTGCGGCAGCTGATGCCATCTTTAACACGCAAGATAATGTGCTCCTGACGGCATCCACGGCTTCCGGCAAAACCGAGGCAGCCTTCTTTCCCATCCTGACCGAGTTTTGGGAGAACCCGCCCGCAAGCGTGGGCGCCCTCTACATTGGCCCCCTCAAGGCGCTCATCAATGACCAATTCGTCCGCCTCAACGATCTGTGCGAAGAAGCCGATATCCCTGTCTGGCACTGGCATGGCGATGTCTCGCAGTCGCACAAGGCTAAGCTCATCAAAAAACCGAGCGGCATCTTGCAGATTACGCCCGAGTCACTCGAGGCGCTCCTGATCCATAAGCACATGGCGATCCCTCGTATGTTCTGCGACCTGCGCTATGTGGTTATCGACGAAGTCCATTCGCTCATGCGCGGCGACCGCGGCGGGCAGACGCTCTGCCTTATCGAGCGGCTCTCGCGCATGGCAGGCGTGCAGCCCCGCCGCATCGGTCTGTCGGCAACCATCGGCGACCCCGAGCGCACGGGCGCCTTCCTGTCGCAGGGGACGGGACGCAACTGCGTCATCCCCCGTTTTGAGGAGCCGCGCCGCGTGTGGCGCATCTCCATGGAGCACTTCTACAACTCGGGTCCCCAGGCGCAGCAGCGAAGATTCGAGAGCATGGGTCCTCAAGAGGCCGAAGTGCTTGCGTGCGAGCGCATTGAGGCAGTGACACCCGCGGCGCTGCCCGCATCCGGACAAGACATGCGCCACAGCGGACAGCTCACACAGGCGGAACGTCGTCAACGTCGCGAGCAGGCGCGGGGCAAGGACGCTCCCAAAGACCGTCGCACTTCCTCGGCCCCCGAGGGCGAAGTCGACATCCCACGAGCGACCGAGCAGGCGCTTCTCAGCCCCACCGACACAGCGCCAGACAACGCCGACCCCGGCATGGGCTATATCTTCGAACACACCCGCGGCCGCAAGTGCTTGGTCTTTGCCAACTCGCGCGAGGAGGCAGAGGCCGTGTGCTCCATGCTGCGCAGCTACTGCGAAAGTCGACACGAGCCCGACCGCTTTCTAATCCATCACGGCAACCTTTCGGCATCGCTGCGCGAGACGGCCGAGGAGTTCATGCGCGACGAGGAGCAGGCGCAGACAACCGTCACCACCTCTACGCTGGAGCTCGGTATCGATATCGGCCGCCTGGAGCGCGCCTTCCAGATTGACGCGCCGTTTACCGTCAGCTCCTTTTTGCAGCGCATGGGGCGCACGGGACGCCGCGACCTTCCGCCCGAGATGTGGTTTGTCATGCGCGAGGAAGAACCCGAGCCGCGCACGATGATGCCCGAAACCATTCCCTGGAAGCTCCTGCAGGGTATCGCGCTCGTACAACTCTATCGCGAGGAAAAGTGGGTCGAGCCGCCCGAGCTCGATCGACTCCCCTACAGCCTGCTCTATCACCAGACTATGTCGACCCTCGCCAGCACCGGCGAGCTCACGCCGGCCGAACTTGCCCAGCGTGTGCTCACGCTCAGCTATTTCCACCGTATCTCGGCAGACGATTACCGTGTGCTGCTACGTCACCTCATTAAGATCGACCATATCCAGGTCACCGAAGGTGGCGGGCTCATCGTGGGTCTCGCGGGCGAGCGCGTCATCAACAACTTTAAGTTCTACGCCGTGTTCCAGGAAAACGAGGAGTTTACCGTCCGGAGCGAATCGGCCGAGCTGGGCACGATTGTTAATCCGCCCCCGCCCGGTGAGCGCATCGCCATCGCCGGACACTGCTGGATTGTCGAGGAAGTGGACTGGAAGCGCCACACTGTCTTTGCCACGCAGGTCAAGGGCCGGGTGCCGGCCTACTTTGGCGACTGCCCCGGCGACATCAATACACACGTACTCGAGCGCATGCGCAAGGCGCTCAACGAGCACGCGACATATCCGTACCTCATGGGTAACGCACGGGCCCGCTTGGCGCAGGCTCGCCATACGGCCGAGATTTCGGGTGCGGGAACCAAGCCACTCATCAACCTGGGTGGCGACACCTGGGTACTCTTCCCCTGGCTGGGCAGTTACGCCTTTTTGGCACTCGAGCGCATGCTCAAGATTAAGTGTGCCGCGGAGCTGGGCCTTCGCGGACTCGACCCATCGCGCCCGTACTTTATGCAGTTTAAGATGAAGGCCGACGAGGAGACGTTCTTTGAGGTGCTCGCCGCCGAGGCCGAGAAGGACTTCAATCCCATCGAGCTCGTCTATCCCGGCGAGGTGCCTTATTTTGATCGCTACGACGAGTACGTTCCCGAGGAGCTCGTGCGCAAAGGCTTTGCCGAAGGCGTGCTCGACATCGAAGGCATGAAGCAGCGCGTTCTCGGCTGGCGCGACCACGCCTAAGACCAGTCTTTTTGGGACGGGGAGACCTATTTGTCGTGAAGAACGGTGCCGAGGAAGTCGGTGTCGAAGGGCACGGCTTCGGCAAAGGCGTAGTTGCCGTCGCTGGCGATGAGCAGGTAGTTCTCCTCGCCGCCGAACTCCGCATCGCCACATGGGACCACCCAGGCGTGGGCGAATACCTCGAGTGCCGTGGCAGCGCAATCGCGCAGGAACGTCACATCGCTCCCCTCGCTTGCGCTCACGATATTGGCAACGTAGACGCCACCGACATTTAGGCTGCCCCGCACCAAACGCAACGCTTCAACCGTCGCCAGCTCGCGTACGGGCTCGGCACCGCCAAAGCAATCGCTCACGACCACGTCGTAGCGACGATGGCCCACACTCGTCACACCCAGATACGAGCGAGCCTCAGCAGTAATCACCCGCAAGCGGTCGCCCACCGTGCGCTCCAGCTCGTCCAGATAGAACCAACGGCGCGCCAGGCGCGTAATCTCTCCGTCATACTCGATGACGTCCATGCGCAAGCCCTCGTGCGACATCAGGGCGAATTTAGGATAGGCAAACCCGCCGCCGCCCAGCATAAGCATACGGTCGATGCCGTGACCATAAGCGTCGCGCATCGCATCCTCGGACTCAAACACGTCGTCAAACGCACGATAGTACGCAAAGACGGGCTCGGCCCAACGCTCACCGACATAGCTCGCGCTTTGGTAGACGCCGCCTTGCACCAACACGCGAATCTCATCGCCGCCCTCATCGTGCACGCGTTTCACACGCGCCAACCCATTGCGGGTTCGCGCAACCTGCAGACAGGCAGCGCGAACAGCGACGGCGGCCGCACCAAGCGCCGCGGCTCCCAGAGCAACGCCGGCAACGACGCCGGCAGAAACACTTGGCTTGTTCATCTAGAGCTCCTTTTGCAGATAGAGTCCATGGTCGTAAAAACCCAAATGGCGATAGTACTCGCGTGTGCCAATCGCGCTGATCACGTTGATGCGCGCATAGCCCGCGTCCCGAGCAATATGGCACGCACGCTCTATGAGCAAACGCCCCAATCCATGGTGCTGGGCTGCCTGGCCTTGATCTCCCACGCGCGCCGCCATGCCATACACGTGCACCTCGCGAATCATCGCCTCGTCCGGTGTCGTCGGCAACTCATCCGCATGCGCGGCAACAAAAGCACGATCGGGCAGAGACAGACGCAAAAAGCCCGCGATCTTGCCCTGCGGCGTCACCCACTGCAAAAAGCGCTCGTGCGTCACCGGCGTCTCGTACGCCACTTCCTCGTCAAGGGTCAGCTCATGCAAGTCGGCGCCCGCCGTGCTAATCTCGCGATAGCGAATCTCACGCACTGTCGCGCCTTCCCCACGAGCCGACAAGCGGTTTTCAACGAGCTGACGCAGGTTGGGCTTCTTGTTGCCCACCATGATGTCGTCGGAGCTAAAGTCGCGGATCATGCGACTGATGCGGCAGAACGCCGGCGTCACCACGATGTCGTCGGCCAACACATCGAGCAGCTCTTCCTCGGTATAGGGACGCCACTCGCCGCGCTCATAGCAGCCCACCAGACGCGAGCCCTCGATGAGCGCGCACGGGTAGACCTTGACCTCGTCGGGCATAAAGGCCCCTTCGGTCATAAAGCGCTCGTAGTCGCGCTTGTCCCCCTCGGGTGTGGCGCCCAATAAGTTGAGCATAAAATGCGCATGGATCTTAAAGCCAAAGAGGCGCGCAAGCGAAAACGCCTGCTCGATCTGAGCCACCGAAATGCGACGCTCGTTGATATCGAGCAAATGCTGGTCGAGGCTCTGGATGCCCATCTGAATCTTGGTGCAGCCCAGACGACGAATGAGCGTGAGCGCCTGTGGCGTCACGGCATCGGGGCGGGTCTCGATAACGAGCCCCACCACGCGATGCTTCGCCGTCTCGTTGATGCGCTGCTGACGCTCAAGCTCCTCCATCGTTTCCGTCTGCCACTCGGCAGCCTCGCCCCATGGCGTACCGGGGCCGTACAGACGACGCACTGCGCGGTTATAGCCACCAACGACAGCATCCACACGCCCCTGCTCGTCGGCAACGCCGCTCGCAAGCTCGGCCTCGTCGGTCGCAATGCCGGCAGCCCGATAGCGCTCGCGGCGCTCTGTTACCACCGGCGGCAGGGCATCGGCGGGAGCGTCATCGAGCAGGCGCCCTGCCTCGGCACGGCTGATGCCCGGACGCGCCAACATGGGGTTTGCCGCCACACCGGCGACGGCATCGTCATTGAGCGCACGGAAAAGCTCCGACATAAACCACGTCTGATAGCCTTCCGGATAGTCGCTCCAGGTACCGCCGAGCACAATGAGCTCTATCTTGTCGGTCGCATGTCCCATCTGCGAAAGCGCAGTCAGACGAGCGCTCACCTGCAGATACGGGTCGAAGCAGTTTTGCTCCGCACGGGCGCACGCCGGCTCGGCGTGCAGATAGCTTTTGGGCATGCGCAGATCGTTGGGGCAAAACAGGCAATCGCCCGAGCATGGCCAGGGCTTGGTAATGACGGTAATGGTCGCCACGCCCGAGGCCGTTCGGCGCGGCTTCATACGCAGGACCTGCAGCAGTTGACGCTCCAGATCGGAATCGACATTCCACGCAGCCCACCGAACCGGCTCCTCACGTTTAACCCGCTGGTAGAACGGCAGCAGACGGCGCTTGGCCAAATCGCGTTTGTCGGCACCCTCACGGCGCGCCTCGGCATGTATCAGTTTGACGAGCGCTTTGTCGTCCACGGTCTCGCCGCGACGCAGAGCCTCGAGTATGTTCAAGATAATCTGTTCCATGTCCCCATTGTAAAGGCAAAGGCGCCGAAGCCCGTCACGGCTCCGGCGCCTCCATCAAAGAGCATGCCTATATGTACCGATCTCCGAAAACCGCATGTCACTCCGGATCAAACGACATGTCGCCCGAACCGACCTCAAAACGATACGTAGCAGACTTATCGCCGTTATCGAATTCAAGATTCAAAATGGTCTCGCCGTCGTAGCCAAGCGGAAGGAAATCGCTCTCAAAGTCGCCGCTGCCCAAGGTGAGGCTCGCCTTAAAGCCCGTCGAGTTCGGAACCGTCATCTCCACATCGCCCGAGCCCACACTCACGTCCATCGACTTCGCGGGGGCCTGGTAGAGCTCGAACGTCACATCGCCCGAACCGACCTCGGCATTCAGGGTATCGGTCACGGTGCCCGTAAACTCAACGTCTCCAGAGTCCAAAGTCAGGTTGAGGTCATGACACGCAATGCCCGCGACCGTCAGGTCACCCGATCCTACATTCGCTGTAATGCCCACCATGTTATCGGCAACTTCGCGCGGCAGTTCGACGGTAACCGTGCGGTCAATGGCGCGCTCGTCATCGCAATCGAACTGGCGAATCTTGAGCGTAGAGCCCTTGATTTCGGCCAGGTTCTGGGTTGCCGCATCGAAGGCAACGGTCCCCGTTGCCACGCGACCGCTTTCAATTACGCGCACTGGCCCGCTGGAGACGTGTTTGACCTCGACCGTGCCCGACGTCACGTCCAAGTCAAGCGATGTGAACGCGTCGGCATCAAAGGTTTCGCTCGAAAGCTGCTGAGGCTGAGCGGAATAGTTACCGCCATCCAAAAGATCGTCCTCGTCAACCGCATCGTCCATACCAGAGAAGCCGGATACAACATCGTCGAGATCCCACGGGCCATCAAAATGAATCAAAGTCCGCGAAGTGCCAAAGACAAGCCCGATGATGAGCACAAACGCTCCGATGCCAACGCCCAAGCGTACCTTGGATTCATGCGAAAGCTTCATCATTCATCACCCTCTTTGGCAATCGGGTCAGCGGTAGTCACGGTAGCCACGTCAGTATCAACCGGAGCGGAAACATCCTGAGCCCTAGCGACCACCGGCGCCGAACCAACCTGAATATCTCCGCGCGCCCAATCGCCATCGAGTGCACGCGCCACCCAGTGATAGATGGGAATCGTAAAGAAGATCAGCGCAGCAAAGGGGCCGGCACCAAACAGGAACATCAGCAAAAAGAACAGCAGCCAACACACGGCCCAATACGGGAATGACTGGAACGGACCCTTCACCGGAGTCGGACCAGCCGCACCGGTACCCGTCACCTGAGCCGTCGCCGCATTGGCAGCCTGCGCACTCCAGCTTGCCGCCTGCGCCGCCTTGGCGGCGGCGTCACTCGCCTGTGTTGCCGCCTCGGTAGCTCGTGCCGCCGCCTCATGGGTGCGTGCGCGCTCTGCCGCCTCGGCCTCGCGCTGACGAGCGCGGTCCTCGTTCTCAAACTCGATATCGTCCTCGATCTCGTCGCTCGGATTGAGCAGCTCGTCCAGGCTCACACCATAGAGTTTGGCGAGCGAGATCAGGTTCTCGGTATCGGGCGAGCTCTCCGCGCGCTCCCATTTACTGACCGCCTGGCGCGACAGTCCCAGCTTTCGTGCCAGTCCTTCTTGACTAAAGCCTTTGCTGCGGCGAAGGTCGGCGAGCCGCTGCGCAGTTTCTACATTCATGGTTCCTCCTATGTGATGCCAGCCGTACCGCCGGACCGCTTTTGTTCTTAAGGCGCCTTGCACAGTTAAAAATCTATCCGCCACCGCCAAAAGCATGCCACCTATTCTAGTGAGATTTTTGACAACCGGCGGTTGCGGGCGCATATGAGCTGCGGAAATGTGTCCAAACAAAGCAATGACCCGTAGCTTGGTTGTCCCCGTTGCGGCGTTAACGGTAGTATGGTCGTACTGTTTATTCCGCACCGCCAACGGAGGGAGTTCCGCGCCGTGAACCGCGATTTCGCCTCATCGCTCATCCAGCTCAACAACACGTTCTATCGCGAGCACTCCGCTTCCTTTTCCGATACGCGCCAGGCCCCGTGGCCCGGCTGGGTACGCACCATGGATATCGCGCTCGAACAGCTCGACGTCGCCACGATCGAGCATCCCGTCCGCGTCTTCGATCTTGCCTGTGGCAATATGCGATTCGAGAACTTTGCCGCCGGCGGCGCACTTGCCGCCAAGGGCGTCGATGGCGCAAACCCCTCGGCAGATGCCAGCTGCCCGTTTGAGTTCTATGGTGTCGACTCGTGCCAAGACCTGGCCATCGATGCACATGGCCACGCGCTGCGCATTCCCAACCTGCACTTCCAGGAACTCGACGTGCTCGACGCCCTTATGAAGCTCAACCCCGCCGAGACGCCCGACGTGCTTTTCGACGCCCCGCTCGCCGACATCTCGGTCTGCTTTGGCTTTATGCACCATGTGCCGTCGTGCGAGTACCGTGTACGCGTGCTCGACGCCCTGGTGCGCCAGACGCGCCCGGGCGGCATCATCGCCATCAGCTTTTGGGAGTTTATGAACGACGAGCGCATGGCGCGCAAGGCTGTTCGCGCCGAAGCCCGCGCCGAGCTCACCCCGCCGTTTGAGGGTTACGATTCCGCCCAGTTTGAAGCCGGCGACCACCTCATTGGCTGGCAAAACGACCGCCACGCCTACCGCTATTGCCATCACTTTGACGATCAGCAGATCACCGACCTGGTGCGCGGCGTCCGTACGTTCTACAAGAGCGGCGAGGTCCCCGTGCGTGAGCTTGAGCGCTTCCATGCCGACGGTCGTAGCGGCGAGCTCAACCGCTATGTGATTCTCAAGCGCCTGTAGGCATCGACGACTCGCCGCCGAGCCGCACCGCATCTTCCGGGCAAACTATGCCCGCCCTTTTTCAATCCATTGACGGAACGTGCAGCTATGCGTTCCATACTTATGACCAAGGAGCCTCATGGGAGCCGTCCACGTTCGCACGCCTAAGAACTTTGTGCTCGAGGAGCGCCTGGAACGCTACGCCGATGCGATCGAGACGAACCCCGAGGCTTATGCCGGAGATTGGCGCGAGGCTTGCGCGCCAGCTGGCAGCAAGCCCTTCGAACACCTTCACCTGGATCTTGGCTGTGGCAAGGGAACCTATCTGGTCGAGCGCGCCCACCGCGAGCCCGACACCCTCTTTATCGGCATGGACCAGGAGCCCATCTGCATCGCCTATGCCGCGCAGAAAATCTGCGAACAGGGGCTATCCAACGCACTCGTCCTGCCCCGAGGCGCCGCATCGCTGCCACAGCTGTTTGCCGCAGGCGAGCTCGATGCCATCACCATTAACTTTCCCACGCCGCAGCCCAAGGCCAAGTACGCTAAAAAACGACTCGTCCATGTCGACCATCTGATGCTCTACCGCCCGCTCTTTTCAGCCGGCGCTACCGTCACGCTGCGCACCGATAGCAAGCCGTTGCGCGATTACGCCCTGGGACAGTTTGCCGCGGCCGGCTACGATACGCTTTGGGTAAGCGACGACGTCCGCCGCGACCATCCCGAGCACCCCGAGACCGAATATGAATGCCGCACGCGCGAGATGGGTGCCGCCGTCTATGGCATTTGCGCCACACCCGGCGCGCAGCCCAGCGATGAACAGCTCGCGGCGGGCCGCGCGCAGGAGCAAAGCCTTGCCTGCTACCTGCCCGAAAACCTCGATGCGCTCACCTATGTACCTCTGGGCATGGAAGAGGCCGTCGAGAACTTTAGAAACCGCGCCCGCAAAAGCAAGAAGCGCCTGCCGCAGGAGTCCTAGGGGCTTCTGATGGTCGCGGCGTCGGCAAACAAGTGAAAATAGGCGTCAGCGAACGACCCTCAAACCTAAGTGAGTAGACTTTTTTGCAATAGCCAAGCACAACCCGCATAACGAAAACTAAAACCGACGCTCCTATAAGTTGTCAAGAGGCAGTTTGCGGGAGCGTTCTCTCC
>CAJMRE010000042.1 GCA_905215755.1 uncultured bacterium
TGTCCGAGAACAATTTTGCCCGCAGCGAAACCGATGACGGACGCGAGCTGCGCCATCTCCCCTTGTACGCAGCGGGCTTTATCGGAGCAAACTGCCTCAAGGGCAGTCTGTAACCCCCGCGCGACCGCCCAGAAAGGAACCATCATATGCAGCACGTACTGTTTATTTGCCACGGGAATATCTGTCGCTCGACGATGGCTGAGTCGGTGTTTACCGAGCTCGTGCGCCGCGCTGGGCGCGAGTCGGAGTTTGTCATCGATTCCGCAGCGACCTCAACCGAGGAGATCGGCAACCCGCCGCATCGTGGCACGGTCGCCAAGCTGCGCGAGGTCGGGATTCCCGTCGTCGCACATCGCGCACGTCAGGTGCGTCGCGCGGAGTATGGCGACTGGGATCACATTGTCTATATGGATGCCGAGAACGCGCGTGACCTGCGTCGCATCTTTGGCGACGACCCCGACGGCAAAATTACGCGCCTGCTCGATTGGACCGAGCGCCCCGGCGACGTGGCCGATCCCTGGTACACCGGCAACTTCGACGCCACCTACCGCGACGTGCTCGCCGGTTGTACCGCTATGCTCGAGCAGCTGTAGGTAAGCGAGGTCGCGGGCCACGTCTTCGGCGCAAAATGAGCGTGGATAATCTCCCGCATACAAATTGAGTGTGGACAATCTCCCACTTTGAGCGCTCAAGTACGCTCTAAACGGGAGAAAATCCACGCTCGACTACTCGTCGACGATCTCGGCGAGCCAAATGTTCAGTGTATCGACTTCGGGGCAGCAGAACTTTGCCGTGCCGGGCTCGTTGCCAGGCACGGTTCCGCCATAGCGCAGGATATCGATATAGGGAAAGCCCACATGGCAGGCCATGGCGCACATCTTGCCGCGGTCTCGGTCGAAGTCAAAAACGTCGCCCGGCTTGTGACCATGGTGGCAGCGGCACGCACCCAGCTGGTCCACGCAGCTCACGCGGATGCGCGGACGCTTGCCCCGCGGCGCGCCGAGCGGCTTGTTCTCGCCCGCAGGCTTGGCGCCGCCCTCGCCAGCATTACTCATGGTCAATCACATCCAGGCAGGCCTCGATGGGAAGGCCAGCCGACTTGTCCTCTTGGTCGGCATTGCGCTCGATAAGCCCAGCCACCACGCGCATGGCATCGGACGTCGCGCGCTGCAGGCTCCAACCGGCCATAACGCGGCCGACGAGCACCGCCGAGAACGTGTCGCCCGTGCCCGGGAAATAGACCGGAATGAGCTCAAAGGGAATCGTGAAGTGCTCCCCCGCCACATGGTCGTAACCGATGACGACATTCGCACCGTCGACCACAGCGCTCGTAATGACCACCGACTTGGCGCCCAGGGCACGCACGGCATCCACAAGAGTGCGGCCCTCATCGGGCGTGATTTGCTCGGCAATGGGCGTATCGGTGAGCAGGCACGCCTCGGTGTAGTTTGGCACCGCATAGTCGGCGCACTCGAGCAGGCTGCGCATGAGACCGATCGTGGACTCGGGCACGCCGGCGTAGAGCTTGCCGTTGTCGCCCATGATGGGGTCGACGAACACCTTGGTACCCTTTTGCGCGCGACGGTGGCAGAAGTCCGAAATGATGCGCGTCTCTTCCTCGGTCACGATAAAGCCGGTAGAGATGGCGTCGAACTCAAAGCCGAGCTCCTCCCAGATGGCGAGGCTCTGGCGCACGTACTCGGTGGTGTCGTGGATGTAGAACTTGGGATAGTTGAGCGTATCGGACACAAGTGCCGTCGGCAGGTTGTGGATGCGGTAGCCCATGTGCGACAGCACCGGCAGCATGGCGGAAAGCGCGACCTTGCCGTAGCCGCACATATCGTTGATCAGCAGCAGCTGAGTGTTCTTCATGAGGGTCTCCCTTGGTTCGGGCACGGCGCAGCAGCGCCACAGTGCGACTAAGTGTAGCGCAGGGGACGTTGTGAGCGGAGTCGAGCAGCGCGAAGGGTAAATTGTTGCGGAAAGGTTACGGAAAATGATCCCTTTTCCTCCGTCCCCAAGGGATTGCATGCACCGAAACGGACCGTGGCGGAATCACAGGTTGAGGACGGACAGCGAAAACGTTCCTAAGCGAGCAAGGTGGCGTGAAAGAGGAGGGCATAGGCCTTGTGGCCATGCCCGACGATTGAACGCCAGATTGCCGCTTAGGAGCGTTTGCAGCGTCGAGCGGTTACGGCGTTTGGCAAAACGCCGTAACTTAATAAGTTTGGCACCTTGACATTGATTTCTCACACTCCTAAATTGGTTAGGCACAAAACAATTCCACTACCTAACTAAAGAAAGGAGCAACACTGATTCATGTGCGATGAACCTCTTAACCTTTGTTCGCACGGGCCCGGCGGCGACCCGTCACAGCCGGCGGATGTACCCGAAGCGGTCAGCGCCGAAGACAAACTCGCCAAGCGCATCCTGAGCGGCCTGGGTTTTTGCGGCCATTACATGCATTTTCACGGCGGCGGCATATCTGGCAAGGCGCCTATTGTCTGCCTACTCGCCAAGCAGCCGACCGGCGAGCTGTCCCAACAGGAGCTCGGCATGCACTTCGACCTCAAGCCAGGGTCCCTTTCCGAGATTCTGTCCAAGCTCGAACTGGGCGGTCTTATCGAGCGCAGTCGCAATCCCAAAGACCGTCGGCAGCTCACCATCCGCCTGACCGAAGCGGGATGGGAAAAGGCCCGTGTTGAGCAGGCAGCCCGCATTCGCTTTAGGGAACAGGCCTTTAGCGCCCTTACGCACGACGAGCGCGAACAGCTCGCCGAGATGCTCGAAAAAATCCGCGTAACCTGGGAGGAACTGGATGATTAAAACCCTCATGGGAAGCATCCGCGATTACAAGACGGTCACGATCGCCACGCCGCTGCTGGTGCTTGGCGAGGTGCTCTGCGAAATGATGGTCCCGTTTATCACCGCCGACATGATCGACGCCATCAAAGACGGTGCCACCGTCGCCCAGATGCTTCCCACCGCAGGCTTTTTGGTGCTCATCGCACTGACGTCGCTCGCTTTTGGTGCCGCTGCCGGCGTCACCTGCAGTCATGCGAGCTGCGGCTTCGCCAAGAACCTGCGTCACGACCTGTTCTACAAGATCCAGACGTTCAGCTTTGCCAACATCGATGAGTTCTCGAGCTCCTCGCTCGTCACCCGCCTCACCACCGACATCAACAACGTGCAGCAGGCCTTTATGATGCTCATCCGCATCGCCGTGCGCGCGCCGCTGGTGCTGGTCTTTGCCTTTGCCATGGCCTACGCCATGGGCGGCAGCGTCGCCATGGTCTACCTGGTCATCATTCCGCTGCTGGGCTTTGGACTGTTCTTTATCATCTTTAAGGTGCGCCCCATCTTCTCGCGCGTGTTCCACAAGTACGACGCCCTTAACGAGTCCGTCGAGGAAAACGTCACCGGCATGCGCGTGGTCAAGAGCTATGTGCGCGAAGACTTTGAGAAGGAGAAGTTCGCGACCGCCGCACGCGACGTCCAGATGGACTTCACCCGCGCCGAGAAGCTGCTCGCCTTTAACAACCCCATGATGAACATCTGCGTCAACGGCGCGTTTGTCGTCATCATCTACCTGGGCTCCAAGCTCATCATCACGAGCCAGGGCACGCTGTTCGACGTGGGCCAGCTCTCCTCGACCTTTACCTATGGTTTCCAGATTCTCATGAGCCTGATGCAGCTGTCGATGATCTTTGTCATGGTGACCATGGCCGACGAATCGGCACACCGCATTGCCGAGGTGCTGGCCGCCGAGCCCACGATCGCCAATCCCGCCGAACCCGTGCTCGAGGTTGCCGACGGCTCCATCGACTTTGACCACGTGAGCTTTAAGTATTCCGCGCATGCGAAGCGCCAGGCACTCGACGATATCGACCTGCACATTAAGAGCGGCGAGACCATCGGCATCATCGGCGGCACCGGCTCGGCCAAGTCCACGCTCGTAAACCTCATCGCCCGCCTGTACGACGCCACCGAAGGCACCGTGCGCGTGGGCGGCATGGACGTGCGCGACTACGACCTGGACGCACTGCGTCACCAAGTGGCCATGGTGCTACAGAAAAACGTGCTGTTTAGCGGCACCATCGCCGAGAACCTGCGCTGGGGCGACCCGAACGCCACCGACGAGGAAGTCCGCGAGGCGGCACATCTGGCCTGCGCCGATGAGTTTGTCGATGGCTTCCCCAAGGGCTATGACACCTGGATCGAACAGGGCGGCTCCAATGTTTCCGGCGGTCAGAAGCAGCGCCTGTGCATTGCGCGTGCCCTGCTGCGTCGCCCCAAGATCTTGATCCTGGACGACTCCACCAGCGCTGTCGACACCAAGACCGACGCCAAGATCCGCGCAGGGTTGGCAAGCTATCTGCCCAACACGACCAAGCTCATCATCGCCCAGCGCATTAGCTCCGTGCAGGACGCAGACCGCATCATCGTCATGGAGGGCGGACGTATCGCTCAGATCGGCAGCCATGACGAGCTACTCAAGACGAGCGAGATCTACCGCGAGACCTTCACCTCGCAAAACAAGATGTCTGCCGAGGGCGAAGGAGCCGTCGAGGCCGACACCGAGGCATCCGTAACGCAAGCTCAGACCCAGGAAGGAGGCGAGGCACATGAGTAAGGCAACGACCGCCGAGCGCGCGCTCAACCGCAAGGGCGGCACCATGTCGCGCCTCATCAAGACGCTCTTTGGCTTCTACCCCGTGCTTTTGCCCCTCGTCGTTGTCGGCGTGGTGCTCTGCGCCATCATCAACTCCATCGGCGCGACCTTCCTTCAGAGCGCTCTGCAGATTATTAGCGAATCGTGGCAGTCGGGCGATTGGGAAGCCGCACAGCCCAAGATCGCACAGCTCGTGACCACCCTCGCCTGCATCTACGGCGTCGGCATCCTGTCCTCGCTCTTCTGGAACCGCGCCATGGCCATCGTCACGCAGGGCTCGCTCGAGAAGCTGCGCGAGAAGATGTTCAACCGCATGCAGGACCTGCCGATTCGCTACTTCGACACGCACCAGCGCGGCGACATCATGAGCCACTACACCAACGACATCGACACGCTGCGCCAGATGATCAGCCAGTCGCTGCCCAACCTGCTCATGACGACCATCGTCATCGTCACGGTATTCTTTATCATGCTGTACTACAGCGTGTGGATGTGCCTGGTCATTGTGGCCGGCGTCGTCTTTATGACCTTTATGACCAAGCTGCTCGGCTCCAACTCCGCGCGTTTCTTTATTGCGCAGCAGTCCGAGCTCGGCGTGGTCGAGGGCCATATCGAGGAAGTCATGAACGGCCAGAAGGTCGTCAAGGCATTCTGCCACGAGTCTGCCGCCGAGGCCGATTTTGACGAGCGCAACGAAAAGCTCTTCGAGGTCTCGCAAAAGGCCAACATGTACGCCAACATCCTCATGCCTATCCTTATGAACCTGGGCAACCTGCTCTACGTGCTGGTCGCACTGGCAGGCGGCATTTTCCTGGCGCTGGGCGTGCCCAACCTGAGCATCTCGGGCATGACGCTGTCCATCGCCGTCGTAGTGCCGTTCCTCAACATGACCAAGCAGTTCTGCGGACAGATCGGTCAGATCTCGCAGCAGATCAACGCCGTGGTCATGGGCCTCGCCGGCGCCGACCGCATCTTTGAGCTCATCGACGAGGAGCCCGAAGCCGACGAAGGCTATGTGACGCTCGTCAACGCGCAGGTGAACCCCGATACCTGGCAGCTCGAGGAGGCCGACCACCACACCGGCATGTGGGCGTGGAAACATCCGCACCGCGCAACCGGTGAGATCGAGTACGTGCCGCTGCGCGGCGACCTAGTCATGGACAACGTCGACTTTGGCTACACGCCCGACCACGAGGTGCTGCACGGCGTGTCCGTGTTTGCCAAGCCGGGCCAGAAGGTCGCGTTTGTCGGCGCCACCGGTGCCGGTAAGACGACCATCACCAACCTCATCAACCGCTTCTATGACATCGCCGATGGCAAGATCCGCTACGACGGCATCAACGTCAACAAGATCCGCAAGGCCGATCTGCGCCGCTCGCTGGGCGTGGTGCTGCAGGACGTGAACCTGTTCACCGGCACCGTGATGGATAACATCCGCTACGGCAACCTGGACGCCACCGACGAGGAGTGCATCGCGGCAGCCAAGCTCGCGGGCGCCGACGACTTTATCACCCGCCTGCCCGACGGCTACGACACGATGCTCACCGGCAACGGCGCGCAGCTGTCGCAGGGCCAGCGCCAGTTGATCTCGATCGCACGCGCTGCCGTCGCCGATCCGCCGGCAATGATTCTGGACGAGGCCACGAGCTCCATCGACACCCGCACCGAGGCCATCGTACAGGCAGGCATGGATAAGCTCATGGAGGGCCGCACGACGTTTGTCATCGCGCACCGTCTCTCCACCGTGCGCAACTCCGACGCGATCATCTGCCTGGACCACGGCCGCATTATCGAGCGCGGCAACCACGACGAGCTGATCGCCAAGCGCGGCTACTACTATCAGCTCTACACTGGAGCGTTTGAGCTGGAGTAGTTCGGCTCGCCGAGATGGCCGATTTGCCGCTCATTCGTCGGGCATGACCCTAAGGTCAATGCCCTCCTCTTTCGGGGCAAATCGACTCATCTCAGCGACCCAAACACAATGCGCCGCAACGAATAAAGCCTCCGCAGCCACACGGGCTGCGGAGGCTTTTCTATGCTCTCTGTTACAGGCTTACCGTTCCTCGCGTTGCGGCCCGGCTGGCTCGGCCATCTTTATGCGGTTCTTGTCGATGTACATGTTTTTGTCGGCCTGGGAAAAGAGCTCGCGCATCGTGGGCGGTTCATCATAATCACTAGAAAGCGCATAGCCCACCGCGTAGCTGATAGGCATGTCGGGGTGAGCCTCGGAATACTCGCTCACGTTCGCACGAATCCGAGCGAGACAGGATTCCACGGCAGCTCGATCGGCATCCCACAGCACCGCGATAAACTCATCGCCGCCGTCGCGGCCCACAAAGCAGGTCTCGGACGCCACGCACCCCAGCTGCTGGGCAAAAGAACGGATGTACTCGTCACCCTTCTCGTGGCCAAAGCTGTTATTGACCGTATGCAGATTGTTAAGATCGAAAACACACAGCGCAACAGGCGCTTCGGCGGAAACGGGATGCCCCTGCCCCAAGATTTCCTCGCACTTGTTCTTGTTGGGCAGTCCCGTGGCTTCATCGAGATAGACTTTGTTCTGCAGCTCGCGATTGAGCGCGGCAGTGCGCACCGCGCGAGCAAGTTCGACCGCAAAGGTCGCCACCAGGCCCACGATGTCGATAATCACCAAACCCTCAAGGCGATTGAGCGCCGTGGCCTTCTCCTGGGAGTAGTCCTCCGCAAGCCTCGTGGCATCGTCACAAATGCCAAAGAACTCCTCGCTCATGGCGATGATGTCGGTGTTCTCGTAGCCGACTTCGCGCACACGGGCAATCTCGGTGCGAAGCTTGTCAAAATAGCTCGCGAGCTCGGTCATCTTTGCCTGATACTCATCGTCATCGAGACGGACGAGATTGAGGTCGTCGCTTCCGTAGCGCAAACCACTAATGTATGAATCAACGGCCTTGAGCAGGTCGTCTTGTGGCTGGCCTGCATCCTCGAGCTTAACGATTCGCTGCGTGGTGCCGCGCACCAGACCGGCGTAGTTGACCACGCGCGCCGTGCCCTGGATGTCGGAGACGAGCAACATGACATTGATGAAGAAAAAGATAAGAACTGCCGTGAGCGCCATCATCAGAAGGCGCACCGCCTGGCTGGCCTTCTTGGCGACAGAAGCATTCACAAGCTCACTCCTCCAAACGGTAAAAGCTCAGATAGCGCGCAGTGTGCCGAAATTCACGCGCGGACAACTCTACCATGATGGACCGAGAGCCTCAAACTTGATGCAGCCTATGGGGCGCAGCTTAATCGGAATATTCAATGAGCTACAAGACCTCTGCTATAAGTGCTCGGCGCCCGTTTGTTTTATCACTGCAGGTAGAAAGAGCGATGATGCGCGAATCAGGGCCAACGTCATCCATGTCCGCATGCACCGCCGTCTGCGAGATATGCGTGAGCAGCGTCTGCATCGAGGCCTGGTCCAGGTTTCCCGGCCCAAAGATAATGTCATCACTCGCAGCAAACGAACACACGGCAACGATGCGCAGCCGGAACGCCCCATCCTTTGTGTAGAGCGTGCCCGTGCGGTGCAGGTCAAAGAAGCCCCTGTCTAGAAACCGATCGACATCGCCAAACATCGCACCGTTATCCATGTGGTGCGCATAGAGCAGATTGTAGGGATCGGTCATCGCGCGGCTGTTGCGCGTATCCAAAAACACCGCTCCCGAAACCGCGGACTCCCCCAACACGTTTTTGTTGAGGTATTCCTGGTTATCTTTTCCCTGAACGAAGGGATAATCGATGTTGGTGCCATCGATGGTGACCCATCCGACAACGTCGGGATTTTTGGCCATCAGATCCTGCAGGCGTGCGCAATCGTTGGTCCCGGTGGGTTTGTAGTGCAGCAGCTCATCGCTGATGAACCCGCCGTCCATAACGTTGTTTGTATCCCACAGCGAATAGCCCCCGTACAGCAGCATGAGCAGCACGAGAAAGCCGGCAAACCACGTAAGCACGCGGTCGCCGGCTCTCGCCAGCCGAGCTATGCGTTTAAGCTCCATCGGCTGTAATCCTCGCTGTTTTAACGACGATTACGACGAGGACGGAAGAAGACCACGCCCATCACGGCAGCAAACGCGACGATTGCCGCATAGGGAACGACCGTCCGAATAACATCGGTCGGAACGGTAACATCCTTGGTGTTGGTAAAGATCACCGTGGTGTCGTAAGCACCGATAGCTTTCTCGACAATAGAGCTACCTTCTGTCGAATTGGTGCCATCACCAATCTTGTACGACGTCTTATAACCGTCGCCATGATAATCCGCCTCAGTTACGGCGAATTTATCCTCCGATGAGAGACCGTAAACGATGACGGATTCCCCATGCTTAAGGCTTACGGTAACCGCAGTTCCCGACGTAGCTGGAGTTTGGCTCATGGTGGTGGCACCGTTTTTCACAGTGGCGTACTCATAGCTCTCCCCGTCAGCGCCTTTAATCGTGAAGGTAAAATTAAAGTCCTTATTCTTGTCACCTTGGTTGCCCATGACGACCTTTGTGATGGTCAGCTTATGGGTGACATATTTGTTCAAAAAACCTGCGGTCTTCTCGCCCGAGCCTGCTTCTGTTCTAAGAATACAGCCCTTAACAACATAGCCCGAACCGCCATTCTCTTCGTTTTCTACGTAAACATCCAGGAAGAGCTCATTGTATGTAACGTTGAGACCGTCCAGCCCTGACGGCGTCTGCGTAATTTTATATCGATAGATACCCGGAGCCTTGAACAGAGAGGTTTTAATTTCGGCACTCAGTTTGGCGGTTATTGTCTTAGTTTTCTCACCGGTATTCTCTGTGCTTGTAAGGTCTTTGTTGGAAAAATTAACGGAAGTCGGCGAAAGCGTGACGGCGTCTGTCACTCCAGCATAAACGGGCATACCGCTCGTGCTCGTAAGCTCACTCTCCTCATCCGCCGGCGCAATCGAATAGTTAAACGTCGCATTAGGCACCACGGCATTCTCATTCATGGTAAGCGTCGAGGTGATCGTAACCTTGTTGTCTTTTACCGGCAGATGCGGTTGAGCGGCACTGTCCTCCGCCCACGCGGGCGCGACAACTCCCACCAAAGCCAGCAGCATCGTGGCAGCCACAACTGCAAATGCTGTCAGTCGTCTCTTTCCAGTTTTCATGTTGTATCCTTCCTCTCGGGCATATGCCCTTAATAAAACCAATCTCCGTGCCTACAGGTTCGACCTGCGCAGCACGCTGATCACGTTGCCCTTGATCTGCGAGCGGGCAATCGGCCCGTACAGGCGGCTGTCGTGGCCGCCCTCACGCAAATCTGCCAGTACAAAGAACTCATCCGTTCCCAGGCGCACGGGATAGTCCACAGCAGACTCATAGCGCGGCGTCGGCGTGGTGATGTCGCTTTCCACAACAACAGCCCCGTTAACCATGAGCTCGCCTTCCTCGGTAATCGTGACCTCATCACCGGGACGGGCAACCACGCGGCCTAGGCGCTCTGCGCCATCCGCGGTGTATACCACCACGTCACCCTCGTTGAAGCTCTGGCTGAACCTCCAGTAGAGCATGACGTCACCCGAACAGATACGCGGGGCCATCTCGCCAGTCGTGACTGCACCCACGCCCAAGACCACGCCAAAGAGCAGCCAGAGCGTCACGACAAAAAATGCCAAGCGCGCCAGAAAACCCACGATATCGCGCCGGTCGTCCGCTTCTCCCAGATCTGGCGCCGCATGGGCGCCCAACCTCACGTTCGACGCGGCCGAATACCGCGAGCCCCGGGGTCTTCCCTGCGGGGCCGCTCGTGCGGCTGGCCCATCACCAGCATTGCTGGCGCCATGTCTTCTCATAGGCGCCCGCCCCTCTTGGAGCCGCGGCGTAAACGCAGCGCAACCATGCCCGTAGCCAACAGCACGCCGGCGGCCAAAATCGCCAGGGCATAGATGGGGTTGCGCGTAATACCCGTAGGCACCGCGACCTGTCGGGAATTGGTGGCCTTAGCTTCAACGGCAACGGTCACACGCGGACCGTTGAGCGTGCCGCTCGCACCCGCAAGCTCGGCGTGGTACCCCAACGACGAATAATCGTCTTCGCTCACGGTATAGACCGCGTTGTAATCCAGCGCCTTAATCGAAACGGTCAGGCCGTCCTTAACGGCAAACGGCACGGTCGCCTTGCCCTGGCCATCGGCCGTAAAGGCCGTCTTGTTTTCCACGGTCTCGGCCCGATCATTCGGTCGCGCCACGAGCGCATGGCTGCCTTGGGCAGACGCATCCGAATACTCGATGGCGTAGGTCTGACCAGCCTTGAGGCCCGTAAAGGTCGCCGTCATCTTAAAGTAGGCACGCTTGTCGCCCATATTGCCCGTAACGCTCTTGGAAACCTTGAGTGTGTAGGTGCGCGGGGTGAATCGTGCGTATACGCATCCCGTATGGCGGTCCTTCACGTTGTACGTATAGGTGGGTGAAGACGACAGCAGCTCCGGGGCGTCCGGATTCGATAGGTCGTACCAACCCTCAAAGTGATAGCCCTCCTTGGGAGCGGCCACCGCCTCCACAAACGTGCCGTCATCCACAAAGTAGGCAACGCCCGATTTTTTGTACGCGTCCTCGTCCTTGCCCGAGCCATCCCCGGCATCGATGGAGCCCTTTGCCCCCTTAAGCTTGGAGCTGACCGTGCCGCCCGTCGTTACGTTGCTCCACGTGCCATCGGCATTTTTAAGCTGGGCAACAAAGGCCTGACGATACTTCCATTGCGCCACGAACGTCGCGCCCTGGCTCTCGGGAATGTTTTCGACGGTTACCGCATCGCCCACAGCACCGGTATCCGGATTGACCTTCTTGCCCTTAATGGTAAGAGTGCCGGAATCCGTGGTGCCCTCGGGAGCTGTATGGGTCACCGTGTGTTTGGCATCGAAGCGAACGGCTTTTCCCGAGCCCGCGTACTCCCAGCCCATAAACTTCCAGTCGTCGTTTTGTCCAACGGCAGCATGGGAGGTATAGCTCGCTCCAGCGCCAGAAAGCTGTACGAAATCGCCCGTGGACTCATTGTGCGGATCGTAGTGATACGCTTTGCCGCCGTTCACATCGTATTGAACGCCTGCCTTGGAAAACACGAGGTGCACTTTGTAGTGCTTTGTGACCTTGTCGGCCTCAAAGCGATAGGTACCATCTTCCAATCTGGTCCAATGTGCGTCGTCGTCTGCGGAATAGAACTCGCCGTTGACAAAAGCACCGATAAAGACTGCCCCGTCATCGCGTTTGGCATCGACCATAAAGTAGGAGTTCTTCTCCTGTTTACCTACGTAGTTTTTGGCATAGGTAAAGTCCGCCGTCTTGGTATTGGCGTTATAAAAATACGTTCCGCTTCCGTTGGGCGTCGTGTATGTCTCGATGCGATAGAACTCCCTAAACGAGATATTGTCGAGGAAGTTGCCGGTCGAATTGCTCCCG
Organism: uncultured bacterium; assembly: GCA_905215755.1. GTDB lineage: Bacteria > Actinomycetota > Coriobacteriia > Coriobacteriales > Coriobacteriaceae > Collinsella. The sequence continues at coordinate 12,105 of CAJMRE010000042.1, forward strand.
TTGGCCGTGTTGTAGGCCACAAAAGCAAAGACGCTCTGGTTTTGGCCATCCGGAATGGTGTAGGTATAGTCGTAGTCAACCTTTTTGCTCTGCTCGAGCGCGTTGGAACCGTAGGAAGCCCACGCGTCGTTTTCGGACGCCATGATCCATACGCACCATTTTTCGGTATGCTCCGCATCGGCCGTCCATGAGAACGCGCTTCCGCTGGACGCATTGGCAAATCCGCCCACTTTGTCAAACTTGGTTGAATACAGGATGATCTTTTTGCTGCAGCCCGATTGGGAAAAATTGACCACATCCAAGCCGACATAGTTGTCGACGCTCATTTGAATCCATTGAACAATTTGCTGGTACTGATCGAGTGCCTTTTGATTGTCCTTGTACGGCTCGTTTTCTTGTCGCGGACCGATGATAAGGGCCATGGCGTCTCGACCCGAGCGGCCGCGGTGGTCGAGCCCCCACTCATACTGTTTTCCCGGCTCGGTCGTCACATATTGGTAGAGCGAACTCGCCTCGTGTGCGTTGAGCTCGGCGGCGTACTCGCCATCCGAGGGTGCAAATGGAACAGAATGTCCAACTGGGTCGATATAGTAGTCGTTCTGGGCAACGATCTCGATACGATGGTCCGTCTCGGTCGTGCGCCAATGGGGCGAGCACAGCGTAAACTTGCTGGTGCTCTTGTTCCCTAGATGTATATCGTCTTCAAAACTGCCGTTAGCAATGTTCGTATTTTCGTTCTTAAGATTCGAGGTCGAGAACGCATAGTTATTTAACGTTGTCATGGTCTCGGACGAATTTTCTTGATATACCTTGCCAAAGTCAGTATAAATGTCACGCGTGCCCTGCTTTTCCACGTGAACGTCATTGACCAGATTGCCAAACCACTCCCGGTATTGTTCGTTTGCCCCCGTAAGATTTGAATCGTAGCAAGTTAGTGCAAGCATCGTATTTTCGGACGCTGCGGTATAGACTGCCCGATAGGCAAACTCATCGTCTTGCTCGGGAAGCGCTCGATAATAGTGTGTACTGTTGGTGCCAAATGAGAACCAACCCTGTCCGTTAGAGCTTACGAGCCACACAGAAAGCGCAATGCGACCGTCGCCCTGCTCAAACGAGAAGTGGGATCCGTCGGCGCTGCTACCAGCAAAGCCGCCATTTGCAGCAAAGGAATCGCTGTAAACGGTGTACTGCTCAACGGTATTTCCCTGGGGCATCTTGCCCTGCGCCTTAAGCCAAGTCCGCAGCTGCATGAGCTGGTCTTGGCCTGCGTTGTTAACCGACAGATTCGCCTGTTGAGGACCCATCGTGAGCATCAGCACGTCATGTTCGGTTGCGGCGCGATGGTTGAGGCCCCACTCGTACGTGGAGCCGCTCTGGGTGGAAAAGGTGGTGTAGGTTGATCCGGGTTCAAAATAAGCATCGGTATCCTGTGGCTTAAGATTCCACGCAAGCGCAAAGTGATTACCGTTAGCTTGTTTGAGGTTTCTTTGACCGTTGAGGAGCTTCGTGGGGAGGTCGAGGTGCGACGCCTCGCCGATTCTCTTTCTCGGAGAGGTCGTCGACCAACCAGAAGCTTGGTTGGTAAAGGTTGGGTTCGCTATAAGGTTGCCATCGTCACCGTACGCACGCGAGGGCAACCCCCCCCCCGACCATAACGAACGCACATAAGACCGCTAGCAACATCACAAAGCTGCGGCGCATCGACGCAATATGACCGAAAGGACCCTGCACGGGCGCACCCCCCCAGCCGCAGCCCGAGCATTCGAGCAAGCTGCACAAGTAGTTCGTTTAGGCCTTGTCATTCTACAACCAGCTCAGGGCAAAAGCAAAATTATACGTGACCGATTTGGAGTCATTTTTCGCACCTCATTTTTCGCATTGCGCAGGTAGGACGGCAAAAGTAGCCAAAAGAGCCCCGTCCCAGGTGAGCTAGGTGAGAAGCTGGGCCATGGCGTTGACGAATTTTTGGACTTGGAGGGTGGGCTCGAGCGGATAGTGCAAAAAGACCGGCACCTCACGGCCGCACAGGAACGGCACGCCCACAAAGGCCGGGTGCACCCCCGACCACGCCCCGCAGGTGAGCACCGCGTCGCCCTTTTCCTCCGCCTCGTTAAAGAGCGCAAAGTCAAAGCTGTCCACGTCGATCACGTCCACGCCGCCGTCGGCCAAAAGGTCGATGCGCAGGCTGTCCATGGCGTCGTTGCCGTGGCGCAGTACGCGCAGACGCATACCCTCCAAGTCGGCAACCGTAATGCGATTCTTGCGCGCCAGCGGGCTCGTGCGCGGCAGGTCGATATAAAACGGCACGTTGACGATGCGGAGCTTTTGGCAGGCGTCGCCCCAGCGTGGGGTCGAAAAACTCGACTGCACTACATCCACCTCGCGGCCCAAGCTGCGCATGACGGATTCGCGCTCGTCATAGAGGTCGCTTACCGGCACGATCTCAAATCGCAGCGACGGTTCCAGATCGTGGATGTTCGACCACATCGACAGCGTTTGGCGCCCCGGGCACATCATCGACACGCCCAGGCGCACGGCACCGCCATCGCCCGCGGCGCGTCGGGCACGGCGAAGGGCATCCTCGGACTGGCGCATAATCGAGCGCGCGTCGTCTACCAGTAACGCACCCGCCGGTGTCACCTTGACGCCCGAGTGCGAGCGTTCGAACAGCGTGATGCCGAACTCGGCCTCGAATCCCGACACCTGTTTGACGAGCGCTGGGGTCGACATACGCAGTTTTGCCGCGGCGCGCGAGAAGCTCCCCAGCTCCGCCGCGGCCGAAATAGCCTCGAGTCGTCGATCGTACACGTCAATCTCCCGTTTTCGCGCTTGCGGCCACGTGGCGCCGCAGGGGGTTGTTTTTGCAGGTCATACGCCCAATGTAGAGCAGATATCAGCAAACGGTATAAACCTACGGTTAACGCCATTCTAACAAATATGCAATTCACCTGCGCAAATGCAAAGCATACGATAACCAGCGAAAACCACGTGGGTCGGTTAATGGGAGCGACCCACCGGGAGGCACAAGAAGGGAAGTTCCTATGAGCAATTGGCTTAAGCTCGAGGGCGATGTCTGCGCCGTGACTGGCGCGCTCGGCGGTATGGGCGTCGAGATTTGCCGCGAGTTCGCCCGCAACGGCGCCAACGTCGTCCTGCTCGACCTGGACGAGGAGAAGGTCAAGGCTGCTGCCGCCGACCTCGCTGCCGAGTTTGGCATCCACGCCGAGGGTTACAAGATGAACGCCACCGACGAGGCCGAGGTTCAGGCCGCCGTCGACGCCACCATCGCCGACTTCGGTCGCGTCGACGTCCTCGTCAACACCGCCGGTATCCTGCGCTTCGCCGCCATGGAGGACCTGCCGCTCTCCGACTGGAATGAGGTCATCAACGTCAACCTCACCGGCTACTTCATCACCTCGCAGCGCTTTGGTCGCGAGATGATCAAGGCCGGCCAGGGCCGCCTGGTGCACATCTCGACCGTCGCCAGCCACTCCCCCGAGACGTTCTCGGGCGTGTACAGCTCTACCAAAGCCGGCGTCAACATGATGTCCAAGATGCTCGCCGCCGAGTGGGGCCCCTACGGCGTCCGCTCCAACTGCGTCGAGCCCTGCTTCGTTAAGACCCCGATGTCGGCCAACTTCTACGCCGACCCCGAGGTCGAAAAGAGCCGCAGCCGTCTGATCGCCACGCGCCGCATCGGCGAGGTCAGCGATATCGCCAACGCCGTCATGTTCCTGGCGTCCACGCGCTCGGACTTTACCACCGGCGACGCCATCAAGGTCGACGGCGGCTTCTCCAACATGATGGGCGACCTCACCGCCAAGCCCGGCGGCCGTCGCGCCTATGCCGACAACTACCTCAAGAACAAGGGTGTCGAGCTTTGGTCCGATGAGTCCGGCGTCGCCAAGCCGACTGACCAGTAAACCAACCTAACAGGAAGACCCGCGGATACGACCGCTCCTCCTCCCCCGTATCGATTAGAAAGAGTCCAATGGCTTACACCAACTCCAACAAGGGTCGCGCCGTCGTGCTTTCCGCCGCGTGCGTCACCATGTTCTTCATCAGCTCCATCGCTCTGTATTCCGTTGTGAGCAAGAACCTGCTCGCCGTCTACCCCGAGTGGTCCAGCGCTCTTACCTGGGCTTTCCCGGTCTTTCAGACCATCATGGCCGTGACAGGCATCTTCGCCGGCCGCATCTCCGATAAGATCGGCCCGCGCAACGTCGTGATCG
>CAJMRE010000043.1 GCA_905215755.1 uncultured bacterium
GGCCCGTGGGTTATACCCTAAGAGCAAACCACCCTTTTTAAGGGTGGTTCTGATTGACGCTGCGCGCCCACCAGAGCGACAACTTGTCATTCAAAGAGGACGGCATGACCAGAAGGTCTATGCCGTCCTCTTTTCATGCCAATTTGTTCGCTCTGGTAGGCGCTCGCTGTCGGTGCCAAAACATCGGCATTGCCATGATCCAGACCTGCTAAAAGATAGTCGTTGGGGACGTTCTTGTTTGACTAGTCGTTTAAGAACGTCCCCAACGATTGCATAGCATGAGAGTGGATAATCTCCCGGTTTGAGTCTGCATTCAAGCTCAAAGTGGGAGATTATCCACTCTCATTTTGTTTGTTGATTTCGATGCCTACATTTGTAGAAACATTTCGTGGAGGCGGGTGTCTTCGTCGAGTTCGGGGTGGAAGGTTACGCCGAGCTGGTTGCCCTGGCGCGCGGCGACGATACGGCCGTCGACTTTCGCTAAGGCCTTTGCGTCGCCGTGGACCTCGACGATGCGGGGCGCGCGGATAAACGTCAGCGGCACTTCACCGTCGATGCCAGCTACCTGCCCCTTGGTTCGAAAACTGCCGAGCTGCCTGCCGTAGGCATTGCGCTCAACGAGCACATCCATGGTTGCCAGGCGCGGCGTGCCCTTATCGTCATGGGCGGCAAGGTCGTGAGCCAGCAGAATCAGGCCGGCGCAGGTGCCCAGGACGGGCATGCCTTCAACAATGCGGGTGCGAAGCTCCTCGAGCATGCCCAACTCATCTAGCAGCTTCCCTTGAACGGTAGACTCGCCGCCGGGAAGTACCAGACGGTCAAAGTCCTGCTTTAAATCAGCCGCCTGCCTCAGCTCAATACAGCGCGCGCCCAGCTCGGATAGTCTTGCCTCGTGCTCGGCAAATGCGCCTTGGACCGCCAGCACGGCGACCGTTTGGTCTGCATAATCGCTCATGTGCGATCCTTTCTGCTGGACTAGCGCCCGCGCTCTTCCATGATAATCTCGATCTCGTCGGCGTTGATGCCCACCATGGCCTCGCCCAGGTCCTCTGAAAGCTCGGCAATGAGCTTGGCATCGGTGAAGTTTGCCACGGCCTTGACGATGGCGGCTGCGCGCTTGGCGGGGTCGCCGCTCTTAAAGATGCCCGAGCCGACAAACACGCCTTCGGCGCCCAGCTGCATCATCAGCGCGGCGTCGGCGGGGGTCGCTACGCCGCCGGCGGCAAAGTTCACGACGGGAAGCTTACCCGTGGCATGGACCTCGCGCACCAGCTCGACCGGAACCTGCAGTTGCTTGGCTGCCTCAAAGAGCTCGTCGTTGCGCAGGGCAACAACGTCACGGATCTGCTTTTGGATCTTGCGCATGTGACGCACGGCCTGAACGACGTCGCCCGTACCCGGCTCACCCTTGGTGCGAATCATCGTGGCGCCTTCGGCAACACGGCGCAGCGCCTCGCCCAGATCACGGGCGCCGCAGACAAACGGCACGTCAAACTGGGTCTTGTCGATGTGATAGACGTCATCGGCAGGGGAGAGAACCTCGGACTCATCGATGTAGTCGATCTCGATGGCCTGCAGGACCTGCGCCTCGACGATGTGACCGATGCGGCACTTGGCCATGACGGGGATGGAGACGGCCTCCTGGATGCCCTTGATCATCCTGGGGTCGCTCATGCGCGAGACGCCGCCTGCGGCACGGATGTCGGCCGGGATGCGCTCGAGGGCCATGACGGCGCAGGCGCCTGCCTCCTCGGCGATGCGTGCCTGCTCGGGCGTGGTAACGTCCATGATGACGCCGCCCTTGAGCATCTGCGCGAGCTCGCGATTGAGTTTGACGCGGTCGGCCTTGCTGTTCTGTTCTGCCATGGTTGCTCCCTTGGTTGGCATGTGCATTGCTTGACGGAACATCCTATCGGGGAGCTGGGTATGACAAAATACTCAGTTTTCGAGATAATTACAAGGTCAGACTAATACCAGATTGAATGACTTAATAAGGTCAGGTGATAGGCTCATGCTTGACTACAATTTGGAAAAACGCGGCGAAGCATCGCTCTATGAGTATGTTTACCAGCAAATTCGAGATGATATCGTAGCTGGACGCATTGTGGCGGGGGAGCATTTGCCGTCTAAGCGCGCCTTTGCCAGTCATCTGGGAATCAGTGTTATTACCATCGAGAATGCATATAGCCAGTTACTCGCTGAGGGCTATATTTGCTCAATACCACGTCGTGGCTACTACGCTTGCGAGCTTCCGGATGCACCGGTTTTGGCTTCGGCTGCGGAGGGCATCGACCGAGATGCCGTCTCTGTGGGCCCCAGCGTGCATGATGTCAACGGACAGGTCGAGCGATTCGATGCGCTTTCTCCTTCTGCTTTGGAGGCGGCGCGGCTTTGGCAAAGCGCGCTACGGGCGACGCTGGCATCCGAAGACGAGCGCGAAATCTTTTCGCCCGCACCGGCGCAGGGCACTGCTCGGCTGCGACGCGCAATTGCTCACCATCTGCACGGGACAAGGGGTATGAATGTCGACCCCAACAACATCGTTATCGGTGCGGGCGCCCAGCTGCTCGATACCATGTTGGTTCAGTTGCTTGGCGCGGACAAGGTGTATGCGGTTGAGGATCCGGGCTATTTGCGTCTGACGCGTATCTATCAGGCTATGGGCTGCCAAGTTCGACATATCCCGTTGGATGATGAGGGCGTGGACTTGAGCACTCTGCAGAAAAGCGGGACCGATGTCCTTCACCTGATGCCGTCCCATCAGTATCCGACCGGCCTTGTGACGAGCATTGCGCGTCGCTATGCGCTTCTGAGCTGGGCCGCCGAGCGACCAGGTCGGTATCTCATCGAAGATGACTTTGATTGTGAGTTTCGCCTTGCTGGCAAGCCGATTCCTGCGCTCGCATCGATCGATGCCGCCCAGTCGGTTATTTACACCAACACGTTTTCGAAGAGCCTGTCATCGGCGTTGCGTCTAGCGTACATGGTGTTGCCCGATGAGCTAATGGAGCGGTTTAGGCGCAACCTTGGTTTTTACGCCTCGTCGGTTAGCTCTGTTGACCAGGTCGCTTTGGCTCGTTTGCTGGAATCGGGTGATTACGAGCGACATGTGAACCGCGTGCGCGTGCGCGCTCGCGAGGCGCGCGATGGCCTGGCGGCGCTTGTGCGGAAGGCGTTTCCGGCAGGGGAAGTCTCGATCGAGCATGCAGACGCGGGCCTTTACTGTATCGTGGTTGCGGAGCGTGGAACGGGCGGAAGCACTTTTGCACGGGCCCTCACGCGCTCGAGCATCCCTTTTATCGATATTGGTGACTGTTTTTGGTGTGCCGATGGCGCATCTGTCCCTGAAAACTCAACTCAAATTCTTGTTCAGTATGACGATCTGAGTCCAAAAGTGCTAACTAGCTTGGAATTGCAGCTAATGGGGGGGGCACTCTGCAACCTAAGTGAGTAGACTTTTAGCACTTTGGCGACCAGGCAGTTTTGTAACAAGCTATCTACCTGCGGTTTTGAAAAGCAGGATGACCGGCCTGCTCGGGATGTTCAAAAAAGTCTACTCACTTGCCGCGCAAAGCTCCTGCATGAGAAAAAATGGGGTTTTCAACAGGGCTTCGTCCAGCTCTCGGCAAGCTTTTGGCCAGTTGGGGAGTGCTGTTGAAAACTTGGCAGTCCGTTCGGCGCCATTTTTGGTGCGTTCGCGCCAATACGTGACTGACTGGGTTGAAATTCGTGTTTTCCTGTGCCTATGAAGGATCTACTTTGTGACATATCGGCTTTTAGGTACTGGCGTTTGCCTCCTCAAGTCCGCGCTTTGTGTCCGCCGCTTCCACGGCCGGAAGAAGACCGGCAGCGATATGACCTTGCCCGTAACCCGACGGCTGCGGTTGTGCTCGGCTTTCCGTTGTATACATTGGTCCGGACGAGAAACAAGCGGACTTGTCCTGCCAGTATCAGGCAGCGGCTGTTTCTTGGTGAGCTCCCCAGGGAATCCGTGCTGGAAACGGAGCATGGGTTTTTGGTTACATCTCCTCTACTGACGACATTCATCATGTCGCGGCATCTGACGGATCTTCAGCTTCTTTTGGTATTGGCGGAGATGTGTGGCTTGTTTGCGGTGTGTGCCCTGCCGGCGGCACTTGAGGCGGATCTTTCGCGTGCAATTGATTCGGGCGCGATTTCGACAACGTTCGGTTGGGTGCGCTGCCCGTCCGAGGACGGCATCGCCTCAAATTTATGGCGTCGAGACGCTTTGGTTTTGGGCGGAGACCTTGACCGTTTTTGTTCAGATGTTTGCGGGATGCGTTACGGCAATAGATTTATAGCGGTATCGCAACTCGTTCCATTGGGTGCCGCGTCGCCTTTTGAGGTCGAGGCGTTTTTGTTGCTTGGACTGCCGCGAGCCCTGGGAGGCGAAGGGTTTTGCGGCATAGAGCTCAATGTCGAAGTGACGTTAAGCACAAGTGCTCGAGCGATTGTGGGAAAGTCCCGTGTATATATCGACCTACTTCTTTCTTCGCCGGACGGTAGGCGACAGGTGGCCATTGAATGTCAGGGAAAGGCCTCGCACGGACGCGCAGGGGATGGCTTGCGTGACGCTGACCGCATGACGGCCCTTCAGGCCATGGGCTACGATGTGCTTCTCCTTACACACAGACAGATATCGGATGAGGATAGATTCCGCGCGATCGTTAAGGCCATATGCAGGATGCTCGATGCTGAATATCGTGATAAAAGCTCAGATGAGCAAAGGGCTGAGACATTACTCAGGTCTGAACTATTCGTTGACTGGACAAAATTGGGAGTAATCGACGGAAAGATGCCCGCTAGACACAAAATGGCTCGATCGTGGACGGCTGCGAATCTAAGTGAGTAGACTTTTGGCACTTTGGCGACTAGGTCGTTTTGCAACAAGGCATTTACCTGCGGCTTTATAAAGTGATATGGATGGTCTGCTCGGCAAGTTCCAAAAAGTCTACTCACTTAGTTTTTGACGAGAAGCCGATGCCGAAGGCGGTCCTATTTCAGGTAGTTAACAAGTTTGTGAGGCACGAAAAAGGCCCGAACCATGCGGTCCGGGCCTCATCGAGCTAGAGGTTATGTCTCAGGTTGCTGGCTTAGCCGAAGTAGCGCTTGAGCAGGCCGGCGAAAGCCTTGCCGTGGCGAGCCTCGTCGCGAGCCATCTCGTGCACGGTGTCGTGGATGGCATCGAGGCCAGCGGCCTTGGCGCGCTTAGCAAGATCGGTCTTGCCGGCGGTGGCGCCGTTCTCGGCCTCAACGCGCATCTCGAGGTTCTTCTTGGTGGAGTCGGTCACGACCTCGCCCAGGAGCTCAGCGAACTTGGCAGCGTGCTCGGCCTCCTCGTGGGCAGCCTTCTCCCAGTACAGGCCGATCTCGGGATAGCCCTCGCGATGAGCGACGCGCGCCATGGCCAGGTACATACCGACCTCGGAGCACTCGCCCTCAAAGTTGGCGCGCAGGTCGGCAACGATGTCCTCGGAGACGCCCTCCATCTTGGCGACGCCCACGACGTGCTCGGCAGCCCACTCGAGCTGACCCTCCTCCTGCTTCAGGAAGCGAGAACCGGGAACGCCGCACTGGGGGCACTTGAAGTCCTCGGGCAGCTGGTCGCCGTCGAACTCTTCCACATAACCGCAAACGGGGCAAACAAACTTCATGATTCGATCCTTTCGATCTATGGCGATTGTGCGCTCGTCCGGTCCCGTAAGGGCCCTCTCCGGACGTGCGTCTTGACGAGTTCTATTATCCATAAATGCAACCAAATGTGAAGCCTATTAGGAATGATTTTTAATAAAACAATTTTGAGATATGAAGATGTTGATTGATTAACGATTGGCAGGCCGTCTTTGACCGCCGCTGAGTACAATCGGGCGAGCAAATGTTGACCTATCAACAAATGAAGGAGTTTCCTTTATGCATCTAGCCCGTCGTGCCTGGTGCCGAACATATCAGACGGTTTTTCGCATTGCATTGCCGATCCTGCCCTATACCGAGCCGCGCATTTTAGAGCATGCCGAGGATGTGCCCGCGGTGCTTCAAAAGCGCTCGATCCAGAAGGTCCTTATCGTGACGGATCCCGGCATTGCCCGTCTGGGGCTCACGGCACCGCTCGAGACGGCGCTCGCATGCAGGGGGATTGGCGTTACGGTCTATGCCGAAACGCGTGCAAACCCCACGGTTTCAAACGTGGAAGAAGCGGCGTCCCTGTATCGAGAGAGCGCCTGCCAGGCCATTATCGGCTTTGGCGGTGGCTCGGCCATGGACTGTGCCAAGGGCGTGGGCGCACGCATTGCGCAGCCAAACAAGCCCATCAACAAGATGCGCGGCCTACTGCGGATTCATCGTCTCCTGCCGCTGCTTATTGCGGTTCCCACTACCGCCGGTACGGGAAGCGAAGTCACGCTCGCGGCGGTTATCACCGATGACGAGACGCACTACAAATACCCCATTAACGACTTTGTGCTCATCCCGCGTTTTGCAGTCCACGACCCCGAGTTTACGTGCGGCTTGCCCGCTTCCATTACGGGGCAGACGGGCATGGACGCCCTGACGCATGCCGTTGAGGCCTTTATCGGGCGAAGCACCACGCCCTATACGCGCAAGATGGCGCGACAGGCGGTGCAGCTTATCCACGACAATTTGCTCGAGGCCTATGAGCATGGTGACGACATGCGCGCTCGTCGCAATATGCTTTCGGCGGCGTATAAGGCGGGCGTTGCGTTTACCCGCTCCTATGTCGGATATGTGCATGCCATCGCGCACAGTCTGGGCGGCCGATACGGAATTCCGCACGGTTTGGCCAACGCGATCATCCTGCCGCACATGCTTCGCGCTTATGGTGACGCCGCCGCCCCCAAGCTTGCCGATCTTGCTCGCATGGCGGGCATTGCGCCGGCTACCGCGCAGGATAGTCTTGCGGCCGAGGCCTTTTTCGATTGGGTCGACCGCATGAACGAGATCCTGGGAATCCCCAAATATGTCTCGGGCATTCGCCGCTCCGACATTCCCGAGATGGCGGCGCATGCCGATGCCGAGGCCAATCCGCTGTACCCCGTTCCGCTTTTGATGGACCGCTTGGAGCTCGAGCGTATGTACGAGGTCGTCGCGGGTGGTATGTTTGAGGACGAGAACTAGGAGGGTGCCATGAACACCGAGGAAATTGCGCGCATCGTCGGCGATCAGCGCACTTACTTTAAAACGCACGCTACGTTTGATGTTGATGCCCGACGTCGCGCGCTCGTGAGTTTACGCGATGCGGTACGGGCGCACGAGGCCGATATTGCCCATGCACTCAAGACCGATTTGGGAAAGTCGCATGACGAGGCATATATGTGCGAGATCGGCACGTCGCTTTCCGAGATTCGTCATCAGATCGCTCACGTGGCTCGATGGAGTCGTCCGCGCCTGCGTCCGTGTGACCTTGCCAACGCCGTGAGCGCGTGCAAAACGCAAGCCGTGCCCTATGGCGTCACGCTCATCATGGCTCCGTGGAACTACCCGTTTTTGCTAACACTCGAGCCGCTCGCCGGCGCCCTTGCCGCGGGCAATACCGTGGTCATCAAGCCGAGTGCCTATGCTCCGGCATCGAGCGCGGTGCTCAAGCAAATCTGTGAAGAGGCATTTGATCCGCGCCTGGTGACGGTTGTCGAGGGCGGGCGCGCCGAGAACGAAGCGTTGCTCGATGAGTGCTGGGACAAGATCTTCTTTACCGGTAGCGTTCCGGTCGGCAAGCTCGTCATGGAGCGCGCGAGTAAAAACCTCACGCCCGTGACGCTTGAGCTGGGCGGCAAGAGCCCCTGCATCGTGGATGCGACGGCAAACTTGAAGGTTGCGGCGCGGCGTATCGCCTTTGGTAAATGGCTCAACGTGGGGCAGACCTGCGTGGCGCCCGACTACCTGCTGGTCGATGCGCGCGTGCACGACGAGCTGCTGGACCTCATCAGGGAAGAGGCCCGCCGTATGTTTGGCGAGCATCCGCTCGATAACGAGGACTACGGGCATATCGTCAACGCCAAGCATTTTGCGCGTGTGCGCGGGCTGATCGATCCCGATAAGGTCGTGCTGGGAGGCACGGCGCGCGAGTCGTCGCTCAAGATTGAGCCGACGATCCTAGACGGCGTGACCCCCGATGACGCCGTGATGCAGGAGGAGATCTTCGGTCCCATCTTGCCGGTGCTGACGTTTGAGAGCCTAGACGAGGCCGAGACGTTTATTACGGATCGTCCGACGCCGCTGGCCCTGTATATCTTTAGCCAGGACCGTTCGGTTCAGCAACGCTTTGTGCGCTACGTGCCCTTTGGCGGCGGCTGTGTCAACGACACGATCATGCACTTGGCTACGAGCCATATGGGCTTTGGCGGCATGGGCGCGAGCGGTATGGGGCAGTACCATGGACGCGAGAGCTTCGATACGTTTAGCCACAAGAAGAGCATCGTGAACAAGGCAACTTGGCTGGACGTGCCGTTTCGGTATGCGCCCTACGCAAGCTGGAAGCACAAGTTCGTGCGCATGTTTGTGCATTAGAAAAGGGCGCAGGTAATACGAACAAGTGTTCCTATTACCTGCATTTTGCGTTAGACTACTGTTATGGAGCACGGATGGGCCAACTCCCTTTAGAAGGGATTTGGTATGAACGTAAGCGATGTTATTTCGTTATTGGCGTTGTTGATTGCGGCTATCGAACTCGGTCTGTTTATCGGCCGAATGAAATAGCCGCCCCCGCGTAAGCGAAGACGGCCACTTCTCACGATGAAAACGTGTATCGGAGTTGGCAAGACCCGCGGCAACGGGTGCCATCCGTGTTCCTATCTTATCTGCAAGCGTTCTGTCGCGCAAGCGTTGAGGCAAACGATTGAAGGACGCAGACAGGATGTATTTGTGTCCGCGCGGGACCGTAGACTTCTCAATAAGGTTACACACCGGTTTATCCGGCCGTTAGAGGAGCTGCTATGTACGAGCCTTCACGTGTTCTTCTGTCATTTCACATTGCAGGATTTCAGTATGCCGATGGCGCCTTGGTCCTGGGCGATCTTAAAGCGGGCGATAAGCTGACGCTGTGTGCCGAGCGCGATAATCCCCATGACCCCGAGGCAGTTGCGATCTACTATGGCAAGACCAAACTTGGCTACGTTCCGGGAAACGAGGTCGGCCCGCTGTCCTTGATGATGTATTACGGCCACGAGGACGTATTTGAGGCCCGCGTGCAACAGGTTGCCCCCGAGCGCAGCCCGTGGCACCAGGTGCGCGTTGGCCTCTATGTGGTGGATGCCCGCTAGTCGGCAATGGAGGCGGCCATGTTTGACGACGATGACCTGTTCGATTTGACGGATGATCCGTTTGAGTGGGATCTGCTGCTCGACGACGATGATCTGGAACAGGACCGTAAGAAACGGCGGGACAAGAAAACTTAGGGTGACGCTTCGAAAAAGCAAGACAAGCGCCGCCGCGGACTGTTCGGCGGGCTCTTTGGATAACCGCCGCATCGCTGCGTCTGTATACTTAGCACGAGTTGAACACGTTGCGAAATGAGGACACAGACGATGATGTGGTTTACCGCCGACTTGCACCTGGGCGATACGAATATCTTGCACGACATGGACCGGCCGTTTGGCTCGGTCGAGGAGATGAACCGCAAGGTCATCGATGCCATCAATGAGTGCGTGGCTGCGGACGACCGCCTCTATATTCTGGGTGACTTTACCTATCGTTTGCCCCTGGCGGAGGCGGTGCGCCTGCGCGAGCGTATCGAATGCCAGAACGTGACGCTCATCCGCGGTAACCATGACGGCGACTGGGAAGATTCCGACGTACCGCGGATTTGGGAAGACGTGCGCGATTACCTGGAGATTGCTCCCGGCTATGCCAAGGGCCATCGTCTGGTTATGAGCCACTACCCCATGCTCAGCTGGAACGGCAAGGCACGTGGCGCCATTATGCTGCATGGGCATATCCACAGCAGAGGTGACCGCGCCAACGCACGCAACCGCGATCGCGAGCGCCCTATCTTTCGCTACGATGTCGGTCTCGATGCCAACGAGTACAAGCCCGTAAGCCGCGATCAGATTCTTAGCTTCTTTGGGTTATAGGGCGCCAGAGCCACCACAAAGGGGACAGGCACCTTTGTGGTGGTTCTGGCGCCGTTGCCATTATGGCGGCGGCGCCTTTTTTGTCCGCGCGGCGCGGTAGAGTGTAGCCGGTTGATATTTGCGTCCATCGAGGAGCTGCTATGAACGAGATCAAGTGCCCGCATTGCGGCGAAGTTTTTAAGGTCGATGCATCCGGCTATGCGGATATCGTCAAGCAGGTGCGCGATGCCGAGTTCTCGCGCGACCTGGATGAGCGTGTGAAGGCAGTCCAGCGTGAGGGTGAGCAGGCGCTGGAGCTTGAGCGCTCGCGTTCGACGGCTGCCTTGCAACAGGCAAAGTCTCAGCGCAATGCCCAGCTTGTCGAGCAGAAGAACACTGCGGATCAGAAACTGGCGCAAGAGGTTGCCAAGCGCGATGCTGAGCTTGCCGAGCTGCGCGCTAAGCTCGAGGGCGCTGCCGCAGAGCGCGAGAGTGCAAGCCAGCGCGCGGCGGTTGAGGCACGAGCCAATGCTCAAAAAGAGAATGCCGAACTCCAGCGTGAGATTGATAGCCTGCGTGCGCAGCTTGGGCGCAAAGATGACGAAGCAAAGCTTGCCGAGTCGGCGGCGCGCAACGCTGCTCAAAACGATTTAGCTGCACGCGACGCTCAGATTGCCGAGCTGCAGGCCAGGCTTGCCGCGGCGGACAAGGCCCAGGAGATGGCGCTTGCCGCTGCCGCGGCAGAGTCGCAGCGTGAGCTCGATGCCGCTCGCAGCGAGGCCGAGCGCGCGCTTGCTGACTATCGCGCGAAGGTGCAAGAGAAGTTTTCCGCCGCAAAGGCTCAGTCCGAGCAAGAGGCCGAGGGCCTGCGTGCCCAGCTGCGCGAGCAGGAACTGATGGCAAAAATGAACCTGTCAGAGGCGGTCGCCGCGGCGGAGCGAGAGCGCGATGAGGCGCGTGCCAAACTGACGAGCGAGCTGGCGGTGCGCGATTCTCGCGAGGAACAGGTCAAGGCGGCACACGAGCTCGAGCTTGCGCAGGCCAAGCGCGCGAGCGATGACCTGATTCGCTACAAGGACGAAGAGATTGAGCGCCTTAAGGACATGAAGGTCCGCCTGTCCACCAAGATGGTGGGCGAGTCGCTCGAGCAGCACTGCGAGACCGAGTTCAACCGTCTGCGCATGACGGCGTTTCCTAACGCGTACTTCGAGAAGGATAACGATGCGTCCGAGGGCACCAAGGGCGACTTTATCTTCCGCGAGTGCGACGCAAGCGGTAACGAGGTCATTTCGATTATGTTCGAGATGAAAAACGAGAACGACGAGACCGCGACCAAGCACAAAAACGAGGACTTCTTTAAGAAACTCGATCACGATCGTCGCCAGAAAGGCTGTGAGTACGCGGTGCTCTGCACACTGCTCGAGCCCGAAAGCGAGCTCTATAACGCAGGGATAGTCGACGTGAGTTACCGCTATGAGAAGATGTACGTGATCCGCCCGCAGTTCTTCATTCCCATGATCACGCTGCTGCGCAACGCCGCCATGGGTTCGCTGCGCTATAAGCAGGAGCTGGCGGAGTACAAGCAGCAGAATATCGACGTCACGAACTTCGAAGCCAAGATGGAAAAGTTCAAGAATGATTTCGGCCGCAACTACGAGATCGCGAGCCGCAAGTTCCAAACGGCGATCGATGAGATCGATAAGACGATTAGCCACCTGCAGAAAACCAAGGAGGCGTTGCTGTCCTCCGAGAACAATCTGCGCCTAGCCAACAAGAAGGCGGACGATCTTACCATTCGCAAGCTCACGTGGGGCAACAAGACCATGAAGGCCGCGTTTGACGAGGCGCGCGGGGCTGCGACAGAGACAAACGATGAGCCAGCCGAGGCGGATTCGTATGAGGTCGAGGGTGCCGAGTAAGGCATAGCGTATAGCGCAAAAGCGGGGCCGCTGGCTATATTGCCAGCGGCCCCGCTTCGTTTCGTTCCAGTATGTTCGGCTAGTCCTCGAGCAGGTCCTCGATAAAGCCGACGCGGTAGTTTTTGAAGATGACCTCGCCGCCGTCTTGCGTGGCGTCCAGATCGACATCGCCCATGATGCCAAAATCGTGGTCGCCATCCTCGTCGGCAAAGATCTGGTGCACGTGCCATACGTGCGCGGTCTTCTCGTCGGACTCGTCAATGGAAAACATCGCGGCGCTGCGGGCATCTCCGTCGGTGAGGATTTCCTCGTGCTGCTCGTGGTAAGCGTCGAGTGCTTTTTGCCAGCGGATCTCGCTCATGCCCCAGTCGTCGTCGAGCTCGCCCAAGTCGCGAACGTGCTCGCGGGCGGCAAGGGTCACGCGGCGGAAGAGCGCGTTGCGCACCAATAGCGTGCAGCCGCGACGGTCCGCCACGACCTCGTCGATGCCCTGCGGCGGCGCAGCATCGAGGGCTGCCGGGTTGCCGGCGTTCTCCCACTCATCCACCAGGCTCGAGTCCACCGAGCGCACCACAAAGCCCAGCCACGAGATAATGTCGCGCAGGCGCTCGTCGCGCTTCTCGATGGGCACGGTGCGGTCGAGTGAACGGTAGGCCTCTGCCAGGTAACGCAGCAAAATGCCCTCGGAGCGGGCGATGCCGAGCTTTTGGATATAGCCCTTAAAGTCGCTCGCGCTCTCCAGCATGTCGCGCAGGACGCTCTTGGGCGAGAGCTGGTAGTCGTTGGCCCAAGGTACTTCTTGGCAGTACTTGTCGAAGGCGGCATCGAGCAAGTCCTCGAGCGGCTTTTCGTAGGTGACATCCTGGATGCGCTCCAGGCGTTCCTCATATTCGACGCCGTCAGCCTTCATTTCGGCCATCGCGCGGTCGCGCGCGGCGCGCTCCTGCGCGCGCAATACCTGCTTGGGGTCCTCGAGCGTTGCCTCGACCATCGAGATCAGATCCATGGTATAGGTCTCACTCTCGGGGTCGAGCAGCTCCAGCGCGGCAAGCAAAAACGGCGAGAGCGGCTGGTCGAGCGCAAAGTCCTCGGGCAGATCGACCGTCAGTGCATAGTCGATGTCTGGCGCGGCGTCAGTCGGGGCGTCGGGCGCGGGCGGCACCTCGGTGCGAACGACGACGCCGGAATCGATGAGCGTGGCGAAGATCTCGTCGGCACGAACCTCGAGCTTTGCCTTTTCCTCAGGGGTCTGCAGGCTTGTTTCGATGAGGTCGTGTACGCGGGCTCGGGCATCGCCGCCCTGCTCGACCACGCTAATCACCATGGAGTGCGTGATGCGAAGGCGCGGCTTGAGCGTCTCGGGCTGCGTCTCGATCAGGCGCTCAAAGGTCTGCTTGTTCCAGGTGACAAAGCCCTCGGGGGCCTTCTTCTTTTTAATCTTGCGGAGCTTCTTGGGGTCGTCGCCCGCCTTGGCCATGAGTTTGGCGTTCTCGATCTCGTGCTCCGGGGCCTCGGCGATGACCATGCCCTCGGTATCGAAGCCCGAGCGGCCGGCGCGACCGGCAATCTGATGGAACTCGCGGGCGCGCAGGCGACGCATCTTGTAGCCGTCGAACTTGGTGAGCGCGGTGAGCACCACGGTGTGGATGGGTACGTTGATGCCGACGCCGAGCGTATCGGTGCCGCAGATGACGGGCAGCAGGCCCTGCTGCGCCAAACGCTCGACCAGCAGACGATAACGCGGCAGCATACCGGCGTGGTGCACGCCGACGCCGCAGCCAAGCAAACGCTTGAGGATCTTGCCGAAGGCCGTCGAGAAGCTCGTGCCCTTGGCCGCCTCCTTGATGGCCTCGCGCTGCTCCTTGCTGGCAATGCCAAAGTTGGCGAGCGACTGTGCCGTCGCAAGGGCGGCATCCTGGCTAAAGTGCACGATATAGAGCGGGGCCTCTCCGCCGCGCATCGCGAGCTCGACGGTGCCCTCGAGGGAGGTCGTCACGTAGTCGTAGCTCAGCGGCACGGGGCGTGGGGCATCGACGACCAAGTCGCAGGTAGCGCCGGTGTGTTCCTCGAGTGAGGCGGCGATGGCAGTGACATCGCCGAGCGTGGCGCTCATGAGCATGAATTGCGTGTGAGGCAGGGTGAGCAGTGGCACCTGCCAGGCCCAGCCGCGGTCGGGGTCGGCAAAATAGTGGAACTCGTCCATGGCGACGCAGCCCACGTCGGCGCCCTCGCCCTCGCGCAGTGCATCGTTGGCAAGGATTTCTGCCGTGCAGCAGATGACGGGCGCCTTGGTGTTGATATGCGTGTCGCCGGTGATCATGCCGACGTTATCGCGGCCGAGCACCTGCACAAGGTCGAAAAACTTTTCGCTGACCAGAGCCTTGATGGGGGCCGTGTAATAACAGCGCTTGCCCTGTGCCATGCCCATAAAGAGCATGCCTAGCGCGACAAGCGACTTGCCCGATCCGGTCGGTGTTCCCAAAATGACATGGTCACCGGCGGCTAGATCCATGAGGGCCTCTTCCTGGTGGTCCCACAGCTCAATACCGCGGTCGCTTGTCCATTCAAAGAAGCGTTCGAAGGCCTGATCGGGCGTGAGCCATGGTTCGGGCTCGCTACCATCCTCGGGCTCCCACCAGGTGGGGGAGAGCGCGCCGAGCGAGCCGAATTCGGCTTCGGTTCCCGTGCCGCCCGAGAACGAGCTGGCGGCGCCGGCGCCAGAAACGGTGCTGGCGGAAGTATCTGTCGTGGTCTGTGCCATGTGGTTGCTTTCTCTCGCCGTTTGTCCGCCAACTATTATGGCGTAGCAGCGGCGCGGGGTGCCAGCGCGCGAGAAAATGCAGGAAATGGGCGTTCTGCCCAGCCGTTTGGTGCAGTTGCCAGCTAAGTGAGTAGACTTTTTGCAATATCGCGAGCACATGGCTTTTGCGCAAGAGCTCTACCTGCACTGATAATTGTTCTCGGGGGAAGCGGGCACTGCGGGGCGCGGCAA
>CAJMRE010000044.1 GCA_905215755.1 uncultured bacterium
CCGGCTGCGACCAGACGAGCGAGGTCGACGACCTGTCCACCAACTACCTGTCCACCCAGCTGATGCAGCTAATCGGCGCACCGCTGACCGACTACCAGAAAGCGCACATGACGCTGCGTAAGTCGCTGCCCGCCATCAACTCGGTGGGCTACGAGGACGCCAGCCTGCGCTGGGCGCTCTCCTCCAACGTCACCGGTGACGACGCCGATGCCGCAGCCGCCACCAAGGCACGCGAGGATTACGCCAAGATGCAGTACTACGAGATGTTCCGCGACGGCAAGAACGTCTACACCGAGCACTTCCAGACCGAGGCCAACGAGACCGACCCCAACCTGGCACCGGGTACGACCAAGATCAAGTAGCGGGTCGCTGCGGGTCTATCCCGGTTCGTCTGCCCGGGCGGCGCGGAATGTAAGGTTCCCTGCTCGGGCAGTCCTGCTCGCACGGAGAGCACATTAAGTGCTCTCCGGCTCGTGCGGAACTCGCGATGAACCTTACATTCCGCGCCGCCCGGGCAGACGCCTTGTTGTTGGAGCGCGGCTTGTCATGGGGAGTATTCGGAGTGTCTCTGGTTGAATCGGGCTCTTGCCTTGAAGACTCTGATTTCTAATAAAGAGAAAACCCGGGTAGCCAGTTGTTTGGCTACCCGGGTTTTACTTTGTCGATATGTTCGACTGACTCCTAGTGGTTCTTGCGGCGCTTGATCAGCATGATGAGGGCTATCACTACGAGCGTTGCTCCCGCTGCTGCTGCGGTGGCGACTAGGGCGAATGTTTGGTCGCCGGTGTTTGCGAGGTTCTTCGCTGTGGTCGTAGTCTTGACCTTGGTGTCGGTCTTAGCTCCGTTGTCGGACTTGGGCTTGTCCGGGTTCGTCGGGGTCTCAGGAGTCTCGGGGTCCTTTGAGCCTTCGGAATCGGTTGGGCCGGCGGTGTTTACCAGCGTATGGTCCAGGAACTTCTTGGCGCCCGCACTTGCCTGTGAGAACAGGCGGCGCGTGCGGATCGGGGTGGCGTTCACCGTTGTGGGCGCCGTCTCCTCGGCCTCGATATTCACGAGCGTCGTGCCGGTGTCGAGGCCCACGTCGTTGTATCCCACGTGGCAGTAATACTGCGCACCGTCATCGTCTGCGGTCAGGTCAATCTCGAGCTTTGAGGCCGTTCCAGCCGCGAGGTTGCCATCGGCACCCACGAGCTTAAACTCTGTCTCGCCGCGGCCCTTGCGGTACCACATATAGGTCGGTGCCAGCCCTGTTTCGCTATCGTCGGCACCGAGTTGCTTCACATGGCCAATCGCCGAGAGCGTCAGGTGGCTTCCCGCCGTGCGCTCAACCGAAGAGTCGTATCCAAGATCCGACCCCTCTTCATCATCCGCCGCAGGTCCGCTCACGCTCATCGTCATGCCCTCGGGCATGGTCTTGACCGTAATAATTGCCGAGCGAATACCCGTTTCGGTCGTGGATCCATTCTTAACGGCGGCAATGGCAAATCGATACTCCGTATTGGGCTGCAACCCGTCCCAGGTAAGCGAGGTCTGCGTATTGTCGGCGATCTTCCAGCTGTTGACGATGGCGTCGGCCGCGTTACTCTGCAGCATACCCACGCCGTAGCTAAAGCCACCCCTGTTTGCGAGCACGTCGTCCCAGCTAAACGCGACACTGGTCGAATCAACGGCGTTTGCCGTAAAGCCCGTCACGGCCGGTGCCTCGGGCATCTCGACATCCTTGACGTCATAGCCCACGATCCAAAACTGATCGGTGTCCTTGGTGCCGAGTTTGTCGCCCGAGCCGTCCTCGAACTTGTTGACATCCACCGCGTTGACGCCCAGGCGCCACGCAAAGCCGTACTTATCCTTCGCGGCCTCGGGCAGGTTGTCGACGGTGCCGCCGTATTCGGTCGATTCACTCGAGGAGTTACCCGTAGTAAAGCCGGCGTTGGCACCAAAGCACAGGCCGCCAAATAACTCGTGCTTTGCAAGCTTCGCGCCCATGACAACGCTGCCGTTCAGCGTAAAGCCGTACTCAAACTCCTGCTCCTCGCCCTCCTCGACTTCGATGGTCTGCGTAGTGCTCGCCCCCGACTGCGCGACAGCACCGCTATACCCATCGTACGTGTAAGCGCGCGTCACGCCGGGCTTGCCCAGACCAAAGGAATCTTGCACGGGAGTCGTACCGTTAAGCGCCGTGTAATAGCTGTCGGGCTCTCCCGACCGGTTGGTCAAAAAGTAGCTGAGCGGCGTCATGTTGTGCTGCTTGGCAACGCGGTCATAGGCCTCGACATTAACGACCGAGGTCTGCGCGCCGAGCGACACGGGCGCCGCCATCACGCCCTTGCCGCCAGTTTCCTCATTTTCGATCTCGTACTCGTAATAGACCATCGGAATCGTGTAGAGCACGGCCTTGTCGCCTTCGCCGGCATGCGACTCATAACTTACGCTGGCGCTCACTGTGCGCTCGCTCCGATAGTCATAGCATCCCTCGGCGGCAAAATCGACTGAAGCATTAATCGCCACCAGGGGCGGACCGGCCTGTACCTCGACGGCAACGCCCAACTCGGCGCCAATAGTGCCGCCGTGAATCTGCCCTGTGCTCGTGCCCTCGCCATATTCCGTACCGCCCAACACCAGATAGCCGTATGCCTGCTCCAGACCCTCAACATAGGGCGCATCCTGCAGCACGGCAAGCACGCGCGGGTTGGTATAGACCTTGTAGCGGTCCTTGTACGTGATCTTGACGCTGTCGTTGTCGACATCGGGCAGCGCGAGCGAGATAAATGTGCCGTAGGTAGTGCCGCGACGGTTGCTCTCGCTAATCACCTGCTCCTCGCCGCGGCGCACCTTTCCGTTCTCGTCGAGCGAAAAATGCGAGGCGGTCATCCAATAGTAGTCATCGTTCTTGCGCAGGTCCTCGTCGCGGTGCTTGCCCACCACGGCGATAAAGCTCTCGTTATAGCGGTCCGAACCCGAGACGCTGCCCGCCTTGACGTCGCTGATCCACACCTGCTCTATACCCTTGTGGTCATGCTTGTTGCTGCTGTTGTATTGCTGACCGCTCATGCTCATGGCTCCGACCATGGACCCCAAGCCCTGAGCCCCGCTCTGTGCCGTGTTGCAGGCAAAGTCGCGGAACACATCGCCGCCCACGAGCACCTCGTCGACCGCCGGCTGCTCGGACAGGCCGTCAAGGTTGGCAGTGGCAAGGGCAATAGGCGCCAAGGTGCACGGATAGCGCTTATCCTGAGCGCTATCCTTCCATGCGCTGTTGGGCACATGCATCAGCCCATAGGAGGCGAGGAGCCCGTCTCTGTATTCCTTGCAATCGGAAAGCTTGAACTCGCCAGACTCCGAGTCAAAATACGCGTAGCGGTACAGCGCGCCGTACAGCCCCTTGCTGCCGTCAGAAGCGCCGTAATCAAAAGTGCTGCTTTGCCAGTCATAGCCCGCAAGAATAAGGCCCGTGACGGTTTCACCCGTCTTCTTTCCTTCTTCATCGTAGGCGGCAAACGTGCCGAACGTCGCATTCGCAGCGACCATGGTCTTGCCGTTCGCGGAGAGGGAGATTGCGCCCGCGTCACCCAGAGCATCGACATGGACGAGTGCACCCTTGGATGCATCCCACGAAAACAGCTCGCAATGCGTCGACTTATCAATATTCTTCTTGCCGTAGGGTGCCGAGACCACGGTGGCGAGGTCATCGCAAAAATCGCGGTCGAGGTCTCCGGCAGCCAGCGAAACGACAGGAGCTGACTGCAGCTGCGTCCAAGAGTCGTTCCCGCCCTCGTTGTGCGTGGTGTAGTCCGCGGCGTTACCGGCGTCGATTTTGACGACACTCTGACTCCAGTTGCCGCCCTCCAGGTCGTACATGTCGACTACGGCCTTGCGCACGCCGTTCTCGTCGACATAGCAACCCGCGTAGACAAAAAGCTCGTCCACACCGTCGCCATCGACATCGCCCGCCTCGACATCAAAGACGGCATCGTGCTCTTGCAGGTAGCCGGCGTTCAGATACTTAAAACGGCCTCCGTACATCATATTAGTGTTGACCGTCACTGGCAGGTGTGTGTCGAGAGTGCGCGTGCGCCCGTTGCTAAACGAGTAGAGGACCAGCTCAACCTTTCCGGCGTATGACTTGCCGTCAATCGTCGTGGAGGAACTGTCGCCGTAGGCACGGAGCTCGGCAACGCGGCTCTTTTTGCCCGTGCTGGCGTCGCTGCAGAACTCAACACTCGTGGCGTGAATGCCCGAGAAGCCGTTGTTGTCGTTGGCGAGCACCGTCGAGGACTCATTATTGCTCAAATACGACCAGGTGCCGCCACCGTAGTCGCTATGCTTGTAGAGGTCGCTGTTCGTATCGAAATTGTTGACGTTTTGCCAGAACTTTGCGGCGCCCCACACACTTCCATAGCCATCGGTGAGTTTGCTGCTGCCGCCAATATCGCCGCGCTCGACGTTCTCGAGCTTGTCGCGCAGAGTGTAGCGATTGCCATGGCTGCCGTTAGCTGCCATATAGACCTCGCTGCGCGTGGCAAACGTCGTGGGAGTGGTGGTGGAGTAGGGGCCAACGGTATCGGCCGGAATGTCCTCGCTCGTGCCCAGGCCCAGGTCGCTATAGTCCTGCTCGGTCATATCGGTGATCTCAGGCGTGTCGGCCGCCTGGGCGACGTTGGGAGCCGCCGTGAAACAAGCGACACTCGTTGCAATCAACGCAGCAAGCGCCGCCGTCCCAACAAGCGGGATTTTCGACAGCCTACGGATACGGGGGTGCGGAACGTACATGAGGGACCTCGCTTTACTCGAGTGGAGCGGCTCATTCCACGAATAGTACGTCCGATGCCCAGTTCCACGTGTCTCATTTCCGCCAACGGCGTGTCTCATTTTTAAAAGCGGAGGTACTGGGGGAGCATCGTCCAAGCTCAAAGCCCATTTCCGGGATGCATTTTCCGCCGAGACCCTCAACGGGAAACGACGTCCCATTCTGAGTATCAATTCCGGGATGCACTTTCCGGAACAACCCTCAACGGGAAAGTGTGTCCCACTTTGGAAGCTGATTGTGGGACGTAGTTTCCCGTTGGCTCTCTTTGGGAAAGTGCATCCCGTTTCTCGGGCTAATAGTGGGATGCGGTTTCCCGTTGAGCGGCCTTTGGGAAAGCATGTCCCACTCTAGGCTCAAAATCCAGTCCCCACTTTCCGAAACCCCACCCATCGGGAAAGCACGTCCCACTCTGGACGCATCCCGGGGATTGAACTTCAGCTTATGAGGCCTTC
Source organism: uncultured bacterium (assembly GCA_905215755.1). Classification (GTDB taxonomy): domain Bacteria; phylum Actinomycetota; class Coriobacteriia; order Coriobacteriales; family Coriobacteriaceae; genus Collinsella. The sequence continues at coordinate 5,260 of CAJMRE010000044.1, forward strand.
CATCGATAAAGGGCCGCCACCCGGGAGGGCATTGCATTTAGAAGATGGAGCTACTCCCCCAGCACGGCCTTTTTGGCGGCTGCAGCCATGTTGTCCAGATCCTCCTTGGTGGGGTGATCCTTTGCGGCTACCCAGTTGTCGAGCAGCATCTTAAAACGGGCATTGTCGGGATCTTGCTCGAGCATGGCCTCGTAACGCTGCTTGACCGCGGGGCCCATCTTGCCCTGGCACATCGCCCAGCCCGCAAGCTCGGCATCCTCTGCCAAATTGGACGACACGCGATCGATAATCTGCTGATAATAGCTCTGATCGGCACCAAAGCCGCAGGTACCAAAGAGGAAAACGCGCTTGCCGTGTAGGGCGGAGAGCAACGCCGCGACCGAAGGCGTGCATGCGCCCTTGTCGCACCAAAAACCGACGAGCACGGTATCGGCCGCGCAAGCCCCCTGCGCTTCGCGCGCGACCTGCTCGGCATCCGCATCGTCGCTCAACGCCGCGGCATGGACAAACTCAACGCCCGCAGCCTGCAGGGCGCGCTTGATCGCGCCCGAAACCATCCTGGTATTACCGCTCTTGCTGTTAACCACCAAAGAGCATGTCATAGTCACGTTGCCTCGTTTCCCCCAAAACTAAAGCCACTAATGCAATTTATTAGATGAATATCTTAGTACTAACGTGACAGATGTAAACCACCGTCTGCCGATTGGCGACGCAGGCGACATCAATGGACAAAAACGCCCGCAGCGCAAGCCCCGAAATCTATAAGCTTTGAGACAGCTAAGCTGCCCTATGCCCCGAATCGATGACAACCGTCACCACAGATACCCGCCAATCGTCACCATAGTTCGTAATCAATCGTCACCACAGATTACCGTCAATCGTCACCACGCAGCTGGTAAAATACATAATCAAGGCAAGTTGAGAAGGTGACGGTATGGATAGGTATGTAGACAGATGCATCGACAAGGCAATCAGGCATAATCTCGATATCTTCGGTGCGGTTCTCATTCAAGGCCCGAAGTGGTGCGGAAAGACCACTACGGCCAGACGTTTTGCCAAATCATCCTTGTCTCTTTCCGATCCGGCTGGAAATTTTTCCGCTCTCCAGTTGGCTCGGATCGACCCAGCGCAGGCAATAGCAGGACCGTCGCCTAGACTCATCGACGAATGGCAGGAAGAACCAAAACTATGGGATGCCATACGTTTCGAGTGTGACGCAAGACAGGGAGAATCCGGACAGTTTATTCTTACGGGCTCAGCAACGCCGCAAGATTCGAAGCAGCCAATGCATAGCGGCGTTGGGCGAATAGCTAGATTGCGAATGGATACCATGACGCTGTTTGAGCTCGGCGTTTCTTCGGGCGCGGCTTCGATTAGAGCGCTGCTTTCCGGCCACCCCGCCAAGCAGGCGGTCGGATCGATCGCTGGTGTCGCCGGCATCGCCGATTTGCTGTGTCGCGGTGGTTGGCCTCAAGCGATGGGGAAAACAACTGAAAATGCTATGCGGATTGCCGCTGCTTATGTTGATGGCGTATGCGAATCGGATGTTTCTAGAACTGACGGCGTCAAACGTGATCCGGTCAAGGTCAGGTCTCTTTTGACATCGCTTGCGCGAAATGAGTCGACACTTGCTGGATCGAAGTCCATCGATAAAGATATCGGTACCGGCGTTTCGAAGAATTCGGTCTCCAGATACATGGATGCTCTGAGACGAATCAATATCATCGACGATATCCCGGCTTGGCATCCGGCGCTCAGGTCGCCGGTAAAGCTGCGGCAAAGTGCGAAAAGGCACCTCGCCGACCCTTCGCTTGCCGTTGCGCTGCTCGGAGCAAATCCGGAGTCATTGGCATCCGACCCGAAGACACTGGGGCTGCTCTTCGAATCCCTCGTCCTGCACGACCTTAAGGTCTATGCCGCCGCAAATGACTCATCGGTGTCCCACTACCACGACGCCGACGATCTCGAGGTCGATGCCGTTATACACAGGCGCGATGGAACTTGGATTGCCGTGGAAGTAAAACTCGGAAGCCCGCAGATCCCCGAGGCGTCTGCAAACCTGCTTCGACTCGAGCGCAAGCTGGTCGAACGCGGCGAGAGGCCTCCCGCGGCCAAACTCATCGTCATCGGGTTCGGCATGCCGGTCCACACAACGCCCGAGGGCATCATCGTTGCCCCCGTTGACACGCTCGCGCCCTAGCGCTGCGTTACATGTCCCGCGTCTTGCTCACTGGGCGAATTGGCTGCGGTAGAGCTCGGCGTAGAAGCCGCCTGCCGCTAGCAGCTCGTCGTGCGTGCCACGCTCGATAATCTGCCCGTCGCGCATGACTAGGATGCAATCGGCGTTACGGATCGTCGATAGGCGGTGCGCCACGACAAAGCTCGTGCGACCGGCCATGAGCTCGTCGAATGCCGCCTGCACCTGCAGCTCGGTACGTGTATCGATGCTCGACGTTGCCTCGTCCAGCAGCAGAATCGCCGGATCGGTGAGCATGACGCGCGCGATGCACAGCAGCTGTTTTTGACCCTGGCTAAACGTGCCGCCGTCCTCGCCGATCACCGTATCGTAGCCGCCTGGCAGCTGCACGATAAACTTGTGCGCGTGCGCGCGCTTGGCGGCCTCGACAATCTGCTCGCGCGTGGCATCGGGGCAACCGTAGGCAATGTTCTGGGCCACCGTGCCCTCGAACAGCCAGGTGTCCTGCAGCACCATGCCAAAGGCGCGGCGCAGGCTCTCACGCGTGTAGTCGCGCGAGGAATGCCCGTCGACCACGATGCGCCCGGCATCGATGTCGTAAAAGCGCAGCAGCAGGTTGATGAGCGTCGTCTTACCGCAGCCCGTGGGGCCAACGAGGGCAAACCGCATACCGGGCTTGGCGTCGATGCAGATGTCCTGCAGCAGCTTGCGGTCGGGCACGTAGCTAAAGTCCACATGCTCAAAGGCGACCTCACCCTGCGGGGCTGTGAGTTCAACGGCATCCGCGGCATCGGGTTCCTGCTCGCGTGCATCGAGCAGCGCAAACATGCGGCGCGCCGAGGCATAGGCCGTCTGGATCTGCGTGATGACGTTGGTGACCTCGTTGAACGGCTTGGTGTACTGGTTGGCGTAAGACAGGAAGATCTGCACACCGCCCACCGTGAGCGCCGCGGGCACGCCCGTAATCACGCCAACGCAGCCGATCACGGCCACCACGGCATAGATGATGTTGTTGATAAAGCGCGTGCCGGGGTTAGAGAGCGAACCCATAAACTGCGCGCGCTCGCCCGCGGTGTAGAGCTCGGCATTGAGGGCATCGAAGCGCTGCTGGGCGTTGGGGCCATAGGCAAAGGCGTCGACAAGTTTCTGCTCGCCTACGTACTCCTCGATATGACCACCGAGCTGACCCTGAATGCGCTGCTGTGCCGTAAAGCTTTTGTTGGAGAGCTTGGCAATAGCACCGGCTGCAAAAATGGAAAGCGGCGTGACGAGCACCACCACGAGCGTCATGGTCAGGTTGATGGAAAGCATAAACGCGAGCGTGCCAACGATGGTAATAACACCGGTGAAGAGCTGCGTGAAGCCCTGCAGCAGACCGTCGCCCACCTGGTCGACGTCGTTGACCACGCGGCTCATAAGGTCGCCGTGGGCGTGGCTGTCGATAAAGCTGAGCGGCATGCGGCTGAGCTTGTCGCTCGCCTCCACGCGCATGTCGCGCACCGTTTCGTAGGACAGGCGGTTGACGCAATAGCCCTGCAGCCACTGGAAGGCCGCAGCACCTACGACGACAATCGCGAGCTTGGTAACGAGCGGCAGCAGTGCGTCAAAGTCCACCTGCCCGGCGGCAACGATCAGGTCGATGCCCTCGCCGATGAGAATGGGCGTGTAGAGCTGCAGGATCACCGAGACGGCGGCACTCAAAAACGATGCCACAAACGAGACGCGGTGTGGGCGAACATAGCCCAGCAGGCGGCGGGTCACCGCACCCACGGGATAGCGCTCGGGATCGCCGGGCTGGCGCGGACCGTCGCCCAGGTCGTTGAGGCTATCGTTACCGGACACGTTGGCCGTCATCGTGGCGACCGAACCGGAGGAAGTGTACGGATTCATTTAGCAGCCCTCCTTTGCGCAGACAGATGCGGGGACGGTCGGAGCGGACGCGGGCGTCGTGCTCCCCTGCTGGCCCTCGAGTTCCTCGCGGCGCAGCTGCGACTGGCAAATCTCGCGATAGAGCTGGCAGGTCGCGTACAGCTCGTCATGCGTGCCCAGGCCCGCAACCGAGCCGTGGTCGAGTACGCAAATCATGTCGGCGTCGCGCACGGTCGAGACGCGCTGACTTACGATGACGGTCGTCAGCGGCAGCCCGCCCTCGGCGGCACCGCGCACGCTGCGCTCGCGAATGGCATGGCGAAGCGCCGCGTCAGTCTTAAAGTCGAGCGCCGAGGCGGAGTCGTCCATGATCAATATCTGAGGCGAACCAACCAAGGCACGCGCGATAGTCAGGCGCTGACGCTGGCCACCGCTAAAGTTCTTGCCGCCCGCCTCGACCGGGGCGTCTAAGCCCTGCGGCTTGTTGCGCACGAACTCGCTCGCCTGCGCCATATCAAGCGCTGCCCAGAGCTCCTCGTCGGTCGCCGTCTCGTCACGCCAGGTCAGGTTGCTGCGGATGGTGCCGCTCACCAGCGACGCGCGCTGCGGAACAGTCGCGACCACACGGCGCAACTGGTCGAGCGGCCAGGTGCGCACGTCGGCGCCCATCACGCTCACGCTGCCGGCACTCGCATCGTATAGGCGCGGAATAAGCGAGACGAGCGTGGACTTGCCGCTACCCGTACCGCCGATAATGCCAAGCGTCTTGCCCAGCGGGAGCTCCAGGGTCACATCGTTGACGGCGTTGGCAGCGCCGGCGCCAAACGAGAAGCTCACATGGCTCAAGCTCAGCGCAGGAACGGGAGCGACATTGCCCGGCTTGGGCAGCGCGACCGGCTGGTTGCCCTCGTCGGTGATGCTCGGCTCGCAATTGAGCACCTCGTTGATGCGCGACGCGCTGGCGCTCGCCTTAGTAAAGACCACGACCAAGTTGGCGACATACACGATGGAGGTGAGCGTCTGAGTCATGTAGTTGACGAACGCCATGACCTGGCCCTGCGTGAGCTCGCCCACGTTGACCTGGATGCCGCCCACCCACAGGATGGCGCACACGCCCAGGTTCATCACCAAAAACGTGACGGGGTTGAGAATCGACGAGAGCTTGCCCACCGCGATAGCGACATGCGCCTGGTCATCGGCCGCCTGGGCAAAACGCTCACGCTCGTGATCTTCGCGCACAAACGCACGGACCACGCGGGCGCCCGAAAGGCCCTCGCGGCAGATAAGCGCGATGCGGTCGAGCTTTGCCTGCAGCTGCCTGTAGTACGGGATACAGCGCGCCATGACAAACCAAAACACCAGGCCGATAGCGGGCGTGCAGATCAAGAAGATCATGCCGAGCTTAAGGTCGATGGCAAGGGCCGCGCACATGGAGCCCACCGCTAGAAAGGGCCAGCGGATGAGCATGCGCACGCCCAGCGCCACGGCGAGCTGCACCTGATTGACGTCGTTGGTGATGCGCGTGATGAGCGACGGCGTGCCAAAGCGATCGAGCTCGGCATAGCTCAGCTTATTGATGTGCCCGTAGAGCGCGCCGCGAATATCGGTACCCATGCCTTGCGAAGTCAGCGCCGCCATCTTTTGGCAGACGAGCGTAAACGAGATGCCGATCACGGCCATGGCGCCAAGCAGCATGCCGTAGTGGACGACGGCATTCACGTCGTGCGCGCCGATACCCTTGTCGATCATCTGCGCAATCACCAGCGGCGTCAGCAGGTCAAAGACCACTTCGATCAGCTTGCACGCAGGGCCGATCACCATATATCGGCGAAACTTACCGCCAAAACGCCTGAGCAGCTCAATCATAAATAGGCGCTCCCTATCATCATCCACACTCAATTCGAATCATGATAGTACGGTGAGCCCAAAAGAAGCGTAAACAACTCGTCATTTCTGGCGAGATTCAAGAGCGGGTTAATCGCCTGATATACTTACATTAGTGCTACCAAGTGAGTCGCCAACCCTTGAAATGAGGTGCCGAGATGAACGACATTCTCGCAAGAAGAGCAAGACGAGCAACCATGGGCATCGCCCTTTCCCTGGCACTTGCCGCGGGAATCGCCCCCGTAACGGCGATCGCGGCAGAAACCAGCTCCCCCATCGATGCAGCTGCCTTGCAGACAGCGACCGCGAACTCGAGCGAAACCGCGACCACCGAAAAAGATAAAGCGTATGCAGCCATGCAGGAAGCGCTCAAAAAACTCAAAGCAGCGGAGGACGCCGCAAGTCCCGAGAGAATTGCGGGAATCAATAATATGATTGCCAGTGATCAAGAGCTCCGCGACATTATGCTGGCGCATGCCGCCGAATGTAGGGAACTCCTTCCCGCCATGCAAGCGAACGTCGATGCAGCCCAAGCCAAATACGACGAGGCCAGCAACCTGGTAAGCAGCCTTCAGGCAAAATTAGAGGCACTTAAGGCACTCGGCGACGAGGCGCCCAGCGAAGCTATTAAACAGTTGCGCTCCGAAATCATGGCGGCAAAATTGCAAGAAGAGTCTTGCAAAACGACGCTTGACAGCTACCAACGCCGCCTCGAAAGCCAGGAAAGACAGGTTCAGAGATTCGAAAGTGCGGCGGAGGAAGTCAAAGCCCACATCGACGAGGAAACAGCCAAGCGAGATGCGCTCCTCGACAATTTGGATAAGGCGCAAGCGGCATATGACGATGCCTGCAAGGCATACGAAGAGGCAAAAGCCGCAGCAGACAAGGCCGCCTCGCCCGAGATAGCGAAACCCGCCGAGACGACAAAACCCTCCAGCTCAGCGCAGCCGGCCGAAACGGCACAGCCCGCCAGCTCGTCCGCGACCGGCAAGGGCGCTCCATCGAGCTCCACCAAGCAGGCGAACACGAGCAGCGGCAAGCCCGGCAAGCTCGCAAACACAGGCGACACAGCGCCGAGCGCAATCGCACTCGCAGGAATCGCCGCCACGGGACTCGGAATAACCGCCACAGCCACACGCCGCATCAAGAACTCAAAATAGCTGCCAGAACATACTACCTTCGCCAATCCACAAACCCAGAGACAAAAAGAGGCCCGTTTCCCCAACCCAGGGAAACGGGCCTCTTTAACTGCAAAAATTCAAGCAACAGCACCGCCGCCTCTTGAACCACATAGCCATCAATGCCCAGACAACACCAGCAAGCCGCATTCCACAAGGGATAGATTAAATTAGATAAACGCGCCTTTACGGGTGATTTTTGGACGACGGGGCCCGGCCGACGACGAGGTATTTGGTAGTCGAGCGATCCCGCAGGCGCAGCCGAGGACCAGCGAGACACCAAATACCTCGCCGCCGGCCGGGCCATGTCACGGCACCAAAAAAGCGCCCGTGCGCTCGATGGATTCGGATGCCCGACAGAGGCTCCTTATGGCTGCTTCCTTCCGGACCTGACCAGATTCGGAACATGTCGTCATCCGAACCCATCGAACGCGCTAGGCGCTCGGTATATCTTACCTGCTCCCGCCCGCCACGGCAAGGTAGCTAATTTGGGACGGAGCTTTTTTGACTACTTTTGCAGCCCGATTGCCAGAGCAGCCAATGAGTAGTCAAAATAGTCCCATCCCAAAATGACCGGCTTGGTGCCGCACCACAGAAAGGGCCCATCTACTACGTTTAGGCCACAGGGGTCAACCATAGCCGGCTTTTTCGAAAATCGGCAAGCTTTCTACCTGCGGTTTTAATTTCACAAAATCCGGGATGGTCGAGGGTGTTCCGTTAAACGTAGTAGATTGCCACATTTCATGGCAGACGGTCCGACCCAAGGCACAAGGCAGCCAGCCTCGAATGGACATTCTCGAAGTTGCGGTGGAATACGGACTGAATTGGCACCTTAAAGGCAAAAACACTCCGTATTTCACCGCAACTTATCGAGGGGATGGGTTTTAGAGGCGAGCGAGGTCGTAGGATTGGGCGGCTGCCTCGCCGGCGCAAATGAGGTTGGTTGTGGCCTCTTGCGGATCGAGTGCCTGTTCCAGGCCCATGGGCTTGCGGCAAATCGGCAAAACCAAGTCAATACCCTGCTCATACGCCGCATCCAGGTTGTCAGCGCGACCGCCCACGACGGCGACCACCGGCTTGCCGCAGCGCTTGGCGCGACGTGCCACGCCCACCGGCGCCTTGCCGGCGGCGGACTGTTCGTCCATGTTGCCCTCACCCGTTATAACCAGGTCGACGTCGCGCACACGCTCGTCAAACCCCACAAGGTCGAGCACCGTCTCCACGCCCGAGCGCAGCTCGGCACCAAGTGCCAGCAAGGCAGCCCCCAGCCCACCGGCAGCACCCGCGCCGGGCACGCCGAGCACCGAGCCAAATGTCCGCGCGCCCCCGGGCACGCGTAGCAACCCCTGGGTCCGAGCCTCGGCGATCGCAGCGTCGAGCAAGCGACCGTAGCCGACCATCCAGCTGTCGTACCTGCGCAGTACCTCGGCATCATCCGCCGGCAGACCCTTCTGTCCGCCGAACACCGCAAGCGCGCC
>CAJMRE010000045.1 GCA_905215755.1 uncultured bacterium
GCGGTCGCCACCACGGCCACCACGATCGCCAAAGCCGCCGCGGCCGCCACGGTCGCCGCCACGGCCACCACGGTCGTCACGGCCGCCGCGAGGACCGCGATCCTCGTCCAGGCCCATGGCGACGAGCGGAGCGATAACCTTATCGAGAGCGGCCATCAGCTCGGTGGCCTCCTCGTAAGAAAGCTCGGGCAGGAGCTTCTCCTTCTTGTTGGCAAGCTCGACCAGGCCCTCAGCGGCATCCTCGGCGGCGAAGACAACAATCTTGCGCATATCGCCCTCGGCGTCGTCGATGCGGCCGACCAGATCGGCAGCCTCGGCCTCGGCCATCAGGCCATCGAGCTCACGAAGGCGCATGCCCAGCAGGTCGGACATTTCCTTCTGCTCCATCTTGGGCTTGAGGTCAAGAAGCTTGATGGCGCGCTCGATGTTCGCCATGCGCTCGGCCTTGGCCTCCTCCTCCTTGGAAATAGCAAAGCGACGGCTACGCAGCAGGCGGGCGGCCTTCTGCATCTTGTCCATCAGCTCTTCGTCATCGTAATCAACGGCGGCCTCGACAACCTCGGCCTCCTCCTCGGCGGAAACCTCGTCAGCAGCCTCAACCTCGGCAGCTTCGGTCTCCACGGTCTCGACTGCCTCGACCTCGGCAGCCATGGTCTCGTTCTCGGTCTCGTTCATGATCTCTTCGTTCTCGGACATGAGACTCCTTCTTGGCCCTCTCGGGCATCATCGCCCCATTCGCGGGGCCCGTCGCGCACTCTTTGCGCTTTAAACAATCATGCCTCTCGGCAAAACGTCCATTAGTTTATGGTGTCGCCATCCAATCTAGCTGCAGAATCTATGTGCACACATTAATGCGACATGTGTGACTCGCGACGAGCGTACACCAGCGACGCCACGAACCCGACCGCGGCAATTACAGCCGCCACACGCACGGCAGCTGCAAATCCAATCGCCTGGGCAACGTCCGTCGCAACGCCAGCGGCGCCGGCAGTCGCCGCAGAACTCGAGAGCAGGCCGATAAACAGCGACGGGCCAAACGATGCGGCAATCATGTTCCACGTATTGAGCAATGCCGTTCCGTGAGGATGCTCGGCGGCAGGCAGCGTCTCCAAGCCGGCCGTCTGCGAGGGGCTCAGCACCAAACCGACTCCGGCATACACCACAACGGTCAGTGCCACGACGACGCCGATGTTCATACTCGCCGCCGTCATCGAGATTGCAGTCTGCCCCACGGCAATCAGGGCAAAGCCGACCGGCAGCAGCGGCCATGCGCCACGGGCGTCCATCACGCGTCCGCCCACAATCGAGGTCACGGCGTTGCAGGCAATCGCCGGCAAAATGAGCAAGCCCGCAGCAAGTGCGGTCATGCCGTATGCGCCCTCAAAATAGAGCGGCAACAAAACGCTCATCGAGAACGTCGTCATCATCGACACCACCACAAGCAGACACGCAGGCCAATAACGAACGCTCGCCATGGGACGCACGTTAAGCACCGGATGCTCGAGCTTGAGCTGGCGGGCCGCAAACAGGCCGAGCAGCACAATGGCGGCGAAAAGCGTCACGATACCGGCAATCAGATTGGTCGAGAACTCGCCTACGGAATACACAAATGCCGTAATGCCGGCGGCGAGCAAAACAACCGACAGAATATCAAGCGTGGTGTTCGAGCGCTCTCCAACATTCTGAACAAGCTTTACGCCCGCCGCAGCGACCGCAATGCCGCCCACCAGCGGTACTACGAACACCGCCCTCCAGCCAAACAACGTGCACATAAGACCGCTGATCACGGGTCCAAACGCCGGCCCTAGCGTAATGCAGGCACCGCCCAGGCTCAGATACAGACCAAGCTTCTCGCGCGGGGCGCAAGACAGCACCACGTTCATCATGAGCGGGAACAAGATGCCCGATCCCGCAGCCTGCAAAATACGGCTTGGCAGCAAAACGCTAAACGACGGAGCGAACAGGCACAGGACTTCGCCGGCGACCATGCATCCGCATGCGAAAAACAGCAGCTTGCGCGTCGAGAAACGGCCGGACAGGAAGGCCATGATGGCCGTAAAGATCGACGTCACGATCATGTAGCCCGAAACGAGCCACTGCGCCGTGGTGGCACTCACCGAAAAGGCCGCCATAATGTCGTGCAACGCCACATTAATGATGTTCTCGTTAAACGCGGCAACAAAGGCTGCGATATACATTACGACGAGAGACGCCGCAGTGGCCGATGGCGTTTCTTGAACTTGTTGCTGAGATTTGCTCCCCATGCATTTCCTTCCTCTTGGAACGACAGTCGCATCGCCCCAGAGGAACAGTCCAGGGCGAAAATGAGCCCTAGACTTACGCCAGACGCCGTACACGACGAGTCTGGCAACATGGTCCAACGTCGAAAAATTGTAACGCGAACGCGCAGCTTTCCTTCCGCGCTATTATTAAAAGTCCACGAAAGCATGAGACATGAGGAGCCCGCCATGATTAAGCCCATCATGAAATCCGAGTTCTTTTTGCGCCTGCCTTCCGAAGACGCGGGACCCGACGATGCCGCGACCGGGCAGGATCTCCTGGATACGCTCCACGAGCATGAGCACGAGTGCGTGGGCCTCGCCGCCAACATGATCGGCGTGCGCAAACGCATCATCTGCATAAAGGACGGCAACAGGACGCTCCTGATGTACAACCCTCAAATTCTTGAGCAGGTCAATGCCTATCAGACGAGCGAAGGATGCCTCTCGCTGATCGGCGAGCGTCCCTGCACCCGCTATCGCCGCATTAAGGTGGAGTATTTGGACGAGAACTTCGTCCACCGCATCAAAAACTTCTCGGGCTACACCGCCGAGATCATCCAGCACGAAATCGACCACTGCAACGGGATCGTTATTTAGTTCCGCCGATTCAAGAAAGCTCCCTGCAGCAAAGCAACTGCAGGGAGCTTTTCATAGTGCGGAACTTCTATCCCACTAGCTCTGGCGGTAATGGTCAAAGAAGTCGGCGAGGTCTTCGAGCGACTCTTTGAGCACTTCCATGCGCGGCAGGTACACGATGCGGAAGTGATCGGGCTCGGCCCAGTTAAAGCCGCCGCCGCGCGTGATCAGAATCTTCTTCTCGTGCAGCAGGTCGAGGGCAAACTGCTCGTCATCGGTGATGTTGAACTTCTTAACATCCATCTTGGGGAAGATGTAGAACGCCGCACGCGGCTTAACCACCGAGATGCCGTCAATCTTGCTGAGTGCCTCATACACAAAGTTGCGCTGCTCGTAGACACGGCCGCCGGGACGGATGTAGTCGTTAACGGACTGATGGCCACCGAGTGCCGTCTGAACGATCGACTGAGCCGGCACGTTGGAGCACAGGCGCATGTTGGAGAGCATGTTGATGCCCATGATGAAGTCGCTCATGCAGCGCTGGTTGCCCGAAAGCACCATCCAGCCTATACGATAGCCCGCAATCATGTGCGACTTGGAAAGGCCACTAAAGGTAACGCAGGGCAGGTCGGGGGCGAGCGAGGCAATCGAGACGTGCTCGTAGCCGTCCATGCACAGGCGGTCGTAGATCTCATCGGCAAAAATCATCAGCTGATGCCTGCGTGCAACCTCGACGATGCCCTCGAGCACCTCGCGCGGATAGACGGAACCCGTGGGGTTGTTGGGGTTGATGATGACGAGGGCTTTGGTCGCGCTCGTGATCTTGGACTCCATATCCTCCAGGTCGGGATACCAATCCGCCTGCTCATCGCACAGATAGTGCACGGGATGACCACCGGCAAGTGTTGCGCACGCCGTCCAGAGCGGATAGTCGGGGCTGGGGATCAGAATCTCGTCGCCATTGTCGAGCAGCGCGTTCATCGAAAGCTGAATGAGCTCGGACACGCCGTTGCCTGTGTAGATATGCTCCATCTGAACGTTGGGCAGACCCTTGATCTGCGAATACTGCATAATCGCCTTGCGCGCGGAGAACAGGCCGCGCGAGTTGGAATAGCCTTCGCAGTCGGGCAGCTGCTGGCGCATGTCCTTGATAACCTCGTCGGGCGTGCGGAAACCGAAGGGCGCCGGGTTGCCGATATTGAGCTTGAGGATGCGCTCGCCTTCGTCCTCCATACGGGCAGCCTCGTCGACGACGGGGCCGCGCACGTCATACAGAACGTTCTCGAGTTTGGTGGATTTGGAAAAAGTACGCATGGTGGTGCTCCTTGGAATTTGAGCTGAGGGATGGGGTTCGGGCTTGGAAACGTTGCGGGACGATGATGCCTCGCCCTGATCGGCGTCACCGGCGAGCAGCCAGGTAACATCGACCTCCAAGATGCGGGCGAGCAGCTCTGCCACGTCGCGCCGCGGAATCGTCTTGCCGCTCACATATTGGCTCATCTGACTCTTGCCGAGTTTTTTGCCGAGCATCTCCGATGCGCGGATTACGTCCGACTGGCGAACGTCGCGATCGGACATAGCCTGTCGCAGGCGATTACTAAACGTCTCTTGGGCCACAGGAACCTCCTTGCTGGCAAAGTTCAATTTATAGAACACGAATTGAACCAAGGTTCAATTTAGCAAGCAGTATAGCGCCGTACCTCATTCGAAAGTTCAATTTCATAAGAAAACGTACCGAACTTCGAGATTTGCCCAAAGCGGACAATGACGTGCACGCGTTTAGAGGTATTCAAGGAATCGAGCGGCGGCAAGCGAAACGTCGGCCGTGCGATATATCGCATTGATCTGCCGATGGGGATGCCCCTCGAGCGGACGCACGGCAACATCGAACTGACAGCGGCGCAAGATGAGCGCAGGAAGAACGCTCACGCCCAGGCCATCCTCCACCATAGCCATAATCGCATAGTCATCCCAGGTCGACAGCTTGGAGCGCACCGTCAGCCCCGCCCGACGAAACAGCGGCGTAATCTCATCATCGGTGCCGCGTTCCAGCAGAATAAACTGCTCGTTGGCCAAATCGGCAAGAGAGACGACCTCTTCAGTGGCAAGCAAAGAGTCTGCCGGCACTACCGCCATCAACTCGTCGCGCACCAAAGACCGCGACGTCATGCCATTTTCTCGGGGCTCATGCGGGATAAAGCCCAGATCGCAGCGGCCCTCTGCCACCCATTGTTCAATCTCTGAATAGTCGCCCATCAGCAGCTCGTAATCAATGTCTGGATAATCGGCACGAAAACGAGCAATCACCGGCGGCAGCACGTGGGTCGCCACGCTCGAAAACGTACCGATGCAGATTTTGCCGCGCATGAGCCCACGCATCTCATCCACGCGTCGCTGCAAGCGAACGAATTCCTCGCAGAGCGCCTCGACAGCCGGCATGACCTGTCGCCCGTCAGCAGAAAGAGCCACGCCCTCGCGACTGCGGTCGAGCACCTTAAAGCCCCAATCGGCCTCAAGATCGGCCACCATACGGCTCACGCCCGATTGCGAATAGCTCAGGCGCTCGGCGGCGCGCGTAAAGCTTCCGGCGCGCACTGTCTCGAGCAGCACCTGCATCTTTTGAATATTCGTTTCCACGGCAGTCCTCCATCCTTGCATGAGCTTTTGTCATGTCAGCCATGCATTATATTCGCTTTTCTTCTAAAGCCAGTTCACCCATAGTGAAGTTGCTCGGATATAGAGGGGATGTCAGCGCATGAACAACGGTCTGTTTACGTACTTAGCAGCATTGCTATTGTTTGGCTCCAACGGCATCATCGCCGCTGCCATCGCACTGCCGAGCTCCGATATCGTGCTACTACGCACGTTTTTGGGCGCACTCTCGCTTGTCACCATCCTCGCCATCACCCAACGCCATAAGTTGCAGGCGCCATCTCGCCCCCGCGAAGCCGCAGCCCTCCTCCTCTCGGGAGCCGCGCTGGGCGCCAGCTGGATTTTTCTGTTCCGCGCCTACCAGACGATCGGCGTCGGCGTATCCTCGCTGCTGTACTACTGCGGCCCCATCATTGTCATGGCGCTCTCCCCGCTCATCTTTGGCGAAAAGCTGACCGGAGGCAAAATCGCCGGCTTTATCGCCGTTGCTTGCGGTGCTTTTCTCATTGCAGCGCAAGGTCTAGGCGGCAATATGCCCATTGCGGGTATCGCCTGCGGCATCGCCTCGGCATTTTGCTATGCGCTGATGGTCATCGCTAGCAAGGGTGCGCCACACATCGAAGGCCTCGAGAACTCCACGCTCCAGGTGAGCGCCGCCTTTGTGACCGCACTGGTCCTCACGCTCATCACGCAGGGCGCTCCCTCGTTCCTGTCCGCCGGCGTCGCCGCCAGTATTGATTGGCACGCCGTCGCTATGCTCGGCGTCGTCAACACCGGCATTGGTTGCCTGCTCTACTTTAGCGCCGTCGCCAAGCTGCCCGTCCAGACCGTCGCCGTCGTCGGCTACCTCGAGCCGCTTTCGGCGGTCGTGTTCTCGGCCGCCCTTTTGGGTGAAGCCATAACACCGGTCCGCCTGCTGGGCGCCGCGCTTATCATCGGCGGCGCGATTTTTTGCGAACTCGCCGGCAAACGCGCAAACGCCAAGGCTGGCATCGCCCAGACAGTACGTGCTTAAAAAGCCCCTGCTTTGAAATGCTACCTGCGTAGATAAATAATCCCCAGCTGAGGATTATTGTCTAAAATAACCCGATGTGCCAAACTGCTCTTGTATGTATAAAGACGGCATAAAGATTATCTGTCCTAGACAGATAACCGGATGTCAAAGGGAGTCCACGTGGCACACAACAAACTGGAGGCAAGCCCCCAAGACCAGCGTGGTCAAGGCGGGCACGGAGCCATCCCCCTCTCCGCTGGCATGCTGCTCGTAACGCTCGGCGTCGTCTATGGCGACATCGGCACGAGCCCCATGTACACCATGAAATCAATCGTCGCCAACAACGGCGGCATCGGTACCGTCAGCGAAGACATGATCTTGGGAGCGCTTTCGCTTGTCATCTGGACCATGACGCTCGTGACCACGGTCAAGTACGTGGTTATCGCCATGAAGGCCGATAACCACAACGAGGGCGGCATCTTCGCCCTGTTTAGCTTGGTGCGCAAAGTGGCGCCGTGGCTGATCCTTCCCGCCATGATCGGCGGCGCGGCGCTGCTCGCCGACGGCATCCTCACCCCCGCCGTCACGGTTACCACGGCCATCGAGGGCTTGCGCACTATCGAGTGGGGCCACGCGCTTTTGGGTGACGGCCAGACCAACGTAATCATCATCACCATCATCATTATCTGCGGCCTGTTTGCCATGCAGCGCGCCGGTACCTCGTCGATCGGCAAGCTGTTCGGCCCGCTCATGACGCTGTGGTTCCTGTTCCTGGCAGGCGCCGGCCTGTTCAACATGCTCGGCAACCTGTCCATCTTGCGTGCGCTCAACCCCATCCGCGGCATCATGTTCCTGTTCTCGCCCATCAACCACTCGGGCATTATGGTGCTCGGCTTTGTCTTTCTGTCGACGACCGGCGCCGAGGCCCTCTACTCGGACATGGGCCACGTTGGCAAGGCAAACATCTATGCATCCTGGCCGTTTGTTAAGGCGGCCCTTATCCTCAACTACCTGGGTCAGGGCGCTTGGCTGCTCGCCAATAACTCCAACCCCCAGATGCTCGCGATGGATATCGTCAACCCGTTCTACATGATGCTTCCCGAGCCCCTGCGCCCCTTTGCCATCGTGCTTTCGGCCGTAGCGGCCATCATCGCCTCGCAGGCGCTCATCACCGGCTCGTTCTCGCTGGTATCCGAGGCAACGCGCCTCAACCTTATGCCGCACCTGCGCATCCACTACCCCAGCGACACCAAGGGCCAGCTCTATATTCCGCTCGTCAACAACATCATGTGGGTCGGCTGCATCTTCATCGTGCTGCTGTTCCAGAACTCCGAGCGCATGGAGAGCGCCTACGGCCTCGCCATCACCGTGACCATGCTCATGACCACGACGCTTTTGACGAGCTATATCGCCGGCATCCTCAAGCACAAACTGGGTGCCTGCGTCTTCGCACTGCTCTTTGGCGCCATTGAGCTGTGCTTCTTTGCCTCGTGCCTCACCATGTTCTTTGACGGCGGCTATGTCATGATCTTCTTGGCCGCGCTGCTGTTTGGCCTTATGTACGTGTGGCGCCGCGGCACCGCCATCGAGCGCACGCAGACCATCCTGCTGCCCGTCTCCAAGTACATTGACCAGCTCGACCGCCTGCGCAACGACGAGACCTATCCCGTGCTTGCCGACAACCTGGTGTTCCTCACCAACAGCCCCGACCCGCTCACGCTCGACCGCGATGTGCTCTATTCCATCTTGGATAAGCATCCCAAGCGCGCCAAGGCATACTGGTTCATCAACGTGTACGTTACCGATGAGCCCTATACGCACGAGTATTCCGTCGAGACCTTTGGCACGGACTTCCTGTTCCGCGTGCGCCTGGACCTGGGCTTTAAGGTCAACCAGCGCATCAATGCCTACCTGCGCCAGATCGTTGGCGACCTGATGGCATCGGGTGAGCTGCCGCCGCAGCATCACACCTACTCCATCTACGAGACACGCGGCAACGTGGGCGACTTCCGTTTTTGCATGCTGCGCAAGATGCTCGCCCCCGAAACGGACATCAACCGCAACGACCACCGCGTGATGGCCATCAAGTACGCCGTCCGCCGCGCCTGCGGAAGCCCGGCACGCTGGTACGGTCTAGAGAACTCGGCCATCATCATCGAGTACGTGCCCCTCTTTGCCCGCATGCGCCCGGCAGTCAAACTCGTGCGCACCCAGGTGCCGCTCGAAGTTCAGATCGAGGAAGCCGAGGAAATGGAAGTCGACATCTTCTCGGACGACTTGGTCAACGGCAACGAGGCCGGTAGAAACATGAACGTCGATCCCACCGAGCTGCTCGAGAGCGTCGCCGATACGCCCGAACAGCAACAGCTCGACGGCCTCGAGAGCGAACAACTCAACGACGTCAACTTCTAGTGACGTCACAAATCAACGACAGCGGCCCTGCACCTCACGAGAGACGCAGGGCCGCTTTGCATTGCAGTAAAGCTAGCGGCTACGAACGGCGTGGCTCGGGAACCACGAGCCTATCGGAGCTCGCGCCCTCGGCATCCATCAGGCTCACGTAGCGAATCGACGGATCCCCATACATCGCGTAGTAATAATTGCCCGTGCGCGCGCTAAAGCATCCGGTGTAGATAGTCTTCTCGAACTTGCCATCGCCCATCCTGGACGCTCCCTCGATCATCACCACGCCCTCGAGCGAGCGGAACATGCGAACGACGTTTTCGGTCTCGCTCTCCTTTTGTGGGTAATTGGCATTGAGGTACGCCGCCTTTACAAAACGGCTCGGCGAATAGCAATCGCCCGGAATGCCGCGCATGCCGGCACCGGCTCCATAGGGCTTAAGCTCGGCGCCACGCCATGTCGCCGTCTGCGGAAAATCGCTTGTGGCGGTGATATAGGTGCGGAGGTTTTCCATGTGCCACGGGAAGGTGGGCTGATTGGCGAGGGTGTCGACCGGATCGCCGTATACATGCAGGCCGTCAGCCATCATCTCGACCACGATGCTACGCTGGCTGTCGCCGATAATCCAATGGAGCAGCGACACGCCCAGCCCCTCTCCGGCAGATTTGGCGACAATCACCGTATCGCGCAGCGCAGCCTCGACCTCATCGACCGTCGAGAACGTCGCTGCCACCCACAGGGGAAACTCATAGGCCGCGATATTGGTCTTGCCGTCGACAGGGTCCTCGGCATACTCGGCATAACCCGGGAAATTGAGACCCGCCACGGCAAGGCCTGCATCGTTGCCGCAATCGAAGAACATAGGGTAGTTCTTGTAATCGATGCACATACCGATCACCGCGTGTGCCGCTGTCGCGTCGTCGATAAACGAATACGGAATGTGAAACCCGCGCGGCATCACGCGAACCTGTTGGCCGTAGTCAAAGCTCCAGTCGAGATTGCGGCCCAGATACATGTGGCCAGAATTATCGGTAAATCGAATACTCGTACACATAGCGCCTCCTAGCTTTACGTTCTTGCTAATTTCATTGTCTCCAAACAAAAAGGCGCTAAACACAAAAGCCCGGACATGACAACAATGTCATGCCCGGGCCAAAAGAGACGAAGTGCGGTGCTTTGGTCCCCTTAGACCAACTTTCCAAGACAGTGGTCAATCATGTGTTGAATCATCTGCGCCTCGAAGCCCACAAAGTCCTGCTTGCGCTCGCGCATCTTGCCGTCGACGATCACGTCATAAGCGACCTTGCACTTGATATAGCGCGTGGACTTGGTGACCTCCTCGTGCGTCAGGCAGCTCTCCTCCATCTTGCTGGCACCCAGGCCAAACACCAGACGGGGGTTGTAGAGCACGTGGGGCTCGCCGGCGTCGTCCAGGTAGACGCAGACCTTCTTGGTAACGCCAATCTGGTTAGCGGCAAGGCAGCCGGCATCGTCGAGCGACTTGATGGTATCGATCAGGTCCTGTGCCACCGACTCGTCCTCGACGGTCGCAACCTCGCAACGCTGGGACAGAATAGCCTCGTCGTGGCAGAGCTCTTTAATCATACGTTCCTCCATAGGGGTCGTTGTAACTGCTTAAGTATACGGTACCCACACATTTTCATGCGAAAAATACCGTCTGTCTGCTACAAAGCGCCGAACATCAACATGCGAGGAACATCAGCCTTTCAAAGGCGATATAGTAGTTGAGTTCGTGTCAATCGGCCTAAACTCGGGGCCGAGCAAGGAAAGGGTATGCATGGACGAACTATTTCACGTCAGCGAGCGCAAGTCCACAATCGGGACCGAACTCCGCGCTGGACTGACAACATTCCTGGCGATGGCCTACATCATCGCCGTCAACCCCGCGGTGCTCTCGGGCGCTGGCATCGATGCGGGAGCGCTCGCCTGCGCCACCTGCCTGGGCGCCGGCATCATGACCATCTGCATGGGCATCTTCGCCAACCGCCCGCTCGCCTGCGCGTCGGGCTTAGGCGTCAACGCGATGATCGCTGGAATCACCACCACCGTCTGCGGCGGTGACTGGCACGTGGCCATGAGCGTCATCTTCCTCGAGGGTATCGTCATCTTGCTGCTCGTGCTTTGTGGCCTGCGCGAGGCCATCATGGACGCCATCCCGGTTGTCCTGCGTCACGCCATCTCGGTGGGTCTGGGCCTGTTCATCGCCATGATTGGCCTGTGCGATGCCGGCATTATCACCGCTGGCGCCGGTACACTCGTCGGTCTGGGCGACATCACCTCCCCCACCTTCATCGTCGGCATCATCTCCATCCTGGTGACAGTCGCCCTCGCCTGCCGCAACGTCCCCGGCTCGCTGCTCATCGGCATCGTCGTCGCCGTCATCGCCGGTATCCCCCTAGGTGTGACCCATGCTCCGACCGGTATCATCGCCCCGCTCGACTTCTCGAGCATCGGTGGCCCCATCGCCGACGCCGGCGGCGTGCCCGCCATCGTCAAGGTCCTTACCGACCCCGCGCTCCTCGTCATCTCGTTCTCGCTGCTCATGAGTGACTTCTTCGACACCATGGGCACCGCGATGGCCGTGGCCAAGCAGGGCGAGTTCCTCACCGACGACGGCAACGTCGAGAATATCAAGGAGATCCTGATCGTCGACTCCGCCGCCGCTGCTGTGGGCGGTTTCATGGGTGTCTCCTCCATCACCACCTTCGTCGAGTCCACTTCCGGCGCCGCCGACGGTGGCCGCACGGGCCTCACCTCCGTCACCACCGGCGTGCTGTTCATTCTCGCCGCGTTCTTCTCCCCCATCGTCACCATCGTTTCCAGCGCCGCCACCTGCGGTGCTCTGGTCTACGTCGGCTACCTCATGATGAGCGAGGCCTCCGAGATCGACTGGTCCGACGTGTCGCAGGGTTTCCCGGCGTTCATGATTGTCGCCGGCGTGCCCTTCACCTACTCCATCTCTGCCGGCATTGGCCTAGGCTTTATCGCCTACGTGATCGTCGCGCTCTTTAAGGGCGAGGCCTCCAAGATCAAGCCGCTCATGTGGATCGCAGCTCTCGCCTTCCTCGTCTACTTCTTCGTAGCGTAACGGCATAGTCTGCTAAAACAGAACACCAAAGCGCGGAGTCGCATCGAGCGGCTCCGCGCTTTTCTTTTAAAGCCAGGCAACGCACAGACGCGCGATGTTTTGCTTCCCAAGTTTTGGACATTTTGCCCTCCAAACGGCACTACCGCCGGCTACATCCTGCAGATATGCTGGGCTTAATCGCATAGGCCCTATGAGGATGGGAGTAACCATGGCCGCCTTGTTCACGACCCCCAATCGCAATGACAAAACCTCTGGAGCCCATTTTGTCGAGCCCGACGTGTGCCGTCGCACGCTGCTCGCACACGGCAGCTGGCGCCGCGTGACGCGCCGCATCGTCTGCGGCCTGGCCTGCGCGC
>CAJMRE010000046.1 GCA_905215755.1 uncultured bacterium
CGAATTCTAGGCGGTGTCCCCTCCCTTTCAAGAAAGAGAAGAGGCGGGGCATGCCACGCCTCTTACACCACATCTCTGCGCGCTACCCCCCAAACAATCAAAACAAGCCCTTTTCGCCGCACCCTCAAAGGTCTGTGGGCAAAAAAGGGCAAATATGAGTACTGTTACCATTTTAGTAACAGGCAAAACCACCCAAAATGACGTCCGAGCGACCCCTACAACCCCCTAAAGCAGCCAACCTGACTGGTTTAAGGCGTATTGGAGCCAATTTTAATGAACATACTAAAGGCTATGTTCATTATCTTTTAGGATGTAAATGCTATTCACTTAGCAACAGTACTCATATTTGGCATTTTTTGTCCATTGCTATATAACTAACACCCTATAGCAGACAAAAAACAGGCCGCAGCCCATCGCTGCGGCCTGTTCGGAAGCAAAAGTGGGCGTTAAGCGCTGTAGCCCATCGCTTGCAGCACAAACATGACGACTGTCAGCACCGTAATCACGGCGATAGTCGCCCAAGTGAGCACGTTCCACACGCGACCGTTGCGGTTGGCACCCATAATGTGACGGTCGGCTGCGATAACCACCTGGAACACCAGAACCACGGGCAACAGCACACCATTGATGACCTGTGAGGTCATCATAATCTGGAACAGATCGACGCCGGGCATAAGCACCAGCACGGCAGAAATACCGATGATGGCCGTAATGATGCCGCGGTAAACCGGGGCCTCGTCCCAGCTGCGGTCGGCACCGCGCTCCCAGCCAAATGCCTCGCAGATAGCGCTCGACGTAACGCCCGGCAGCACGCAGGCGGCCAAGAAGCTCGCCGCGACCAGGCCCGAGGCAAACAGTACCGTGGACCACTGACCCGCAATAGGCTCCAGCGCGCGGGCAGCATCGGCGGCATCGCTAATCTGAATACCCGCCGGGAACAACACCGTACCGGTCGTGATGATAATAAAGCCGGCAATGATATCGGCGGCAAGCGAGCCGCTCACAGTATCGATGCGCTGCAGCACGATATCGTCCTCGCCCGCGTTCTTATCGACCACGTTGTTCTGCGCCAAGAAAATCATCCACGGCGCGATGGTGGTACCGATCGTTGCGACCACGAGCGACACGTAGCTGGGGTCATTTTGAATGTTAGGCACGACCAGGTCGACCGCGACCTCACCCCAGTTGGGGCCAGCCATAAACGCGGCGACAATATAGGTCACGAACACGCAGCTCACCAGCAGCAGAATCTTCTCGATGCGCTGGAAACTACCCGACATGGTAAGCATCCACACCAGCAGCGCCACCAACGGCACCGAGATGCTCGCCGGCACGCCAAAGAGGGCAAGGCCGCTCGCAATACCCGCAAACTCCGAAATGGTCACGGCTGTGTTGGCGATCAACAGCGCCGCCATAGCAAGTACACTCTTGCGCACGCCAAAGCGCTCGCGAATGAGCGATGCCAGGCCCTTGCCCGTGACGCAGCCGCAGCGCGCCGCGGTCTCCTGCGTCACGATGAGCAGCACAGTCATGACGGGAAGCATCCAGAGCATCTTGTAGCCATAGCTGGCGCCCGCGCTGGAATACGTTGCAATGCCGCCGGCGTCATTGCCCGAAAGCGCCGCCAGCAGACCGGGACCCATAGCGCCAAAGATGGCCGCGATGGTCAACTTTTGCTTGGTGCCCGACTTTTGCTTGGTGCCCGACTTTTGCTTGGTATTTTGCACGCGACCACCTAACCAATGACCGACATGGTGAGCAGCACCGCAGCGGCGCAGTACGCTACGCACGAGATCATGACGGCAATAACGTTCATGGCGGTGCCCGACGTGTTGAGGTCATGCTCGTCACGCCAGAACAGCACCATCAGGTAAATCACGGCGCTCATGTTGCCAACCAGGCAAATGATGGCAGCGATATTAAAGGACCCGGTAAAGAGTTGCTCCTCAAACATGGGCGCATCGGGGAACGCGGCGGTGCGCACCAGCTGGGCGCACAGGTAGGTCACGAGTGACAGAATCAGGCCCATGCCCGTGCTCTGGAAGAAGAACCCCAGATACGGCTTGGGCTCGTCGTCGTGACCGTCATACTCCAAGAAGTAGTTCTTGACGAACGACACCATGCGCGAGGCAGCAAGCAGCACGAGCGGCATGGCGCACATGGGGAACACCACCAGATGCGCGGAGCCGAGCGCCGTCCCCAGCACCGTTGCCATGATGCACGAGGCAATGCCCCACACGACAACCCAGTACTGGCGATGCACAAACCAGCTGAGCACGTTCGTCGAGTCGTCCGACGCGCTATCGCCCGAGCCGACACCGGCGATCTGCAGGTCCTCCTGATGCTCCTCGGCAATAACGTCCATGGCGTCGTCGAAGGTTACGATACCCAGGATATGACGGCTCTCGTCGCAGACAGGGATGGCAACCAGGTCGTACTTGGTCATCTCGTCCGTCACGTCTTCCTGGTCCTCGTCGGGCGACACGTAGACCAGGTCGCGATAGGCCAGCTGACCCAGCGTGGCGTCGCGGTCGGCTACGATCAGCGTGCGCAGCGAAAGCACGCCGGTCAGCATGCCGCTCGGATCCTCGGTATAGACGTAGTAGACGCTTTCGAAGTCCTCGTCGAGCTCGCGAATCGCCTCGATGGCGTCACCGACCGTTGCCGTAGCGGGCAGGGAGACAAACTCCGAGGTCATGATGCGGCCGGCGGTGTTGTCCTCATACCCCAGCAGGTTACGAATCGCCTTCTCCTCCTTGACGCCCATCAGGCGCAGGAGCTTCTCGGCCTTCTCGTAATCGAGCTCGTCGATCAGGTCGGCGGCGTCGTCCGGGTCCATCATGGCCAGCATCGACGATGCGTCCGTGTCGGACAGGCCCTCGAGCATCTCGGTCATAAGCTCGTCGTCATCGAACTCCGAGATGGCCTCGGCGGCCTGGGCAGTATCGAGCTGCGCAAACACCTGCGCACGTAGGCGCGGGTCGAGCTGCTCGATAATATCGGCGATGTCGGCAGGGTGCAGCTCGCCGAGCGTCTTGTGCGACACCGAAAGTTGAATGTTCTTGGTCGAGCGGTCGAGCAGGTCCATGTAGGACCAAGCGATGATGTCCTCACTGAGCGGCTTGCCCAGGTGCTTCATAAAGCCTTCGACGATATGCTCGAGCGCGGGGCTGATGGCGCGTAGCAGACCGCGGGCACCGACCTCGGCGCCCAGCAGGCGCAGCTGATTTTCGCCCGACATGGAAAACTTGATGTCGTTTACGCGCACGACCTTCATGCCCTGCGTGTCGACAATCTGCTTGTTGAGCACGTCGCGGGCAAGCAAGAGTTCGGTCGGCTGCAGGTACGAAAAACGGATTTCGGTGGCCGACGTCTTAAGGTGTACACCCGTCTCGTCGATACGGTCGACCCATTTGCGCCAACTGATCATAAACGGCGTCTTGCCGGGACCGCGAAACGCGAGCGACGTCACGTGTGGAAAAACTTCGCCGGTAGCAATGCCAAAATCGTTCACAACGCCGAGCTTTTCGCCATCGACGTCCAAGACCGGCAGTTTGAGCATCTCACTCAGATAATTCACTGGTGCTCCCCATCATTATCCCTTCGGACTGCGGCCATGCCGGCACGCCGTCCGTGGACTTTTAGATATGTATACGCATGCGCGGGCGGCACGCCGCTCGGCGCTCACACCCCGTGCATGCGCAAGAAGCACCTGCAAGGGGTCATCGACTGTATGGTCGAGGTTTGGATTTCACCTGCAACCTTTCTCTTGACCCTTGTTATCCGCAGTAACTATAGCATCAGCATCGCGCCGTGGCGTCAAATTTATGCTCCAAACATCGCAGGCATACCAAACGCTGACGCATCCGTGACATAGTCATTGGGGACATTCTTAAGCGACTAGTCTGTGGTGTCGTCGTCCTCGGCAAGTTGGGGGAACACGGCGTCCTTGGGCATGGTGACCTTCGTCAGCGAGGTGAGCTTTTTGCTCAGCGACGTGTCCGTCTTGACCAGGTCGCTGAGCGTCACGATCTTGTAGCCGTCGGCAATGAGGCCGTCGATAATCTGCGGCAGCGCCTCGAGCGTCTGCTCGGCGCATTCGTCTCTATCGGTGAGCAGCACGATATTGCCCGGCGTCACCGAATCGAGCACCGTCGAGACCTGCTCGTCGGCACCGTTGAGCAGCCAGTCGCCCGAGTCAATATTCCACGAGACCACGGCGGAGACCAGGTCCATCGCATCAATCCAGTTTTGTTCGTCAAAGGCAGCGTAGGGAGCACGCAGCAGCATCGTCTTCACGCCGGTCGCCGACTTAATCGCATCGGTGCCTTTCGTGATCTGTTCGCGTACCGCCTCACGGTCCTGACCCTTGAGCGAATCGTCGCTGTAGCTGTTGGATCCGATCTCGCACCCGGCATCGACAATCGCCTTGGCCGTGGCAGGCGAGGCCTCGGCCGCATCACCCGAAAGGAAGAACGTCGCGGTAACGCCCTTTTCCTTGAGCACCTGCAAGATCTGCTTGGTAGCGCCGCTCGGACCCTCGTCAAACGTCAGCGCCACGTACTTTTTGTTGCCCTTGGGCGCCACGCTGGCGCACGCAACAACGCAATCGGTGGCGGGCACAACCTCGCCGCGGTCTTGCGTCTTGCCCGACTGCTCACCAATCCACACCTCGGAGCGGCCCTGGACACCCCACGTCTGCACATACTCGATAGCGCCCGTACCCTCGACCTTGAGCTTGGGCTCGATAACCGTAGCCTGAACCTCGTGCTTCTCGTAGATGTTACGGCCATCCTTGACCGTCACCTTCTCGCCGCCCTCAAGTTCGCGGCTATCCCATTTGCCCTGCTTCACGCGCTTGCCGTCGACCTTCACCGACAGCTTTTCGCCCCCATGGCGCTTGAGCACGCTGTCATCGACGGCCAGCAGGTCGCCTGCGTCGTAGGTGTCAGTCAACTCCTGGTCGTCGATGAGATTCTGCAGCGTAGAGCCCACACGCACCGCGGTCTTCTGGCCGTTGAGCTCCACGTCCACACTGCGGTTGACGTAGCCCACGACGGCAGCGATAAACAGCACGAGCGCACAGCCCACGGCGATGAGCGCATAGGGCAGGCGAGACGAACGACGGGGTGTGCGGCTGTTGCCGATGCGCGCGCTGCGATCGCTAAAGCCGCGGCTATGGTTGAGATACATCGCGCCGGGCTTACGGTGACGCTTGCGCTGACCGCTGGGCAGCTGCCCCAGGTCGCGGCGCGCCGTCGGACGCGCACCCGAACGCCCGTTTAAGTTGGATCCGTTTTGGCGCATGTGCCCTCCCCCATAAACACAGCAAGCCGGAGCAACAGGTCTCCGGCTTGCCTCCCATCATTTGGTACGTCGCTATTTTGTAGCTTTTGACGAGCCTCCGCTCGCCTTTTGGTATTCGGCCTTAAAGGCCTTGAACATGCCGCGCGTCTTGCCGAGCTGCTTGCCCAGTGCGCGACTGCCCTTGTCCACGGCAACCGATCCCTTGTCGTCGAGCACCTTGGCGCCCTTTTTGACCTTGTCGCCCACCACGACGCTGGCCTCGGCGGCCTTGGCAGCCGCACCGCCCGAATACCCGAGCGACTTGACCTCGTCCGAAACAATCATCGCGCCGTCCGCATAGCCGCGCAGCATCGTCGGCGGCACCTGCGTGTCACCAACCAAAACACTCGAAGCAGCACCGGCGGTCACATAGAATGCCTGCACGATGCCCGAGCGTGGCTTGAACTCAACGTCCGAGCAATAGCCCACGACGTCGCCTGATTCCGTGCGCACGTCCATACCGACCCAGATGATGCAATCGTCCAGGTTGATGTCGAGGCGCTTGGCAGCGGCGGCATCGTACGTGTCCTTGACGTCATCGACCGCAATGGCGCCCTCGTAGACACCAATGGCGTCGAGCGCTACGAATCGGTCGGGGCGCTCGATCATGCCCGCGATATCGGACTGGCGGACCATAAAGCCGACCACGCACGTACCGCCCGGAGTAAAGACCGGAAAGTGAATCTTTCCGAGCTTTTTAGGGCTGCGCGGCGTGCCGTCCTTTTTGGCGCGCTTGTCCTCGGTAGGCTTGCGATAGATCTTGGCGCCGACAAAATCCCCGGCGCGCATTATGCCTCGGTCGAGGGCTCCGCAGCCTCGGTATCAGCCTCGACGGCGTTCTCGACCACGACGTCGGCGGCAGGCGTCACGTTGCCGCCCGAAATGGCGTCGTTGAGCTGCTCGCGCAGCTGGTCCATGCGCTCGCGGGCCAGGTCGACCTTGGCGCGCAGGTCATCGGTCTTGGCGTCGACCATCGGGCCAAAGTCATTCACCGCAGCACGGGCCTCCTCGGCGCTGTGCTCGTAGGTGTCGCGCATATTGTCCCAGGCGTCGTTGGCGATATCGGCAGCCATGGCGCGGGTCTCGGCGCCCGAGCGCGGGGCCAGAGCAACGCCGACAATAGCGCCGGCAGCGGCACCAAAAAGCGCGCCGGAGACAAAGCTGAAAGTCTTACCCATGATCATTCCTCTCCTGCGGGCACGTCGGTGCCCACCGTTTGAATGCTGTCCATTATACCCGCAGCGCATCACTTGCCGCTCCGCTCATCTGCGTACGGCAAAGGCGCAGGTACGTGATGGTGATAAACGCGTAGGCCTACTCCTGGGGCATAGCCGGCATGGCCACCGTGGCACCCGGGTCCTCGCCGGCGCCGTCCACGAGCGGCAGACCGCCCTCATGCGCAGGTCCTGCCGGAACCGTCGCCGCACCGCCAAAGACGGCAGCGGAGGCCTCGTGGTTCTCGGCAACCGCGCCCTCGGTATCAATCGCCACCTGGGGCTCGTCGTCAAAGTTGGGGACGCCCTGGGGCTCGGCGGGAACGGGCTCGGCGGTCGCATCGGCAACGGGCTCGGCGTCGACCGGCACATCGCCCTCGTCAGCGCCCTCGTCCTCGGCAGCATCTTCGCCGTTCGCAGCGGCGACGGCCTCGTGAGGATCCTTGCCCTCGGCCTCGGCGCGCATGCCCAGTACCAGGTTGCGCAGGCCCGCGACCGTGCCCTCCACGTCGGGGGCAGGCTGGTCGGCGTGCAGGTACGCCCAGTCCATCATAAAGGTTGCCGACGACAGCGCACCGATGGCCAGCGCGTCGTCGGGGCACGAAAGCTCAACCTCAAAGACGCGCTCGTCGTGCTCGCTTACGCGCGTGCGGCCGCACGAGATGCTACCGGCAAGACCGGTCTCGTTCATGAGCTCGACCGTCACATGCTCAAGCAGATGGCAAAGCTCGGTCTGGCCCATGCAGTCCTGGAACTCGCGACCGGAATCACCCAGGCACAGGTGCTTGGCAATCGCCGGCACCAGGTAATACACGCGCGCCGTGGCCTCGATATCCTCCGAGGTCATGAGCGGCATGCCGGGGTTCACCAGCACATGCGCGCAGATCTTGTCCTCGCTGACGGTGACCTTAAGGATGTTGAACAGGCCTGCCATAACTCTCCCCTACTCTTCCTTGCCCTACTCGTCGCCATCGTGCGGATCCACAGAGCCCGCACCCGACGTCGCCGGCTTCTCTGCCGAAGACTCGGAATCCTTCTTATCGGTTTCGGCCGGAGCGATCACGCGGATGAGCGAGATGCGCTGGCCACGCATCGACTGCACCTTGAACTTGTACCCTGCAACCTCAAACACCTCTCCGATGTCGGGCACCGAGTCGCAAAGCTCCAAAATCCAGCCGGCGATGGTCTCATAATCATCGCTTTCCTCGAGCGGCCAACCAAGCTCAATCGCGTCATCGCACGAAAAACGCCCATCAACGAGCCACTCGCGGCGCGAAAGGCGCGTGAGATACTTGTTGTCGGGGTCGAACTCGTCCTCGATCTCGCCGACGATCTCCTCGACGATGTCCTCGATGGTGATAATGCCGGCCGTACCGCCGTACTCGTCCACGACCACCACGATCTGGTCGTGAGAGGTCTGCATCTCGGACAGCAGCGGCAGGATGTCCTTGGTGTCGGGCACAAAGGTGGCGTCGCGCAAAAAACCGGCGATGGGCTGGTCGCCCTTGCCGTCGAGCGCGGGCTGAATCAGGTCCTTGATGTGCGCAATGCCGGCGACGTTGTCGGGATCCTCGTGATAGACGGGGATGCGGCTAAAGCCGGTCTGGCGCATGGTGGACAGCACGTCGGCGACCGTCTCGTCGTCCTCGCACATGGTGGTGTCCACGCGCGGCACCATGACCTCGCGGGCAACGGTGTCGCCCAGGTCGAAGATCTCGTGGATCATGCGCTTTTCCTCGTCGAGCAGGTCGTCCTGCTCCGAGACCATGTACTTGATCTCTTCTTCCGAGACGTTCTGGCGGTCGTCGGCACTCTTGATGCGCAGGATGCGGGCCAGGCCATCGGAGCAAGCGCCAGTCAGCCACACGAGCGGACGGGCGATCTTCTGGAACACGGAAAGCGGGCCCACGACCTGCTTGGACACGCCCTCGGCATTGGCCAGGCCGATGCGCTTGGGGACGAGCTCGCCGATCACGATGGATACGAAGGCGACCGCGACGGTGATGATGACCGGCGCCAGGCCGCGCGCGATGGCGGAGAGCGGCGCGATGCCAAAGCTCATGAGCCACGTGGCGAGCGGGTCGGACAGACTCGTCGAGGCGACGGCGGACGAGGCGAAGCCCACGAGCGTAATGGCAACCTGGATGGTGGCGAGCAGCTGGTCGGAGTCGGCAGCCAGCTTAATGGCACGCTCGGCGCGCTTGTCGCCTTCCTCGGCCTCGTGCTCCAGCACGGCGCGCTTGGCCGTGGTGAGCGCCATCTCGGACATAGAGAAGTAGCCGTTGATGAGGGTCAAAACGAGGGTGGTGATAAGGGAGATGGTTATGTCCATCGGGAGTTTCTCGAACCTCCAAGATTCGGGACGTCGGATTAAAACGTTGACGGCGGATACGGCAATTGCGCCGGCGCCCAAACAAGGACGCGAGCGCGCAGGCGTGGTCGCTAGATTACGAAGAGGATCACCGCCATGAACTGGAAGATGCTGCCGGCGAGTACCCACAGGTGAAACACGCTGTGCAGATAGCGCACGTTTTTGGCGATATAGAACGGCACGCCCGCGGTGTAGCACACGCCGCCGACGGCGAGCAGGGCAAGTGCCACGGGGTTGAGCAGCGCCACAAGTTCGGGCAGCTTAAAGACAACGAGCCAGCCCATCAGCAGGTAGACCAGGCCGCTTACCCAGTGCGGTTGACGCTCGCGCATAAAGCACTCGAGGGCGATGCCGATAATGGCGATGGCCCATACGGCAAAGAACAGCACAGCGCCGCCGTCGTTTGCGAGCGTGATGAGGCAAAACGGCGTATAGCTGCCGGCTATGAGCAGGTAGATGCAGCTGTGGTCGATGATGCGAAACACGCGCTTGGCGCGCGCGGGCTGAATCGCGTGGTAGAGCGTGGAGGCTAGGTATTCGAGGATAATGCTGACGCCGTAGACAATTGCCGCGGCCATGTGGGCCGGGCCTCCGCCGCGCAGGGCGGCGAATACGATCAGGAGCACCAGGCCCGCGATACCCAGCAGGCAGCCGACACCATGGGTGACGGAGTTCATGATCTCCTCACCCACCGTGTAGTGTGGAACGGCCGCGGTCTTGGGTCGCGGCTTAGAACTGTCGCTCGAATCGGACATGCCGGTTACATCCTCCAACGTAAAGAGTTCTCAACACTATATCAAAGCGTCTAGGTACGTGCGAAATTTGCACCATACGTGACCCTTTGTTTACCCATTCTTTGTCTGTTGACGCATCAACGGCGAACGTCCATAATGCGCTTGCATTAAATGTTGATGTATTAACATCTTATAGGAAAGCTTCTTATGTCTCAAAACGCACGTTCCCATCGAAAGCTCAAGATAGCCGGCGTCGTTGCGCTGGTGGTTGTCGTTGCGCTGCTCGGATTTGCCGGCAACTTTCTGTTTGACTTCGCGCTGAATCCCCGCGCGCCATACACCATGAAGATGATGCAGGATAGCAAGAACGACAAAGAAGGTGAGCAGCCGGATGCCGAGGATACCGAGGCGCGGGCATGGTTTAAAGAGAACCGCAAGAGCAGGAGCCTCACCGCGGACGACGGGACCGAGCTTGCCGCCTGGTATTTTGCTGCGTCGGAGAGCACGCACGACTACGCCGTCTGCCTGCATGGATATACCAACGAGCCCATCGGTATGGCCCGATACGCCAAACGCTTCCACGACCGTGGCATGAACGTACTCGCACCCGCCGCCCGCGCCCACGAGCGCTCCGGCGGCGACTATATCGGCATGGGCTGGCCCGAGCGCCTCGACATCGTCGCATGGATCGAGCGAATCGTTCAGGCTGACCCCGAGGCGCGCATCCTGGTCTTTGGCGAGTCGATGGGTGCGGCAACTGCCATGAACGTCGCGGGGGAGTCTCTGCCCGCAAACGTGAAATGCATTATCGAGGACTGCGGTTATACGAGTGTTTGGGACGAGTTTTCTCTGCAGCTCAAGGACGTGTTCGGCCTGCCCAGCTTTCCCTTGCTCGATGTAGCAAACTTGGTGTGCAACGTGCGCGCGGGCTACGACTTTCATAAGGCGAGCAGTGTGGAGCAACTCAAACACGCGACGGTTCCCATGCTGTTTATCCACGGCGACCAGGACACCTTTGTACCGTACAGTATGCTCGACCAAAACTACGAGGCGTGCGCCAGCAAGGTCAAGCAAAAGCTCACCATCCATGGCGCCACCCACGCCAAGAGTGCGCAAGTTGACCCCGAGCTCTACTGGAACACAGTCAATAACTTCCTCGACGAGCACTTTTAGGCAAAAAGCAACGTCTGGGGTTTTGTTGCCTAAAACGCCTTGTGGTCGGCGGTATTCGATTTTTCACCTCGCTTCCGAAAAGCCGCCCGTGAGCGCTGTGCTCACGGGCGGCTTTTACTTACGTTGCGCTGCTAAAAGAACGCGATTTGTCCAATAACCGGACGCTACTTGACCTCGATGAGCTCATACTCGCTCGTGCCCAGGCCAATCTTTTCGGCGTGCGCGATGCACGCGCGCCAGTCGGTGTCGGGATGCGTGATGCAGAAGGGGTCGTGTGCCTGCTCGCCCTCCAGGTGCTCGTGATTGTGCTCCATCTTAGCGGCGCTATCGGTGAGCTCGGTGTTGGGCAGCGGCTCGGATGTCATGACGGCGTCGGCGCAAGCCTGGTCGATGGCGACCGGGTCGAAGCTCGCGAACATACCGATATCGTTGACGATGGGCGTGTCGTTTTCGGGATGGCAATCGCAGTTGGGACTAATGTCCATAGCGAGCGAGATGTGGAAACTCGGGCGGCCGTCGACGACAGCCTTCGTGTACTCGGCGATCTTGTAGTTGAGCACATCGGCCGCAGCGTCATAGCCGGGCTTGATGCAGTCCTGGTTGCACGCCGCAATGCAGCGCCCACACCCCACGCAGCGATTGTGGTCGATGGCGGCCACGTGTACCGTGCGAGTACTACCGTTGGCAAGCTCGCGCTCGCGGGTGTCGTCAAACGAGACGGCGTTGTGCGCGCAGATCTTTTCGCAGGCGTGGCAGCCCACGCAGTTGGTGGTATCGACATTCGGCTTGCCGGCGGCGTGCTGCTCCATCTTGCCAGCACGGCTGCCGCCTCCCATGCCCAGGTTCTTCATGGCGCCGCCAAATCCGGCCTGCTCATGGCCCTTAAAGTGGGTGAGGCTGATCACGATGTCGGCGTCCATGAGTGCCTGGCCGATCTTGGCCTCGTGCACGTACTCACCGCCCTCGACCGGAACGAGTGCCTCATCGGTGCCTTTGAGGCCGTCGGCGATGATAATCTGACAGCCCGTGGCATACGGGGTGAAGCCGTTCTGGTAGGCGGTGTCGATGTGCTCGAGCGCGTTTTTGCGGCTACCGACGTAGAGCGTGTTGCAGTCGGTGAGGAAGGGCTTGCCGCCCAGCTCTTTTACGACGTCCGCGACGGCGCGGGCGTAGTTGGGGCGCAAAAAGCTCAGGTTGCCCAGCTCGCCAAAGTGAATCTTGATAGCAACGAACTTGTTCTCAAAGTCGATCTGCTCAATACCGGCGCGGCGAATGAGGCGCTTGAGCTTGTCGAGCTGGCTCTCGCGAGCATGCGTGCGCAGGTTCGTAAAGTACACCTTGGCGGGTGCGGCGGATGCAGTTGCGGTCATAGATATATCCCCTCTGTCTATATGGCGTTACAGACATAGAGGATGGTACCAGTTAAAGCAGAGTTAAAGTCAAGTACGGCACCTAGTCATTGGGGACGTTCTTTAGTCATTGGGGACAGACTTAAATGACTGAAACC
>CAJMRE010000047.1 GCA_905215755.1 uncultured bacterium
GTTGCCGCGCCCCGCAGTGCCCGCTTCCCCCGAGAACAATTATCAGTGCAGGTAGCAGACTCGTTGTTTTTGAAAAAACAAGGGTATGGTCAGGGGCTCGGGGCAAACGTAGCAGATGGGCGCGATTCGTGGCGCGGCTATTCCAGGTGCCACGGCTTCACTCCTCTGGCGCGACATTTCAAGGCGCTTTTGAGGAGGAGTGTCCCTGATGACTGGGCGTTTAAGAACGTCCAATGACTAAGTTGCAGGTGGCGGCGGTTGTGTTACACTAACGCTGCGTATATGACGCAATCATCTCGATACAGATCAATGATGTCCGTCGTTTTGAACGGAACTAGACTGTTTAGCCGCCCTGAAGGTTTATGCAGGGAGCATGTGATCACAGGGCTTGAAAAGAAAGTTGAGCAAACACTGTGTCTGATCAACAGCAAGAAAACGAAATAACGACGACGCAAGCCGCTCCCGCTGCACCGGTTGCGTCGGACCAGGTCGCGGCGCCCGCGCATGCCTCGGCTCCTGAGACGCTTAAGGCTGCTTCGACGCCTACGCCTGTAGCGGCTGAGAAGGCCGTGCCTGCAACTGGTGAGGAGGCTGCTCCGGCAAAGCCCAAGCGTACGCGCCGCGCGGCCAAGCCTGCCGATGACGGCGAGGAGGTCACCAAGCCCAAGCGCCGTACCACGCGCACGACGCGCGCCAAGCGTACCGTTGCAGCTGACTCCTCGGCGCCGATTTCCGATGAGGTCGCGCAGGCACGTGCGTTGGCGCAGATTAGCGAGGCTCAGGTGGTGCGCGCCCGCCGTCGTGCTGCCGAGCGCGAGGCCGCGGCTCTGACCGAGCTTGCAGCTCCGTCTGTGCCCGAGACCCCTGCCGCCGACCAGCCGACCGAGAAGCCGGCACCGCGCACACGCCGTCGCACGGTTGCTAAGGCCGAGCAGGTTGCCGATCAGGTAACCCCCGAGCTCACCGAGGCTTCGGCTCGTTCCACGTCAGGGGAGGGCATATCGCCTGCTGAGCCTGCTGCGCCTGTCGAGGTCAGCGAAGTTCCCGTTGTCGATCCGGCTTTGCGCCCGCACCGTCGCGGTCGCAAGCCCAAGGCCTTCGTCGAGGCAGAGAAGGCCGCAGCCGCAGCTGCAGCCGCTCGGGATGCTGCGGCGACCGCCGAGTCTGCAACCGCTGCCGATGCACCCGTCCAAGATGCTACGACTTCCGAGGCCGCTCCCGCCGATGTCGAGCCCGCCGACGTCCGTCCTGGTCGCAGCCATCGTACTGCTGCTAAGCGCACGTCCAAGGCCAAGACTGCCAAGAAGGGTGCGTCCGAGGATTCCGCCGAGACGACCGTCGATGCATCGACTGATGCCGCCGAGCCCCAAGACGTCGAACAGTCTGCGTCCGAGAAGCCCAAGCGCGGTCGTAAGAAGTCCGCTAAGGCCAAGGCGTCCGAGCAGCAGGCTGATGCCGAAGCGCAGATTGATTCCGGCGCCGAGGCCAATGACGCCGCTACGGCCAATGCCGGCGCCGCCGCAACCGATGGCGCCGCGCCCGCCGAGGCCGAAGACGGCGCTCGCCCCAACCGTCGCCAGCACAAGCGCAACGACGAGCGCAATGAGCGCAAGGACGAGCGCAACAACGACCGTCGCAACCGCCAGCGCGATCGCAAACAGCGCAACAAGGAGCGCAACGCCGCCCCCACCGAACCCACGCTTTCGCGTGAGGAGCTCGCTGCCATGAAGGTCGCCGAACTGCGCGAGAAGGCCAAGGAGTTCGAGATCGAGACGACCGGCAAGAAGAAAGCCGAGCTCGTCGAAGAGATCTACGTCACCGCTGCGAAGGCCGAGGGCTTCCGCGATATCAAGGGCATTCTGCAGATTCGCCCGGACAGCTCCGGCATCATCCACGCCCATGGCTACATGAAGTCCAACGACGACGCCTTCGTGCCCGCCTACCTCATCCGCTCCGCGCGCCTGCGCACGGGCGACGTCATCGAGGGCTCGCTGCGTCCTTCGCGCGGCGGTGACAAGCGCGCCGGCCTCGCCAAAATCACGACCGTCAACGGTCTGGACCCCGAGCAGATTCGCAACCGTCCCAAGTTCGGCGACCTCACCCCGGTCTATCCCAACGAGCCGCTGCGCATGGAGCACGGCAAGGACTCCATTACCGGTCGCGCCATCGACATCGTGTCGCCGATCGGCAAGGGTCAGCGTGGCCTGATTGTGTCCCCGCCCAAGGCAGGCAAGACCACGATTCTCAAGAAGATTTGCCAGTCAATCTCGATTAACAACCCCGAGGTGCACCTCATCTGCCTGCTCGTCGACGAGCGCCCCGAAGAGGTCACCGATATGCAGCGTTCCATCAAGGGTGAGGTCGTGGCGTCGACCTTCGATATGCCCGCCGACAACCACACTCGCGTGGCAGAGCTCGTCATCGAGCGCGCCAAGCGCATCGTGGAGCTGGGCGGCGATGTTGTGGTGGTGCTCGACTCCATCACGCGTCTTGCCCGCGCCTACAACTTGGCGGCGCCCGCCTCGGGCCGCATCCTTTCGGGCGGCGTCGATTCGGCGGCGCTGTATCCGCCCAAGCGCTTCCTGGGCGCAGCCCGTAATATCGAGAACGGTGGCTCGCTCACCATCCTGGCCTCTGCCCTCATCGACACCGGTTCCAAGATGGACGAGGTCATCTTTGAGGAGTTCAAGGGCACCGGCAACATGGAGCTTAAGCTCGACCGCGACCTGGCCGACCGTCGCATCTTCCCGGCTATCGACCCCGTTGCCTCCGGTACGCGTAATGAGGACCTGTTGGTCGACGAGCAGATGCGTCCGTTTGTCTTTGGTCTGCGTCGCATTCTTGCCGGCATGAACAACACCGAGCGCGCGGCCGCATCGTTTATCAAGGGTCTTAAGGGCACCAACACCAACCAGGAGTTCCTGGTGCGTTCGGCTAAAAAACACAGCGACTACGAGCAGACGTTCTAGGTTGTCATCCACGCGCAGCGATAGTCATCAATGCGATAAAGGGTCGGGGCTTTGAGCCTCGGCCCTTTTCCATATCGCCGCTCCGCGCTTATTTTTAACCATAAGAACGACGAGCAGCAGGTTTCCCGTTTCAATCCGACATCGTCGCTTGCAATCGACAGGGCGGTTTCGCATAATAGCTTTTAAGCTTCGCGACGGAAAACGCAGATGAAACGAACCATATACCGTTGCTTTGGGGCATAGCCCCGCTTCATCTTCTCTCGCGCAGCCAACTGAATGATGCGATTTGGGTGCTGGAAGATGGGGAGAGCTCATGGCTTCTTCTGATGCAACACAACGAGCAGTCCTTGCCGGACTTTCGTGCGGGATCGGCCTTGCCGCTCCCGTGGTTATGTATGCCGCGACGCTACCGTTTTCGTCGGTGAACGAGACGGTCGTGGCGGGTGCGGTTCCCTTCGCCGTGGGCGCGGTGGCGGGCGTGGGTATCTATGCCGCCTCGCTGGGTATCTCCGAGTACCGTGCGCAGCGTGAAGAGCGTCTGTTCCAGCCCGATGCCATGGGCGGTGCCGCCAATCTCAATCAGCATCAAAGCGAGTTCAAGACCGCCTCGATTCCAGCTCAGCAGCAGGATGCTACTCCTTTCACTGCGGCTTCTGCTTCTCAGACTCAGCCGGAGCAGTCTACCTCGGCATTCCTTTCCGGCCTGACTGGTGCGTTCCAGCGCCGTCATGCCGATGATGGTGTCCCTACCATCGCTCGAGCCGCAGATGCTATGGACGAGGACGAGGCTTGGTCCATGATCGACAGTATGCTCGACGACGATTCGCCGGTGAGCTGCGACCCTGCACACTCGCGCGACGTCTATCAAGTCGCCATCGACGAGCTCACCAACGGCGGGCAGACAGGCTCCTTCAATCGTGACGACATCGCCGCCGCGGCACGTGCCGTGTCTGGCTCCCAGGCCGCCCCTGCGGGCAGCACGGCGGCTTTCGTGGCACTCGTTGCCAACGCGGCAGCCAATAACGCCTACAGCGCTACCTCGGCGGACGTGGACGCTTCTGCCGATAATTCGTACGTTGATGAAGCCATTACTGCGGACGAGGAGGCCGTTGCCGCCCGCCGTGCCGCCGAAAGCTCGCTTTGGGGCGCTCCTGCCCAGCAGCAGGCGGCTGAGGCTGCGCCGTACAATGCAAACCTCGCCAGCATGCCTATCATCTCCGGTGCCGCGGACATCGATCTTGACGACCTCGATGAACCCGCAGCCATCACCGCATCTATTGAAGCCCAAGATCGCATCGACACCGGCGACCTTCCGGACGCCTCGCTCGAGGTTGATGTCCCCATGGCCGATTACTCGGGCCACGAGGACATGTGGGCCGCCGCCACCGCGATTCTGGATGAGATTGACGAGCCCGCTCCTGTTGCAGCCCCCGCTCCCGTCGCTGCCCCTCAGCCTGCTGCCCCCGCCTATGTCGGCCGTCACAGCGCTGTGTTCCCCGAGGATACCGCCCGTATCTCGCGCGAGAGCATTGAGCGAGCCGAGGCTATTGCCGCCGGCATTATGGAAAATCGTCGTCACGAGCGCGTCAATCAGATTCTCGAGGAAGAGATCGAGCGCCTGCAGTCCTCTACCGCCAAGCGTACGGGCCGTGCCTATCTGAGCGTTATCGAGGGCGGTACCGCCAGCTTCGCGCCGCTCCGCGCGGAGGCATAACTTCTGCATGGTTAAGATCAATCGAAAATGGGCGGTTGTAACCTGCCTGATGGCGCTCTTGATCTGGGGCAATTCGCTGGTTCCCGGCTCGGGGTCGGGCTCGCTGAGCCTGACGGTCATGGAAGCTATCCGCGGTTTCCTGCACGGCGTGGGACTTCCATATGAATGGGTGACCAACTTTGTTGTTCGCAAGTGCGCGCATTTTACCGAGTATATGGTGCTCGGCATCCTGGCAACGCACGCCTTTGATCTTGAGGGCCGGCGCACCTTTGACGTGCTGCTGCCCACGGCGGTGTTCCTGCTGCTGATTCCCTCGATCGACGAGACGATTCAGCTCTTTGTGCCGGGACGCGCCGGCATGATCACCGATGTGATGATCGACTGCTGCGGGGCGGCGACGGGCGTTGTGCTCCGATATCTCTTACGGTCGCTGATGTGCGCCAAAAAGGCCGCCTAGGACGTATCGTTTGGTCCTAGGCGGCCTTTTTTATTTGAGGGCTTATATGAGGCGTGGTGGCGTCGTTCCATTGGTCGGATTTGCTGGGCGCGCCACGCCCCGTGGGTGCGTCTGTTACTGAAGCGCCTGTGCGCCCAAGGCAAGGCAACCCATGATGCCCTGCTTGCCCTCGAGGCTGTTGTTGACAATGTAGGTATCGATGTCGTTGACCTCGGGCGTGACGATATAGCCGTTGAGCATTTCGGCACATTTCTTGCGTGCGAGCGGCACGATGGGGGTGTGGTCGGCCACGCCGCCGCCGATGATGATCTTTTGCGGCGCGTAGCACAGCGTGTAGGTCATGAGCGCCTGTGCCAGATAGCCGGCGAGCAGGTCCATGGCCTCCGGGTCATCGGCCATGTCTCCGGCGCTCTTGCCATCCCAGCGCTTTTTAACGCCGGGGCCGGCGATGAGGCCCTCGAGACAGTTGTCGTGGAAGGGGCAGGCGCTGTGCTCGCCAATGGTGTCGCGCGGGTCGCGCGTGACCAGGATGTGGCCGGCCTCGGGATGCATCATGCCGTGCACGAGCTTACCGCCCGAGAGCACGCCGGCGCCCACGCCGGTGCCGATGGTCAGGTAGACCACGTCGGTGAGGCCCTTGGCGCAACCAAACGTGACCTCGCCCAGGCAGGCGACGTTGACGTCGGTATCGTAGCCGCAGGGGATATTGAGCTCGTT
The DNA here is from genome assembly GCA_905215755.1 of uncultured bacterium. Lineage (GTDB taxonomy): Bacteria > Actinomycetota > Coriobacteriia > Coriobacteriales > Coriobacteriaceae > Collinsella. The sequence continues at coordinate 5,858 of CAJMRE010000047.1, forward strand.
TTGGATAGTGCCCAGCAGGTCAAAGTAGCGCCATGCCGTTTTGGGCGTCTCCAGGATCTTGCCGTATTGGGGCGAGGCAGGGTTGACTGCGGTGGGGCCAAAGGCGCCGATGCCCAGCGCGGCGATGCCCTTGTCGGCAAACCATGCGTTGACGGCCTCAACGGTCTCCTGCGGGGTCGTGGTCGCGATCTGCTCGCGCTCTAGGACCGTACCGTCCGCATAGCCCGTGGCGCAGACCATCTTGGTGCCACCGGCCTCGAGCGCTCCGATAAGCTGCTGCTCTGCCATAGTATTCCTCTCTCTGGGACGAGTTGCTCCGTGACTAAAGTATAGAGCTCTAAACTATTTAAGAAAGCGCTATAGAAAGAAGCCTCGCAACGCGGCGGGCGGCGCGGGGCTTCTTTGGTTGCTTTAGTTGCCGGGCCGTCCTTACCCGCGCGGCTTGATTTTATCACGTAGCGACTTGAGGTTCTCCAGCGCCGCGTTAAGCGTCTCGTCTCGCTTGGCAAAGTGGAAACGAATCAGATGGTTGACGGGCTCGCGGAAGAAGCTCGAGCCGGGCACGGCGCCCACGCCCACCTTAGACGCGAGGTCCTCGCAGAATTCGAGGTCGCTGTCATAGCCAAACTCAGAGATGTCCATCATGACGTAGTAGGCGCCCTGCGGCACGTTGTGCGTGAGGCCGATGCTGCCGAGTCCCTGACAGAACAGGTCGCGCTTGGCGGTGTAGAGGTCGAGGACCTCCTGGTAATAGCTGTCGTCGAAGTTGAGGGCGGTGACGACAGCTTCCTGCAGGGGAGCGGCGGCACCCACGGTGAGGAAGTCGTGGACCTTCTTGATGCGCTCGGTGATCTGGGCCGGGGCAATGGTGTAGCCCAGACGCCAGCCGGTGATGGAGTACGTTTTGGACAGCGAGCTGCAGCTGATGGTTCGCTCGAACATGCCGGGCAGCGTGGCCATATAGACGTGCTCGTGGGGCGCGTAGACGATGTGCTCGTACACCTCGTCGGTGATGCAGTAGGTGTCGTACTTTTTGCAGAGGTCGGCGATAAAGGTGAGCTCCTCGCGCGTAAAGACCTTGCCGCAAGGGTTGGAAGGGTTGCACAGGACGATGGCCTTGGGGTCGTTGTCGCGGAAGGCCGCCTCGAGTGTCTCGCGGTCAAAGTCGAATGTGGGCGGGTTGAGCGGCACGTAGATAGGCTCGGCACCCGAAAGGATCGTGTCGGCGCCGTAGTTCTCGTAGAACGGCGAGAAGATGACGACCTTGTCTCCGGGGTTCGTAACCGTCATCATGGCGGCCATCATGGCCTCGGTGGAGCCGCAGGTGACTACGATATTCTCGTTGGGGTTTACCGACATGCCCATAAAATGCTCCTGCTTGGCGGCAAGCGCCTCACGCATGGCCTGGGAGCCCCAGGTGATGGAGTACTGGTGGTAAAGCGGCTTGGGGTCGGTGGCGATGGTGCTGAGGCTATCGAGCAGCTGCGCTGGGGGATCGAAGTCAGGGAAGCCCTGCGAGAGATTGACAGCGCCGTACTTATTGGAGATGCGTGTCATGCGGCGGATGACCGAATCGGTAAATCTCGCCGTACGGTTGGAGAGTTCTTTCATGCTGGTCCTTTCGAGCATTTGCAGTGGGGCAAGTTTACTCCTATGAAACCGGTGGGAATTGCTCGAAACGCGCTCGAAAAACTCTTTTCAAAATTCTTGAAAATTGGGGCTTGCATCGCGTGGCGTTCCTTGCAATAATAGTCGAGCGCGAAGCGCACAGGACACGGTGGGTGTAGCTCAGTTGGCTAGAGCGACGGGTTGTGGTCCCGTAGGTCGAGGGTTCGAGTCCCTTTACCCACCCCAGTTCTTGCTTCGTGTTGATATCGGGTCGTTAGCTCAGTTGGTAGAGCAGGGGACTCTTAATCCCAAGGTCCAGGGTTCGACCCCCTGACGGCCCACCACACGATATCTCCTCTAAAGTCCGCCACAACGGACTTTAGCTTTGGGTCGTTAGCTCAGTTGGTAGAGCAGGGGACTCTTAATCCCAAGGTCCAGGGTTCGACCCCCTGACGGCCCACCAAAGCATTGTAAAGCGACTGGCTTCGGCTGGTCGCTTTTTTGTTGACCTTGCATGGGGTCGAACCCGAAAGGGCGCGGAGCTGAGGAAACGCGTAAGCGTTTGCCAGCGCAGCGCGCAAGGCGCCTTGGCGCCGCAGCGGCCGCCTGCGAAGCAGGCTGACCCCCTGACGGCCCACCAAAGCATTGTAAAGCGACTGGCTTCGGCTGGTCGCTTTTTTCGTTGACCTCACATGGGGTCGAACCCGAAAGGGCGCGGAGCTGAGCTGTCTGCACCGTGATTCCCTTAGGGAAAACACGGCTCAAGCCCCGTAAGCGTGTTCTCCTTGGGGGAATCATACTTACGGGGCTCGATGCATGTTGAGAAATTGTGATCAAACTCAAAGTGTGAATCGATTCAGTCTGCTCGATAGTGCGAACCTAGGCTTTCGGTTCGTTTGCGCATGGCTTTGACCATCTCCGCAGCCAGCTGAATTTGCGACTGTAGGCGCGCGAGGGCAGCGATTTCGCTGTCGTTGGCACGCGGCTTATTTAGAGTCGTGGCTTCATCTTGCAGGCTTTCAAGCTCCTGCAGCGCCTTGGATAGACCCGCATCGGTCCTGTTGATCATGCAGTAGGCGCTCATTGTGTGCTTGAGGCAGCGGGTTAGGCGCTCGGCGACTGCTGTAGCGATGCCATACTCGGGGAGGGCGACATCCACCGGTGCGTCAGCCTCGGGAGCGTCCAGTGCTGCTCGAGCCGCTGATGCGCCCGCAATGCGCCCGAATACGATGCCATTGGCGCTCGACAGCCCTCCGATGCGGTCGGCGCCGTGCATGCCGCCTGTTGCCTCGCCACAGGCGTAGAGGCCCTCAACGCCCGTGTACGCGGTCCTGTCGATCTTGATACCGCCGTTAGCGGCGTGGGCATACATCGCCACACGTATCTCGTCGCTCGGAGCGATACCATGCTCGTCTTGTAGCCAAGTGGCAAATGTCTGCACGAACTCGGGGACATTCTCTCGCGGGAAGTCGTAGTGGAGCGCCAGGCCTTCGGCACCCGCTTGATCGATGGCAAGATCGATGGCGCGGGAAGCCAGGCGTGAAGTGAAGGGACCATATCCGGAGCGCTGTTCAAGCAAATCGTCCAGCTTGACGTCGGCGATATCGACCGGCTGGTCGAACTTGACGTAGCGCCAGGTCTTCTCGTTAAAGACAAGGTTGCGCTTAGGCTCAATGAAGCCGGGCATCATCTGCATGAACTCTATATTAGTAAGGGACGCACCGTGCGACCGCGCGATGGCTTGTGATGAGCTGAGCACGTCGGCGGAAGTGAGGCTGCGCTCGAATAGACCGCCGGTACCGCCGGCGGCGATGATAGTGGCCTTGGCTGTAAAGGTCACAATGCGCTCGTCCGTTTGGTTGAAGAGCACGGCGCCGACAATTTTTCCGTTCGTATCCTCAACAAGATCGATAAGCTCGTGGCGGGGGAGCAGGCGTATGCCGAGCGAGTCGATCTGGGCCGTACACGCGTCTTCGAGGGGTTTGCGGGTGAGGCCGCGCCACATTCTCGTCTTGTGGTCGAAGCAGGGGATAAATTGCTTTTGCTGGGCGCTTTCGGCGCTTTGCGGACGCTGGAGTTCTACGCCCAGATCCTGTTCGAGCCAGTCAATCGCTTGGGGAATGCCGTGGACGAACGTCTGGACGAGTTCGGGGTCGGCAACGCCGCCACCGACGGTTTGGATGGTGTCGATAAGGTCTTGTTCGTCGTCTTTGTCGACGGGACCAATAAGCCCGAGGCCCCAGGTGCCCGGGAAGAAGCTCGATCCGCTCATGGTCTTGCCAGCGCATGCGATGGCAACGGTCGCGCCCGCGCGTGCTGCTTCTATGGCGGCGCAAAGGCCCGCGATGCCCGATCCGATTACCAGTACATCAGTTGATTCCATAGGATTCCTTTCTCGTTCGCGCATTGTCGCACGGGAGATTGGCAAAGGTATCGCAAAGATTGGATAAATCGGTAAAGGGCAAATATGGCGTGTGGACGTTAGGGTCGCTTGGCGGCTCCTTCCCATCACGCCTTACGTTCCATCAGAACTGATATATCGGCTCTTGAACGCTTTGCGGCGACAAAAAAGAGCCGCTACCCGGGTGGGTAGCGGCTCTAAAGCTCAACTATACGAGCATCGCGCGGGCGCGATTAGGCCTTGAGGGCCTCCTCGACGGCGACAGCGCAGGCGACGGTGGCACCGACCATGGGGTTGTTGCCCATGCCGATGAGACCCATCATGTCGACGTGCGCAGGCACGGAGGAAGAACCGGCGAACTGGGCGTCGGAGTGCATACGGCCCATGGTGTCGGTCATGCCGTAAGAGGCAGGGCCGGCGCCCATGTTGTCCGGGTGCAGGGTACGGCCAGTGCCGCCACCAGAAGCGACGGAGAAGTACTTCTTGCCAGCCTCGAGGCGCTCCTTCTTGTAGGTGCCAGCGACGGGGTGCTGGAAGCGCGTCGGGTTGGTGGAGTTGCCGGTGATCGAGATGTCGACGTTCTCGTGCCACATGATGGCAACGCCCTCGCGGACGTCGTCGGCGCCGTAGCAGTTGACGGCGACGCGGGGACCATCGGAGTAGGGGATGGTCTCGACGACCTTGAGCTCGCCCGTGAAGTAGTCGAACTGGGTCTTCACGTAGGTGAAGCCGTTGATGCGGGCGATAATCTGAGCGGCGTCCTTGCCCAGACCGTTGAGGATAACGCGCAGCGGCTTCTTACGAGCCTTGTTGGCGTTCAGAGCCAGGCCGATAGCGCCCTCGGCGGCAGCGAAGGACTCATGGCCAGCCAGGAAGGCGAAGCACTCGGTGTCGTCGGAGAGCAGCATGGCGCCCAGGTTACCGTGGCCCAGACCGACCTTGCGGTCCTCGGCGACGGAGCCGGGAACGGTGAAAGCCTGGATGCCCTCGCCGATGATGGCGGCAGCCTCAGAAGCAGTCTTGGCGCCACGCTTGACAGCGAGAGCGCAACCGAGGGTGTAGGCCCACTCGGCGTTCTGGAAGGCGATGGACTGGGTGTTGTTGACGATCTCACGCGGGTTGAAGCCCTTGTCGGTGCAGATCTGCAGAGCTTCCTCGAGGGAGGCGATGCCGTTGTCGGCGAGGCACTTGTTGATCTTGTCAGCGCGGCGCTCGTAACCTTCGAACGTAACAGTCATAGTTATTTCCCTCCCTTTCTACTCGTGAACCGGGAACACGCTGGCGACGGAGTGAGTCTCCTCGTCGGTGCGCGGGTCGATGTACTTGGCAGCGTTCTCCCACTGACCATAGTGGCCCATAGCGCCAGCGATGGCCTCCTCGGGGGTCTTGCCGGCCTTGACGGCGTCGGTGAACTTGCCGAGGTTCAGGAACTCGAATGCGATGATCTCGTTCTTGTCGTTGAGAGCCATGCGGGTGACGTAGCCCTGAGCGAGCTCGAGGTAACGAGCGCCCTTGGCCTTGGTGCCGAACATGGTGCCGACCTGAGAGCGAAGGCCCTTGCCGAGGTCGTCGAGGGAGGCGCCCACGGGCAGGCCGCCCTCGGAGAACGCGGTCTGGCTGCGGCCGTAAACGATCTGCAGGAAGATCTCGCGCATAGCAACGTTGATGGCGTCGCAGACGAGGTCGGTGTTGAGGGCCTCGAGGATGGTCTTACCGGGAAGGATCTCGGAAGCCATGGCGGCAGAGTGGGTCATACCCGAGCAGCCGATGGTCTCAACGAGGGCCTCCTCGATGATGCCGTCCTTGACGTTCAGCGTGAGCTTGCAGGCGCCCTGCTGAGGTGCGCACCAACCCACACCGTGCGTAAGACCGGAGATGTCGGAAATCTCCTTAGCCTGGACCCACTTGCCCTCCTCGGGGATGGGTGCGGGGCCGTGGTATGCACCCTTGGCAACGGGGCACATGTTCTCCACTTCCTGTGAGTACTGCATGCCTCTCCTCTCTATCGTGTTGGCGTCCCGTCTGGGGGTCGTGGCTGGCGATTGCCGGGCGACCCTTCGAAAGGGACATGACATGCAGCCCCTATAATACCGCGAAATGCACGGAATATTCGGCGAACGGCTCAGTTTTCGTAGCGAGAAGTCCGGAAGTTTTAATTGAAACGGTTTAACTCTATGTTCTGTGGTCGTGAACTTCCGTAGAGGGGGTCCGTCTTGGGCAAGCTTTTGGTCGGCTCTTGTAAGTGTTGCAGGGGTTGACCTGTTGCAACGGTGCCGTTCGCCGCCTGTTTACTGCCTTTGGCCGCGCGAGTGTATTGTTTTGCGTGAATGTTTTGATGGCACGCTTCAATCGTGCTGTATTGGATGGCAAGCAGATCCCGGCGAAGGGAGCGCCATGCAGCGCGTTTGGAGAACGGTTACCGGCTTTTACCATGTCTGTGC
>CAJMRE010000048.1 GCA_905215755.1 uncultured bacterium
GACTTGCAGCGACGGACCTCAGGACACTCTTACACCACGTCTGCGCGCGCGACCTAGTCTCATATCATTTGAGAAGTATCTAAGACCAATTGACTGAGTTTTAGTATATTCACCCCTCTAAACACGACGATTCGGGGCTTTATGGAGCTTGAAATCGGTGGAAGCGGGCAATTTCAGCGACATTTTGCTGTTACTAAATTTATGACAGTACTCATATTTGCCATTTTTTGCCCACCGGGTACCGCTAGGGGCTAGTCGAAGCTCCCCCAAACAGCTGGGAATGCGCCGATCGTCAGCATATCTTGTATATGGATGGCTCAGCAAAAGAAGTTGCGGTGGAATGGGGATTGATTTGCGGCTGATAAGCCAAAAACAGTCCCTATTCCACCGCAACTGATGTGGGCGTCCCTAGCGAGTTGGCTGGTAGCGCGGGCAGTAGCTGATGGCGATGGCGTCGACGCCTACGTGGGTCGCGATGGTGCAGCCGATGGGGCCGGTGCCGGCGTCTACGTAGTTCTGGCCTGCGAGCGCCTGGTTGACGAGCTCCTGCTCCTCGGCGGCGCCGGTCGTGAGCACGCGAACGCTGGAGCCCGGATGCTCGGTCAAAAATGCGAGGCAATCGGCCATGGTGTTGGCGACGATGCGCTTGGCGCCGCGGCCCTTTTTGATGGCCTTGATCTCGCCCGATTTCCACTCCGGCGAAACGGCCAGGCGAATGTTGAGCATCTGCGTGAGCTGGCCGGCGAGTTTGGGCGCGCGGCCGTTCTTAACGAGGTTCTCGAGCGTGCGGGGAATCAGCAGCAGGTGGGCGTCGGGCAGCGTCGCGCGGATCTGCGCCTCGGTCTCGTCCAGGCTGCGGCCGTCCTCGCGCATGGCCAGCGCGTACTCCACCAGCAGACCCTCGGCGCCCGAGCCGGTGCGCGAGTCGATGCAGCGCACGTCGAGCTCGTGCGTTTCGGCCGTCAGGCTGGCGTTGGCATAGCAGGCGGACCACTCGCTGCACAGCGAGATAAAGATGGCGCTGTCGTGGCCGTCGGCGAGCACGCGGTCAAAGAGTGCCTTGAACTCGCCGGCGCTCGGCTGCGAGGTGTGCGGCAGTTGCTCGGAGCCGGCCATGCGCGCGACGTACTCCTGGGCGGTAATCTGCACCTGGTCGAGCAGGTCCTCGCCCTCGATAATCACATGCAGCGGAATCACGTAAATGCCGAGCTCTTGGGCGCGGGCGGGGGAGATGTCCGACGTGGAGTCGGTTATGATGGCAAAAGACATAATTGCACCTTTCGTTGGGACGCTTGCGCGCCGCCTTCTGAGAGCAAAGTGCGACAAGTATAGTAGAGTCGTTCCACATTGCTAGGTTCAATTGTTGAATAGTCAACAGTTTGAAGTCTCGGTGTGGAAATCGTCAACTGGGGAAGAGGAATGCCGATGGAGGCGTTGGAGATAGGCAAACGGCCGGTCGTGTTGTTTGATTTTGACGGCACAGTGGCAGATACGGGCCGGGCGGTGATGACCTCGACGCGCAAGACGCTGGCTGCGCGCGGGTTTTCGGAGGCGCAGATGGGTGATCTGCGCCGTATGATCGGGCCGCCCCTGTGGAAGAGCTTTCACGACTTTTACGGCTTTTCGCGCGAGGAGTCGCTTGTGGTGGCCGACGAGTACCGCGCATTTTTTGATGAGCTGGGGCCGGAGGAGTACCCCGTGTTCGATGGGATCCCCGAGCTGCTGGATGGGTTGGTCGCCCAAGGCAAGCGTATGGCCGTGGCGACGTCGCGCATGGAGGCAAAGTGTATCGACATGGTGCGTGAGCTCGAGCTTTCTCAGTTTGAGTCGGTGGTTGGCATGAATCCGCCGCAGGGACGCGAGACCAAGGCCGATTCGGTCCGCGATGCCCTGGCGGCGCTCGGTGCGACGGCCGACGATACCGTGATGATCGGCGATCGCTTTAACGATGTGGAGGGCGCGCACGCGATGGGCGTGCCGTGCATTGGCATCTATTCGGGCGCGGCGGCGCCGGGCGAGCACGAGGCTGCGGGTGCCGATGCGGTGGTGCACTCGGTGGCCGAGCTTGCTAAACTTTTCGCTATCTAATGACGTGATGTGAGGGACGGGCGTGCCCGTCGCTCATTGCTAAGGAGGTCGTCCATGAATCAGGTGGAGCAGAGCGTCGCCGAGTATGTCGACGAGGTCTGGGAGGATGTCGTCGCCGATATCGAGCAGCTGGTGAGCTATCCGTCCGTGGCCGTTGCTGCCGATGCGGAGCCCGGCGCGCCGTTTGGCCGCCCGGTCCGTGACGCACTCGATTGCGCGCTCGGCATCGCGCAGAAGCTCGGCTACCAGACGAGCGATGACGAGGGCTTTGTGGGAATCGCCGATATTCCGGGCCGCGGCGATAAGCAGCTCGCGACCATCTGCCATGTGGACGTGGTGCCCGCTGGCCCCGGTTGGAACACCGACCCGTTTGCGATGGAGCGCCGCGAGGGCTGGCTGCTCGGCCGTGGCGTGATCGACGACAAGGGTCCGGCGGTGCTGTCGCTCTACGCTGGTGCTTATCTGCTCAGGCACGGCATTGTGCCGCGCTATACCTTCCGTGCGCTGCTGGGCTGCGATGAGGAAGTGGGCATGTCCGACGTTCACCATTATCTGGAGAACCACGCAGACCCCGACTTTCTGTTTACGCCCGATGCCGAGTTCCCGGTTTGCAATGCCGAGAAGGGCCAGTTTGGGGCGACGTTTGTGAGCCCCAAGATCGACGGCGGGCGCATCGTGTCCTGGAGCGGTGCCGAGGCGAGCAACGCCATTCCGTCGCAGTCTATCTGCGAACTCGCGATTGCCGCCGATGAGCTGCCGGCACCGGTCGAGAACGCCGACCGCCTGGAGATCACGACGCTCGATAACGGGCATGCGCAGATTTTTGCCCGCGGTATTGGCGGTCACGCCTCGATGCCCGAGGGAACGATCAATGCCGTCGGCCTTATCGTGGCGTATCTGCGCGAGGCCGAGGACGCGTTTGGTGCCCGTGGCGAGCGCCTGCTGACGCCTGCCGAGCACGAGTTTGTCAAGTTTTTGGCTTTTGTGCATGCGGACGCCTATGGCCGCGGCCTGGGCATCGACGCGACGAGCCCCGCGTTTGGCCCGCTCACCTGCAACCCCGGCGTCATCCGTGTGGCGGATGGCCACATCGAGCAGGTCATTGACGTGCGTTTCCCCGATAGCACCAGTGCCGATACCATCTGCGAGCAACTCGAGCCGCTCGTGGGCCGCTTTGGCGTGACGTGCCGTGTGGGTCGTGCAAAGGTGCCGTTCTCGGTCTCTGCCGACGATCCGGCCGTGAAGGCGCTTATCGATACCTATAACGAGTTTACGGGCAAGCATGCCGAGCCCTTTGCCATGGGCGGCGGCACGTACGCGCGCAACTTTGCCCGCGCCGTCTCGTTTGGCCCCGAGGAGACCGGCCTGGAGCTGCCCGCATGGGGCGGCCAGATGCACGGCCCCAACGAGTGCGCCAACGAGGAGCAGCTCAAGCAAGCGCTCAAGATCTATATCGTGGCAATCCTCCGTTTGAATGAATTAGAGCTTTAAGGTTTCGCGGTTTCCCAATCTAAGTTGCGGTGGAATAGTTCCTAGAATCGGCTGCCTAACAGCCAAACAGGAACTATTTCACCGCAACTTCTTTTTTATCGGTGTAAAAGGCGGGCCATGCATGTCAGCGGGATTGTTATTCGTTTGTAAAGCCCTGCCGCGCTTGCGGTAAGGGTTTATCAAATGCCCGTAAGAAACCGCAGTTGGCGCGGGTGCTGCCCGGTCGGGGCCGTATCTTTCCAAACAGCAAAGCGGGCAGGGTGCCCGCGAGTTGCATGTATGAAAGGAAGATCATGCTCGATCAGGCTTATTCTCGTCGTCAGTTCCTCGGCCTTGCTGGTGGTCTTGCCAGCATCGTCGGTCTCGGTCTCGTTGGCTGCGGCGGCTCCGGCGCATCCGACGCCGCCGACAAGGGCAGCGCCGCTGCTGCCGAGTCCGTCTCCGGCGAGGTGACCTACGACGGTGCCTCTTCGTTCCAGGCTCTCGTCGAGGCCGCTGCCGAGAAGTTCATGGATGCCAACCCGGACGTCTCCGTCTCCGGCTCGGGCAACGGTTCGGGCAAGGGCCTGACCGCTGTCGCCGCCGGCACCATCACCATCGGTAACTCCGACGTCTTCGCCGAGACCAAGCTCGAGGCCGACCAGGTCAAGAACCTCGTCGACCACGAGGTCGCCGTTGTGGGCATGGGTCCCGTCGTCTCCAAGAACGTGACGGTCGACGACCTGTCCCTTGAGCAGCTCAAGGGCATCTTCTCCGGCCAGATCACCAACTGGAAGGAGGTCGGCGGCGACGACGCCACCATCGTCGTGCTCAACCGCAAGGCCGGCTCCGGTACCCGCGCCACCTTCGAGGCGGCCGTCTTTGGCGACGAGACCGTCGACTTTAAGGGCGACGCCGAGCTCGACAAGTCCGGCGATGTCCAGACTCAGATGGGCAGCACCGACAACGCCATCTCCTACCTGGACTTCTCGCACTTCGATGACTCCAAGTTCAACGCCATCAAGGTCGAGGGCGTGGAGCCCAAGAGCGCAAACGTCACCGACGACTCCTTTAAGATCTGGGCGACCGAGCACATGTACTGCGCAAAGGACGCCGACGATGCCACCAAGACATTCCTGGAGTTCATGCTTTCCGACGACGTCCAGGGCAAACTTGTCGAGGAGCAGGGCTTTATCCCCGTCTCTGCCATGAAGGTCGTCAAGGACGCCAGCGGCAAGGTCTCCGCTAAATAGGTAATCGCCCCCGGAAAGGTTTGCAATGGCAAAACAGCTGCCAAAGCGCGACCTTGAGAACGTGGGCCTGGGCGTCACGGGTGCGTGCGTAGCGCTCGTGACGCTTGTCGTTGCCGCACTCATCTTTATGGTCGCCCAAAAGGGTCTCTCGGCTTTTGTCAAGGACGGCGTCTCGGTCGTCGAGTTTTTCACCGGCACCAAGTGGGACCTGGCCAACACAGCCGAAAACGGCCTGCCCTATACCGGCGCCCTGCCCCTGATCGTCACCTCGTTTGCGGTCATGGTGCTCTCCACGCTTATCGCGCTGCCCATCGCCATCGGCTCTGCCATCTTTGCGGTCGAGATTAGCCCTAAGTTTGGCTCTAAGATCTTTCAGCCGCTCATTGAGCTTTTGACCGGCATCCCCTCGGTCGTCTTTGGCCTGATCGGTTTTCACGTGGTCGTCGGTCTTATGAAGAGCGTTTTCCACGTGAGCACGGGCCTGGGCATCTTGCCCGGCGCCATCGTGCTGGCCGTCATGATCCTGCCGACCATGACCACGCTTTCGGTCGATGGCCTGCGCGCCGTGCCCGACGGCTACCGCCAGGGCTCGCTCGCGCTGGGCTACACCCGCTGGCAGACCATCTGGCACGTGGTGCTCAAGTCCGCCATGCCGTCGCTCATGACCGCGGTTATCTTGGGCATGACCCGCGCCTTTGGCGAGACGCTCGCCGTGCGCATGGTCATCGGCGGCATCGAGGCCATGCCGACGTCGCTGCTGTCGCCGGCTTCGACCATCACCACCACGCTCACCACGTCCATGGCAGTCTATGCCGAGGGCTCGGCCCAAGACGATGTTCTGTGGGCGCTCGGCCTGCTGCTGATGGGCATGAGTCTCATCTTCATCCTGATCATCCACCTTATCGGCCGCAAGGGGGCGAAGGCTCGTGGCTAGCACGCGTATCCACATCGACGAGGCGAGGCTCGGGCGTGTCCAAAAGCAGGACCGCTTCGCCACGGGCGTGTTGACGGCGATCGTCGCCATCGTCATGCTCACCGTCGTCTCCATGGTGGCCTATATCCTGTTCGAGGGCATCTCGACGCTGTTCCAGCCGGGCTTTCTCACAGAGCCGTCGCGCGCCAACGGAACGCAGGGCGGCGTGCTCTACCAGCTGTTCGACTCGTTCTACCTGCTGCTGATCACTCTGATCATCTCGGTGCCCATCAGCCTAGGCGGAGCGGTCTTCCTGGTTGAGTACGCGCCGAACGGCCCTATCCGCGACATCGCCTCTACCGCCATCGAGACGCTGTCCTCGCTGCCTTCCATCGTCGTCGGCATGTTTGGCTTCCTGGTGTTCTCGGTGCAGCTGGGCTGGAAGTACTCCATCATCTCCGGCGCCGTCGCGCTCACCATGTTCAATATCCCCATTCTGGTGCGCGTGATTCAGCAGGCGCTCGAGGACGTGCCACAGGCCCAGCGCGATGCATGCCTGGCCATGGGCCTTACCCGCTGGGAGGCCACGCTGCACATCCTGATTCCCGAGGCCATGCCCGCCATCGTGACCGGCATCGTGCTTTCGGCCGGCCGCGTCTTTGGCGAGGCCGCGGCGCTGCTCTTTACCTCGGGCATGAGCTCGCCGGTGCGTCTGAACTTCTTGAGCTTTAACCTGTCGAGCCCCACCTGCGCCTGGAACGTGTTCCGCCCCGGTGAGTCGCTCGCCGTGCACATCTACAAGATCTATGGCGAGGGCAGCCCCGAGGCCCAGCAGATCGTTTGGGGCACCGCGGCGCTGCTGATGATTTGCGTGCTGCTGTTTAACGTAGTCGCCCGTATCGTGGGCAAACAACTGGCAAGGAAGATGACGGCCGAATGAGCGAGATAAATGCAACGCCCGCAACTGAGGCGGCATCGTCCGAGACCCAGGACTTTTTGTCGAGCGTGGGGGAGAGCGAGAAGCGCGTGCGCGCGAGCGGCAAGGCCGTGAGCGACGAGGTCGTGCTCTCCACCAAGGACGTCAACGTGTACTATGGCGACCACCATGCACTGCACAATACGTCGCTCGACTTTCACAAGGGCGAGATCACGGCGCTCATCGGGCCTTCGGGCTGCGGTAAGTCGACCTTCTTGCGTAGCCTCAACCTCATGAATCGCGAGATTCGCGGCTGCCGCGTGGAGGGCGAGATCAACTATCGCGGGCGCAACGTGAACACCAAGACCGAAAACACCTACGAGCTGCGCCGTTCCATTGGCATGGTGTTCCAGCAGCCCAACCCGTTCCGCAAGTCCATTCGCGACAACATCACGTTTGCGCCTAAGCGCCACGGCATCACCGACCGCGACGAGCTCGACCGCATGGTCGAGGAAAGCCTGCGCGGCGCGGCGCTTTGGGACGAGGTCAAAGACAAGCTCGACAAGAGCGCCTACGCGCTTTCGGGCGGCCAGCAGCAGCGTCTGTGCATCGCGCGCACGCTGGCGCTCAACCCCGACGTGATTCTGTTCGACGAGCCCTGCTCGGCGCTCGACCCCATCTCGACGCTGGCGATCGAGGACCTCATGTCATCGATCGTGGCCGACCGCGCCATCGTTATCGTGACGCACAACATGGAGCAGGCGTCGCGCGTGTCCAACCGCACGGCGTTCTTCTACATGGGCGATATGGTCGAGTACGACGAGACTGACGAGATTTTCCAACGGCCCAAGGATAAGCGGCTGAATGATTACCTCACCGGCATGTTCTCCTAGTCCGGGACATGCTTGAGGCCCGCGGCGGCCACGGTTGCCACGGGACTGATTGGAGAGGCGGGTCATCTCTTTTGGGAGATGGCCCGCCTTTTTGTGTCGTGTGCGGCCCGCCTTTTCGCTGCTATTATGGACAACGTTGAATTTCTACGAAGGAGCAGGGCATATGGCGATTCTTTTGGGATGCGATTCCGTCAGCCTAGAGTTTCCCACCAAGCATATTTTCGATAGCGTGACGCTCGGCGTGGGCGAGGGCGACCGTATTGGTATTGTCGGTAAAAACGGCGACGGCAAGTCGACGCTGCTGAGCGTGCTCGCCGGCACGCTGGAGCCCGACGACGGCCGCGTGACGCATCGTCGCGGCACCACGATCGGCCTGCTCGGCCAAAAGGACCAGCTTGTCGACACCGACACCGTGCACCATGCCGTCGTGGGCGACACGCCCGAGTATGAGTGGGCGTCGAGCCCCCGCACGCGCCAGATCCTCGCCGGTCTCATTAGCGATGTGCCCTGGGAGGGCACGGTGGGCGAGCTTTCGGGTGGCCAGCGCCGCCGCGTGGACCTCGCGCGCCTGTTGATCGGCGACTACGACGTGCTCATGCTCGACGAGCCCACTAACCATCTGGACATGCGCACCATCAACTGGCTTGCACGCCATCTTAAGGCTCGCTGGCAGCGCGGCCAGGGTGCCATGCTCGTGGTCACGCACGACCGCTGGTTCTTGGACGAGGTCTGCACCAGCATGTGGGAGGTCCACGACGGCCAGGTCGATCCCTTCGAGGGCGGCTATTCGGCATACATCCTGCAGCGCGTGGAGCGCGACCGCATGGCCGCCGTTACCGAGGAGCGCCGTCGCAACATGGCGCGCAAGGAGCTCGCGTGGCTGAGCCGCGGTGCCCAGGCTCGTTCCACCAAGCCCAAGTTTCGCGTGGATGCCGCTCGTGAGCTGATCGCCGACGTGCCGCCCGTGCGTGACGAGCTGGAGCTCAAGCGCCTGGCCGTGAGCCGCTTGGGCAAGCAGGTTATCGATGTGGTCGACGTGGATGCCGGCTATGCCGATACCGACGGCGCGCCCAAGCAGGTGCTCACCGATGTGACCTGGCTCATTGGTGCGGGCGACCGCTATGGCCTTTTGGGCGAGAACGGCGCCGGTAAGTCGACGCTGCTCGACGTGATCCAGGGCAAGATTGAACCCACGCGCGGCCGCGTGAAGATTGGCCAGACAGTGCGCTTTGGCGTGCTGTCGCAGCAGCTCGAGGAGCTCAAGCCCTACATGGGCGACACGATCCGCGAGGTGCTCGGCAACTATAAGAAGTACTACGTCATCGACGGCAAGGAGACTTCGCCCGAGAAGCTCTGCGAACGTCTGGGCTTTACGACGCAGCAGCTCTGGAGCCGCATCGGCGATCTTTCGGGCGGCCAGCGCCGTCGCCTGTCGCTGTTGCTGACGATTCTGGACGAGCCCAACGTGCTCATCCTGGACGAGCCGGGCAACGACCTGGATACCGACATGCTCGCGATTGTCGAGGACCTGCTGGACGGCTGGCCCGGCACGCTGATCCTGGTGACGCACGACCGCTTTTTGATGGAGCGCGTGACCGACCAGCAGTGGGCGCTGCTCGACGGCCACCTGACGCATATGCCCGGTGGCGTGGACCAGTACCTGCGCCTGTGCAACGCTACCGCCGAGGGCGAGCCCGTGGGCGCGCCGAGCGCCAAGACCGGCACGTTCGACACCGGTGCCGCGGCAGCTGCGGCCGAAAAGCCCAAGTCGAGCGGTCAGCCCAACGGCCTGTCCAACGCCGAGCGCCAGAAGCTCCGCCGCGAGGTGAGTTCGCTCGAGCGCAAGATGGAGACGCAGCGCACCCGCGTTGAGGAGGCCGAGGCAGCAATGGCCCAAGTCGATCCCACCAACTACACGGCGCTCGGCGAGCAGCAGGCAAAGATCGACGAGGCTCACGCTGCCATGGACGAGCTGGAGATGGCGTGGCTCGAGGCGAGCGAAAAGCTCGAGGGCGAGGAGTAGGCGAGAATGATCAAAGCCGCATTTTTCGATATCGACGGCACGCTGCTGAGCTTTAAGACCCACCGGATTCCGGCGTCGGCGCAGCAGGTGCTCGACAGCTTTCACGAGCAGGGGATTGCGTGCGTGATCGCCACGGGCCGTCCGACCTACCAGATGCCGGACTGGCTGTTCGACCTGGGCTGGGATGCGTACATTACGCTTTCGGGCCAGCACTGCTTTGATGCCGAGGGGGTTTACCGCAGCTGCCCGATCGATTCGGACGACGTCGCGGTGATTGTGGACCAGGTGGCGCAGGGGCGCTACGACTCGCTGTGCATGCAGGGCGAGAACTCGTTTGTGAACCGCCTGTCCGAGCGCGTGGTGACGGCTGGCAGCAACGCGGGAATCGTCTACCACGAGGAGCCGTTTGAGCACGCCTTTGACGCACCGGTCTACCAGTTTTGCGCCTTTGTGGACCCGGTCGACGAGCATATCGTGACCGACGCCGTGTCGCATTCGCTCACCACGCGCTGGTGCGACCTATTCTGCGACATTATTCCCGCTAACGGCGGCAAGGACCTGGGCGTGGCGGCGACGCTCGAGCGGCTTGGTATCGACGCGAGCGAGGCGATTGCCTTTGGCGACGGCGAGAACGACCTGTCGATGTTTGCCGCCGTGGGCACGAGCGTGGCCATGGGCAACGCGCAGGACACGGTGAAGGCTGCGGCGACCTATGTGACGACCGCCGTGGACGACGACGGCATCTACAACGCCGCGAAGTACTTTGGACTGCTATAGCTGCGGCTCGGCACTTGGGGACACTCCTTGCGGGGCGTGTTCCCATTTTGTTTTCGTCCCGCTCGTTTTGTGAAACACGGCTAACTTTTAGGCAAAGTAGTAAGACATGGGCAACTTTTGCGGTAAAGTAAGCCGTGGAAAGTATCCAAAGGCTAACTAGCAATCATCGCGAAAGGCGGCCCATGGCCCTACGTGAATCCGGAGAAGACTATCTCGAATCGATCTACGTTCTGTCGGAACGCCAGGGCATCGTGCGCTCGATCGACGTTGCGGAGTACCTCGGCGTAACCAAGGCGAGCGTTTCCAAGGCCATGGCGACGCTGGAAAGCAACGGCTATGTCGAAATGGGCAAGCGCGACGTTCATCTGACGGAGCGTGGTCTGGAGGTCGCTCGCCAAATGTGGGAGCGTCACTGCTTTTTCGTGGGGCTGCTGGAGGATGCGGGTGTTTCGGCTGAGGTCGCGTCGCAAGAGGGCTGCCACATGGAGCACTGCCTGAGCGAGGAAAGCTTTGAGAAGCTACGGGCGATGTTGGGACGGGAAGATGTAGCGGGTCCAACAACAGAAGCCTAACTGTCCCACAGTAGCGCGGAGTTCACGCAAAGCGCGAACCAGCGACTGGGACCAGCGGCTCTTTCGGCCAAGTCCATTTCAGCAAAGGAACCCTGCCAGCAAGCGATGCTCAAGAACCGCCTGCGATGTTACCGCAGGCCGGGACCGGGCTTGTTTTTGAAAACACTCCGCAGCGTCACTGATATCTTCTGTATTGAAGACGTCGATGGTGCACCCGTATACCATTGACGTCGACACCATCAGATGCGGACCGCGCGGTGACCCCACATTCCGCTGGCGCCCACAGGGCTGCCCTCGTTTCCTGACATGTCCCGCGCGGGCCGCGGCGAGCCGAGACCGCCGCATGACCTAATAGGAGCATGGAGCGATACCGCGGACCCGAACAACCGCATTCTATCGCGCCCCGTCAGTGTGCCGTCTGCCCGGTCCAGGCGAGCACGGAAAGAACGGAGCGAGACATGCAAAACGAATCGACACCCGGCGCCCGCGGGCCGGTCTTCTGCGGGGTCGACACCCACGCCGACTCGCACTGGCTGTACGTCCTGGACTGGAGGGGCCGCAAGGTCCTGTCCCGCCAGTTCCCCGCCGACGCGGCGGGCTACGAGGCGCTCGCCGGGGCGATCGCGGCGGCCGGGGAGCCGGCCTGCATCGCGATGGAGGGGACGTCTTCCTACGGGGCGGGCCTCACCAGGCACCTCGCGTCGCTTGGGATGCCCGTGCGCGAGGCGCTCTCCCCGGCGAGGATGCAGAGGAGGCGCCCGGGGCAGGGAAAGTGCGACGAGTCGGACGCGGAGAGGGCGGCCCGCGCGGCGATGTCCGGCTCAAGGCTCGGGACCCCCAAGAGCCAGGACGGGTGGGTCGACGGGGTGCGCTGCATGCTCGCGGCGCGCTCCGGGGCGGTGAAGGCGCGGACCTCGGCGATCAACACCGCGAGGTCGCTGCTCACCACCGCCCCGGAGGGGCTCAGGTCGAGGTTCCGCGGGATGGCGGGGCCGAGGCTGATGGAGGAGCTCCCCTCCGTGCGCGCCGAGGGCGCGCTGGGCGCCGCGCTC
>CAJMRE010000049.1 GCA_905215755.1 uncultured bacterium
ATAGTAGGTCGTCTTTGCTCTTAAAGAGGCCGTAGAATGTCGCGCGGCCTACGTGAGCGCGCGTGATGATGTCGCCGACGGTGATCTTGCCGTAGTCCTCTTCGCGAAGGAGCTCAGAAAACGCCGTGACAATAGCGGCGCGGCTTTTGGTTTTGCGGGCATCCATGGCTATGCGTCCACGTGAACAAGCAGGCAACGGAGCGTGCCGGAGCAACCCTCGTAAGGGCGCTTACCGGCGCCGTAGCCGACGGCCTCGATGCGGTAGCGGGCCGGCAGGTGCTCGGACGTGCGAAGTGCGGCGACGATGGCGGCGCCCGTGGGTGTCACGAGCTCGCCGGCGACCGTTGCAGGCGTGAGGGAGATGTTGCCTGCTTGGCATAGGTTGACGACGGCGGGTACCGGGATGGGCATAAGGCCGTGGGCACAGTGGATGGTGCCGTGACCCTCGGAGAGCGACTCGACGACAATATCCTCGATGCCCAGGTCATCGAGGCAGATGGCGACAGAGCAGATGTCAACGATGGAATCGATGGCGCCTACCTCGTGGAACATGACGGTCTCGGGCGTTTTGCCGTGGGCCTTGGCCTCGGCGGCGGCGAGCGCGGTAAAGATGGCGAGCGCGCGACGCTTGGTGCCATCACTCATCTGCGAGCCATCGATGATGGCGGTGACGTCCGCCAAAGAACGGTGATGGTGGTGGTGGGCGTGATGGTGACCCTCGTGGTCGTGGTCGTGGTCGTGGTCACGCGCGTGCCCATGGCGGTGCTCGTGCTCACCATGGGCATGATGGTGGTGCTCATGCTCATGTGTGTGCTCGGCAGCTGCTTCGTTGCCGTAGAGCCAGGCCATGTCGTGGTCGTGGTTCTCGAGCTCCTCTGCCAGCTGAACGTCAAAGTCGCAGGCGTCGATGCCATGCTTGTTTACGCGGGTGACGGCAATCTCAAAGCCGCCGACCGGCAGCGTGGCGAGCTGTTCGCGCAGGTGCTCCTCGCTGGCGCCCAGGTCGAGCAGGGCTGCGACGGTCATGTCGCCGCTGATGCCCGAGGTGCCGTCGATGATAAGCGTGTGCTGATGGTTGGACATAGAATGCTCCTTAACGGGCGCAGGGCGTGCCGGCACTCAGATGATTGATAAGACTTGCCTGGTAGGCGGCACCAAAGCCGTTGTCGATATTGACGACCGAAACGCCGCTGGCGCAGGAGTTGAGCATGGCGAGCAGCGCGGCTACGCCACCAAAGCTCGCGCCGTAGCCCACGCTGGTGGGAACGGCGATGACCGGACAGCTCGCCAGGCCGCCGACAACGCTCGCCAGCGCGCCTTCCATGCCGGCGATGGCGATGACCACCTGTGCTTGGGCGAGCTCCTCGGCATGAGCGAGCAGGCGGTGCAGGCCGGCAACACCTACGTCGTAGAGGCGATCGACCTCGTTGCCGTAGAACTCGGCCGTCAACGCGGCCTCCTCGGCGACGGGCAGGTCGCTCGTGCCGGCGCAGGCGACGACGATGCGTCCGTTGCCTGTAGGGGAGGGCTTGCCACCCACCAGGGCGAGCTGTGCGTCCGGGACATATCCCAGGTCGATGCCGTTGCCGAGAAGCTCCGAGGTGCGCGCGGCTTTTTCGGCATCCAAGCGTGTGACCAGGATACGCTCCTGGCCGGCATCGCGCAGCGCCTCGATAATGGTGGCAATTTGCTCGGAGGTTTTACCCGCACCGTAGACAACCTCGCCGGCTCCCTGGCGCACTCCGCGCGAAAGATCGAGCTGCGCAAAGCCCAAATCGGCGGTCGGAGCCGTCTGGATGCGCGTAAGGGCGACGGCCGGGGTGACTGATCCGCCGGCAACATCGCTCAGCAGCTGCTCAAGATCTCGCTTATCCATATATGTTCCCTTCGACGGCGCAAAGTCTAGCACTCAAAGGGTATGTTTCCGAACACTAAGACAAAATTGTTCGGAAACTATAGGACAGACTGATTCAATTGTTAGACGGATCGGCTAGTCGCGTAGGATGATGTCCATGGCGAGCATCAGGTTGCGCTCGTTGATGGCAAACGGGGCTGCCTCGCGTGTCTTGGGCTTGGCGCAAAACGCGATGCCCGTGCCCGCGGCCTGGATCATGGGGATGTCGTTTGCCCCGTCGCCAATAGCGACCGTGTGGGCCATGTCGACGCCGCACTCAACTGCCCAGTCCAGCAGCTGGATGAGCTTGGACTCCTTGGTCACAATGTCTGCCGCCAGCTTACCCGTGAGCTTGCCGTCTACGACCTCCAGGCGGTTGGCCAGGCAAAAGTCGATACCCGCGGCAGCCACGATCTTGTCGGCGACCTCGCGGAAGCCGCCGCTCACCACGCCGACCTTCCAGCCCTTGCTGTGTGCCGAGCGCACAAGCTCCAACGCGCCGGGGGTAAATGTCACACGCTCAAAGGTGCGCTCGAACACACTCTCGTCCAGGCCGGCGAGCAGCCCCACGCGCTCCTCGAGCGCTTGCTTAAAGTCCAGCTCGCCGCGCATGGCGCGTTCGGTGATCTGTGCCACCTGCTCGCCCACGCCGGCCTCCTCGCCCAAAAGATCGATGACCTCCTGGTTGATGAGCGTGGAGTCGATATCCATAACGATGAGGCGTGCAGTCATGACGGGCCTTTCCAAGTGCTGTTTTATTGGGGCATATTGTCGCACGTGACGAGCGCGGGCGGGTGCCGCGGCGCGTCAATTGTTTCGTCTCCGTCAAGTCTTTGGGCAGGAGCTACTTTTTCGCGGTACATCGGCGCAGGTGCGATAACATAGAACGCCATGTCTGGCTGCGCGGTTTACGCAGGCTGGGCAAATCTGTACGACGCCGCCCGGAACGACACGGGGCGGCACAGATCCATAAAGGAGGATCACTGGTATGAGCCAGACCCGTCCCATCGACGAGCATTCCATGCACACCCGTACCTGCGGCGAACTTCGCCGCGAGAACGTGGGCGAAGAGGTCACCCTCACCGGTTGGGTGAGCCGTCGCCGTGACCACGGCGGCCTTATTTTCTGCGACCTTCGTGACCGCGAGGGCATCACGCAGCTCACCTTCGACCCCGAGCACTCCGACGGCGACGCCTTTAAGATTGCCGAGACCATGCGTCCCGAGTGGCCCATCAAGATCCACGGCGTCGTACGCTCCCGTGGCGAGGAGACCACCAATGCCAAGCTCGCGACCGGCGAGATCGAGGTCCTGACCGACCACGCCGAGGTGCTCAACACGTCCGTCACCCCGCCGTTCCAAATCGAGGACGGCATCGAGACCAGCGAGGACACCCGTCTGCGCTATCGCTATCTGGACCTCCGTCGTCCCGAGATGATGGCCAACCTCAAGCTGCGCTCCGACTTTACCTTTGCCATTCGCGAGGCGCTGCACAACCGTGAGTTCATGGAGGTCGAGACGCCCTCCCTGTTCAAGTCCACGCCCGAGGGCGCCCGCGACTTCATCGTTCCCAGCCGCATCCAGCCGGGCAACTTCTACGCCCTGCCGCAGTCCCCGCAGCTCCTGAAGCAGCTGCTTATGGTCGGTGGCGTCGAGCGCTACTACCAGGTTGCCAAGTGCTTCCGCGACGAGGACCTGCGTGCCGACCGTCAGCCCGAGTTCACCCAGGTCGATATCGAGATGTCCTTCGTGGACCAGAACGATGTCATGAGCGCGCTCGAAGAGGTTCTTGCCGATGCCTTCGGTCGCATGGGTGTCGAGATGCCCACGCCGCTGCGTCGCATGAACTACTGGGACGCCATGGACACCTATGGCTCCGACAAGCCCGATACTCGCTACGGCATGCACCTGGTCGATCTGACCGACATCTTTGCCAACTCCAAGTTCAAGGTCTTCGCGACCGCCGCGAACGAGGAGGGCTCCGTCGTCAAGGCCATCAACGCCAAGGGCGCCGGTGCCTGGGCACGTGCCAAGATCGATAAGCTCGCCGGCGTGGCCTCCACGTTTGGCGCCAAGGGCCTGGCCTGGATCGCCTTCCGCGAGGACGGCTCCATCAACAGCCCCATCGTCAAGTTCTTCTCGGACGAGGAGATGACTGCTCTGCGCGAGCGCATGGACGTCGAGCCCGGCGACCTCGTGATGTTCGCCGCCGGCCCGCGCCTGCTCTCCGACGAGATCCTGGGCGGCATGCGTTCGCACATGGCCAACGCGCTCGAGATCAAGCGCGAGGGCCACGACTTCCTGTGGGTCGTTAACTTCCCGCTGTTCCACTGGGACGAGGACCGCAAGGCCTACGCTGCCGAGCACCAGCCCTTCACCCTGCCGACCGAGACCGACATCGCCAAGATCGAGGCCGACCCGTTGGCAGCCGGTTCTTGCACCTACGACTTTGTCATGGACGGCTTTGAGGCCGGCGGCGGCGGCATGCGTATCCACAACGCCGAGATGCAGATGTCCATGCTCAAGCTCCTGGGCTTTACCGAGGAGCGCGCCGAGTCTCAGTTTGGCTTCCTCATGGAGGCCCTCAAGTTTGGTGCACCCCCGATGGGCGGTTTTGCTCTGGGCCTGGACCGCGTGTGCATGCTGCTCACCGGCTCCGATTCCATCCGCGACGTCATGGCGTTCCCCAAGACGGCCAGTGGCTCCGACCTCATGTCGGGCGCCCCGAGTGCCGTTTCCGGCGCCCAGCTCAAGGACGTCAGCCTGCGCCTGATGTAGGCGAGCGGCTATATATTGCTTGCAACGAGGGAAGGACGTGTGCCTTCCCTCGTTTTTTATACGCCGAGGTTGTGAGGGCATAGGGTGACCGGGCGTCGCGGAAAGTGCATCCCGGAATCTGCGTCCGGAATGGGTCGCGCTTTCCCAAAGGGGTCCTCTGGGAAAGCGCGACCCAGAATTCGGCAAAATAATGGGGCACAGTTTCCGGTTGAGCTGTCTAACGGAAACTGTGCCCCAGAATGAGCGCTCAAAACGGGGCAGGCTTTCCGCAACAACTGTCTGGCGGAAAGCCTGCCCCAATTTCTTATAGCGAGTCTCTCTGGATCAGCTGCATGTGCATCACGGAGGTGGTGGGCTCGGCACCCTTGATCATGTCGAGCGCAATGTTGGCAGCCATGTGGCCTTCTTCGCGCAGGGGCTGGCGGACGGTCGTGAGCGCGGGGACGCAGCGCGTCGCAATCTCGTGATCGTCGAAGCCGACGACAGAAACGTCCGCCGGAACGGATAGGCCTGCCTCGTTGAGTGCGGTGATGACGCCAGCCGCGATACGGTCCGATCCGCAGAGCACGCCATCGAAAGCGATCTCGCGCGCGAGAATCTGGTGCATGGCCTGATAGCCGTCTCCGCTGTTCCAGCCGGTATAGATAACGTTTGCGTCTGGGAGGTCTTCGCCCAAGACGGCGCGGTAGCCGCGCAGGCGGTCGGCAACAGCGGGGTTGTCTTGCGGTCCCAACACGGCGACGATATCTTTGCGCCCGCGATCCTTTATGGCGAGTGCCGCAAAGCGTCCGCCCTCTTCGTCGTCGGAGTAGACTGTCGAGAACACATCGCGATAGGGGTGGCCCTCGAGCTGGCCGCACAACACGGTGGGTACGCCCAGCTCGCGCAGCACCTCGAGCAGCTCGCTGCCCTTGTAGGGGGAGACGTCGATCACGGCGTCGAACGAGCGGCGCTCAAAGTGCTCGCGTGCACGGTTGCGCTCATGCGTAGAAGACGCCTGCAAGATAACGGGCAGATAGGACGACTCCGACAGTTCCTCGGTAATGCCGCTCAAAAACTCGCTATAGGTGGGGTCGCTGAAGAGTTCACTCAGGGGCTCGGTCACGAGCACGGCGATGATTTCCGTGCGCCCGACAGCGAGCGCTCGGCCACGAGCGTTGGGGACAAAATTGACTTCCTTGGCCGCCGCGCGGACGCGCTTTTTGGTTTCCTCGCTAATGCGGGGCGAATCGTTGAGGGCGCGCGATGCCGTGGAGCGCGACACGCCGGCAGCTGCGGCAACCTCGGCAAGCGTAGGTGCGGTGCGAACTGGTTGTGTCATGGCGTCTCCTGGAAAATGCGGTCGATGTTGTCACTGATACGGGCTAGTGCGGATACAGCTTACTATAGTGCGCCTGAACAGCGTTCATGATATCCGGTGACCGGTGTCGTTTTGCAACCAAGCCGAAATCGAATACGTCTCGTGTGGGTGAGATATCAGCGGGCGTGGAGGTTGCCTACGGGCTTAAGAACGATGTCTTGTGCTGAGTTTCGATATTCAGGGTGACATAAGTGTTGCGATTGTACAACCGGTTGCACCGTTAACCCTGCCAAATCGACCGTTCAGCGGACAACCGGTTGCACAGTTTTTTACATCGCCCGTAAGATAAGGACAACCGGTTGCACAAGAATCACTACGATGATGAAGGAGCATCACCATGGACGCCATTAACGATTGGGAAAACCAAGCGCTCACCCACAGGAACCGCCTGGCACCCCATGCGTACTTTATGGGTTACGAGACCGCCGATCTCGCTGCAACGTACAGCCGCGAGCTGTCGCGCGGGTTTGTCCAGCTGTCCGGCTCGTGGCAGTTCCGCCTCTTTGAGGGCCCCGCTGCCGTCTCCAACGAGGAACTCTCCACGTACAAGCCCGAGTGGGATCACGTGGAGGTTCCGCACCTGTGGCAGGTGGACGGCTATGGCAACCTTGCCTACACCGACGAGGGTTTCCCGTTCCCGGTTGATCAGCCGTTCGTTCCCTCCGACGACCCCACGGGCGTCTACCAGCGCATCGTCAACCTTCCCGCCGTTCCTGCCGGCGCTCGCGAGATCATTCGCTTCGACGGCATCGAGAGCTATGGCGAGCTGTACGTCAACGGTCAGTATATCGGCATGACCAAGGGTTCGCGCCTGTCTGCCGAGTTCGACGTGACCGACGCGCTCGTCGAGGGCGACAACCTGTTTGCGGTCAAGGTCCTGCAGTACAGCGATGGCAGCTACATCGAGGATCAGGACATGTGGTGGGCCTCGGGCATCTTCCGCGATGTGTACCTTATGCAGCGTCCCGCCGCGCACCTGGTCGACTTTAGGTTCCGCACGCACCGCGAGGGCGATGCCGCTCTGATCACGCTCGATACGGTTGCCGAGGGCTCTTCCCGCGTTGTGTTTACGCTCAGCGATGGCGAGAACGTGGTGGCTACGGGCGAGTGCGTCGACGGCCATGCCGAGTGCGGCGTGACCGATGCCCACTTCTGGAATCCCGAGGACCCCTTCCTCTACGACCTTACGTTTGAGGTCTACGACGGTGACCAGGTCAGCGAGTACGTCCCGCATCGCCAGGGTCTTGCCGAGGTGACGGTCGAGGGCAATCATATCTACCTCAACGGCACTTACTTTAAGATGCATGGCGTCAACCGCCACGATCACGACGATCACAAGGGCCGCGCCGTGGGCCTCGATCGCATGCGCCGCGACCTGGAGCTCATGAAGCAGCGCAACATCAACGCGGTGCGCACGTCCCACTACGCCAACGACCCGCGCTTTTACGAGCTGTGCGACGAGTATGGCATCATGCTGGTCGCCGAGACCGATATGGAGAGCCACGGCTTCGAGAATATCGGCAATATCGCCCTGGTCACCGACGACCCGGCATGGGAGCCGGCCTACGTCGACCGCATTGAGCGCCTGGTGATGCAGGAGCGCAATCACGCCTGCATCATTATGTGGTCGATGGGCAACGAGAGCGGCTATGGCTGCAACATCCGCGCGATGTACGCCAAGGCTCACGAGCTCGATGGTCGTCCGGTCCATTACGAGGAGGATCGCAACGCCGATACCGTCGACGTTATCTCCACCATGTACTCCCGCGTGTCGCAGATGAACGACTTTGGTGAGCATCCATTCCCCAAGCCGCGCATCAACTGCGAGTACGGTCACTCCATGGGCAACGGCCCCGGAGGCCTGTCCGAGTATCAGGAGGTCTTCGATCGCTGGGATTGCATCCAAGGCCAGTTTATCTGGGAATGGTGCGACCACGGTCTGGCTGCTGTGACCGAGGACGGCATTGCCTACGATATGTATGGCGGCGACAACGGCGATTACCCCAACAACAGCAACTTCTGCATCGATGGCATGGTGTTCCCCTGGCAGCAGCCGAGCCCGGGCCTTACCGAGTACGGCCAGGTCATCTGCCCGGTTCGCATGGCTTATGACGCCGAGGCGGGCGAGCTGACTGTCACCAACAAGCGCTGGTTTACCACCCTCGAGGATGTTTGCCTGTCGGCGGAGACCCTGGTGGACGGCGACGTGGTCTGCCGCAAGACGCTCATGCCCGGTGCGGTTGCCCCCGGCGAGTCCGTCCAGCTTCCGCTGGTGATTCGCGAGGCCGCGGTAGGCGAGACCCTGCTGACCGTGCGCGCCTACACCATGGCCGCTCACGTCTGGTGCGAGCCGATGTTCCAGCTGGGTGCAAGCCAGTTTGCCATCGCAAACCATCCGGCGCCGGCCATCGCCGCCCCAGCTCGTCCTGAGCTTACGGTCGAGGAGACCGAGCAGGAGATTCGCATTCACTCCCTCAACGGCGAGCTGACCTTCAGCAAGGTAAACGGCACCGTGAGCAAGTGGAAGGCATCCGGCCGTGACGTCATGGCCTCTGGTCCCCAGGTTGGTTTTTGGCATCCGCTCGTCGATAACCACGCCCAGGAGTACGACTCCCTGTGGAAGGACAACTTCATTGATGTAATGCAGACGTCCACCCGCAAGGTTTTTTGGAAGCAGGACGGCAATGCGGTCGTCGTTACCGTGAGCCAACGTATTGCTCCTCCCGTCCGCGCGTTCGGCATGCGCGTCGAGCTTGTCTACACCGTGCTTCCGAGCGGTCGCGTCGACCTCAAGGTTTCCGGCGAGCCCTACGGCGACTATTCGGACATTATCCCGCGCATCGGCATCTCCTTTGAGGTCCCCGGTTGCGATCGTGCCGTCGAGTGGTATGGCCACGGCCCGGGCGAGAACTATCCGGACTCGCTGCGCGCCAACCCGGTCGGTCATTACCGCACTACGGTCGACGACATGTTCACGCCGTATGTCATGCCCCAGGATTGTGCCAACCGCGAGGGTACCCGCTGGGTTGCCCTGCGCTCTAGCCACGGTGACGGCGTGCTGGTGACGCGTCCGGCTGACGCTGCCTCCAATCCGTTCTCGTTCTCGGCATGGCCCTATAGCTGCGAGGCCATCGATAACGCCAAGCACGTCTACGACCTTGTCAAGGGCGACACGGTTACGGTCAACATCAACGACCAGCTGCTCGGCCTTGGTTCGAACTCTTGGGGTTCCGAGGTGCTCGATTCCTATCGCACCCGTTTTGAGAGCTTCAGCTTTGAGGTGTCCCTGCGACCGCTGACGTCTGCCGATCTGGCTCAGGCGCTGGCACCCATTAAGGAGGCATAAGTCATGCATATCTTTAACTCGCGTGCCGATTTCGACGCCCAGATGAAGTCCGTCAAGAAGTGGATGCGTACCGGTCAGGCACTCGACGGCGTTTCTGAACTGCAGCACGATGTGGCGTACTCTATCGGCGACTCGCTGGTGTATTGGTGGGTGAACGCCCACGAGGCGGCTACTGCCGATCTGGTCGGTCACCGTCGCTACCATGCCGTGCTCGCCCCGCTCGACGGCAATCTGACCGTTGAGGTGGCTTCCAAGGCCGATCTTACCTGTACGCGCGCCTACAGCGATATCGATGATCGCGAGCGCTTTGAGGGTACGGGGGAGACCGTGACGATTCCCGCCGGCGGCGTTGCCGTCGTCGAAATTGACGAGGCCTACCGTGTCGTGGCCGATGCCGCGGATCCCCGCGTCGTGGTACTGCACGTGACAGTCGAAGGTTATTCCTTCCCCAACAAGTAGTATTCGTCCGCCTGGACGTTTGCTTCGCGCCGTTAAGGGGGATGGCTTTGTTGACTCCCTTTTCCCCATTCCCCTTAGCAGGTGCGCCGTCCGTGTTTGCACTTGCAGCTCGGACGGTTTTAGATGACATTTAACAGATGATTGGGAGGGCTTATGAGCTCTGAAAAACGAGGAACGATTGGTTCGTTCGCTCTGCTGGGCATGACGGTCGCCGCCGTGTTCGGTATCAAGAACATCATCAACAACAACGCGGCCATCGGCTTGGCAGCTGCGCCGTCGTTCTTCTTCGCCACGCTTTTGTACTTTGTCCCCTATACCCTGGTTACCGCCGAGTTCGTCGGCCTCAACAAGGACTCCGAGTCTGGCGTGTACGCATGGGTTAAGACCTCGATGGGTGGTCGCTGGGCGTTCCTGACGGCATTTAGCTACTGGTTTGTTAACCTGTTCTTCTTTGCGTCCGTCCTGCCCAACGTCATCATCTACGCGAGCTACGTGTTCTTTGGTGCCAACGCCGAGCTTTCGCAGCTGTGGATCACCATTATCGAGATCGTTGTCTTTGCTATCGCCACGTGGGTTTCGACCAAGGGCGCTAAGTGGATCGGCTCCATTTCCTCCTTCGGTTCGACCGCGGCTCTCGGCCTGACCGCCGTGTTCATCCTGCTGTCCCTGGCTGCTGCCTTTGGCGGCGTTGAGTTCGCTACGGCTCCTACTCCCGCTAACATGGCTCCCGACATGAGCAACTTCGCAACTGCGTGGGGCTTCTTCGGTACGCTTGCCTGGATCATCCAGGGCGTTGGCGGCGCTGAGTCTGTCGGCGTGTTCCTTAACGACCTCAAGGGCGGCGTCAAGGCCTTCGTGCGCACCGTCGTTATCGCCGGTCTGACCATCGGCCTTCTGTATGCAGGCGCTTCGCTGCTGGTTAACCTGTTCATCCCCGAGGGCGGCGTTGCCATCTCCACCGGTATCTTCGACGTATTCGGCGCTGTCTTTGCCCACTTTGGCATTCCCATGGAAGTGTCTACGCGCGCCATCGGCCTGATCCTTCTCGCCGCCACGCTGGGCTCCCTCATGATGTGGACCTCCGCTCCCATCAAGGTTTTCTTCACCGAGATCCCCAAGGGTGTCTTTGGTAGCAAGATCGTCGAGCTCAACGAGCACGGCATTCCCGCCCGCGCTGCCTGGCTGCAGTTCGCCATCGTCGTCCCCATCCTGATCATCCCGGCCCTGGGCTCCGGTAACCTCGACGACCTGCTCATGATCGTCACCAACATGACGGCTGCCACCGCTCTGCTCCCGCCGCTGCTGATCCTGCTTGCCTACTTTATGTTGCGCAAGAACTTCGACGCTGCTCCCCGTGGCTTCCGCATGGGTTCGCGCACCTTTGGCCTGGTCATTGCTGCATTCCTGCTTGTGGTCTTCTGCTTCGTGCTTATCTGCGGCACCATTCCGCTCGATCAGCCGCTGTGGCTGACGCTGGTCTACAACGTTGGCGGTGTGGTTGTCTTCCTGGGCCTTGCCGTGATGTGGTACAACCGCTACATCAACCGCCTGCGCGAGACCGATCCCGAGGCTGCCGAGAGCGAGCTGCGTCCGTCTGTCCTTGACATGATGGAGTAGAAGCTGGGATTAATCTACGGCTGTGGAATAAATCGATTCCCCTTCCTAAGGAGGGGCCTTACGAGGCCCCTCCTTTTGTGTT
>CAJMRE010000050.1 GCA_905215755.1 uncultured bacterium
ACGAGCGGGGGCTCCTGTCGTTTCCGTGCCCCTGGATTGGGTCATAGTGTCTGACGTTGGCGGGACATCGAGGTTATTCAAGTCGGTACTTTAGTGGGCTGGATTGCGATGCAGCGTTGATTGTTGCTACAGTAGCGGGGCGTGCCGGGGGTCCGGTGCGCCCCGTTTTTATTTGACCATGAGGCGGCACGCAGCCATACGCGTGCGGACACCACGCCCAGATTGAGTGTGAGGATGTTCCATGGCCCAATACGCTGCCAACGAAATCGAAAACTTGCCCGATAGCCCTGTAGCCCGCGAAGACCTGGGTGCCGGTGGTGCCTCTCGCGGCGCCGGCGCACGCTCGCCGCTGTTCTGGAAAGTTCTGCTACTTTCGGTGGCGGTCATCTGGGGCTACTCCTTTACCACTATGAAGGGCGCGCTCGACACCATTCCGGTGTTCGAGCTGGTCTACGTTCGCTTTCTCCCGGCATCACTGGTTATGTTTGCCATTTTCCATAAGCGCATCATCGCTCATTTCAATGCCCGCAACCTGATCGTCGGGCTTGGCATGGGCGCGCTCATGTGGGGTGCCTACGGTTTGCAGACGATCGGCCTGGCACAGACCACGGCAGGCAAAAGCGCGTTTTTGACGGGCACGTACTGTATCTTGGTTCCGTTTGCGAGCTACGTCCTAAGCGGCGAAAAGCTTACCTGTTACAACTTGGGCGCCGCGTTGCTGTGCCTGGCGGGCATTGGCTTGGTGGCGCTCGATAGCGTCGAGTTCAATGCCGGCGATGCTATTACCTTGGGCGGTGCGATCTTCTTTGCCATCCAGATGGCGGTGACCGCCAAGTACGGCCGCAAGATGGACATCAACGTCATCACGTTTTGGATGTTTGTGGGCAACGGCGTGCTGAGCCTGATCTCGTCGCTGCTATTCGAGACCCAGGCGCCTCTGTCCGTGTGGACGCCGAGCTTTATCGGCGTAATGGCCTTTCTCTCGGTGGGCTGCACGTGTGTGGCGCTGCTCATCCAAAACGTCGGCTTGGCGCACGTCCCGGCCTCGACGGGCTCGCTGCTCCTTTCGATGGAGTCGCCTTCGGGTGTGTTGTTTTCGGTGCTGTTGATGGGGGAGGCGCTCACCTCGCGTCTGCTCGTCGGCTTCGCGCTCATCTTCCTGTCGATTATCTTGAGCGAGACGCATTTCGATTTCTTGCGCCGAAAATCACACCCGCAATTGTAAACAACTTGTTGCGCCGCCCTCCCAGGGCGGCATTTTTTATGTCATGCCCTTACAGTTGTGCCTTGCACTTTACGCTATCAAAGTGCGTGCTGCAAAAACGTTACTGGAGGGCATCTATGGCACCAGCTCTGTCCGATTTTCAACCGCAACCAGCGCCTCAGGCTACCGCAGCGGCGCAGACCGCTATCGGTGACGGTCTTGTCGCAGAAGCTCAGGCTTTTGCAGACGAGCTCGCTGCGTGGCGACACGATCTACACCAGATGCCCGAGCTCGGTAACAATCTTCCGCAGACGTCTGCCTATATCCAGGCACGTCTGGACGAGATGGACATCCCCCATACCACGCTCGTCGATGGTTCCTGCGTTGTGGGCCTTGTCGGCGCCGGTGCCGCCGCGGCCCAGGGCAATGGCGTCTGCGCGGACGAACAGGCCGGTACGGTCGTTATGCTGCGCGGCGACATGGATGCGCTGCCCGTTGCCGAGGAATCGGGCGAGCCTTTCGCTTCCACCAACGGTTGCATGCATGCCTGCGGCCACGATATGCACGCGACGGCCCTGCTCGGTGCGGCCCGTTTGCTCAAGGCCCGCGAGGCCGAGCTTGTGGAGGCCAACGCCACGGTGAAGTTGCTGTTCCAGCCGGGCGAGGAGACCTTCGAGGGCGCCCGCGCCGCCATCGCCGACGGTCTGCTGCAGAACCCGCGCCCTCAGGCGGCCTTTGCCATGCATGTCAACAGCCAGTCGCCGCTTGGCCTGGTGCTCTACGGCAGCCCGGCGCTCTCGGGCGTGTACGGTTTTCGCATCACGCTTCAGGGCAAGGGCGGCCATGGCTCGAGCCCCGAGATTTGCATCGACCCCATCACGGCCGGCGTCCATGTGCATCTGGCGCTTCAGGAGCTCATCGCTCGCGAAGTGCCGGCGGCCAAGGAGGTCGCACTTACCGTCGGTAAGTTTGCTGGCGGCCTGGCGGCCAACGTCATCCCCGACACCTGCGTGCTCGAGGGAACGCTGCGCGGCTTTGATGTTGAGCTCATGGCTCACCTCAAGACCCGCATCGCCGAGGTCGTTAACGGCGTTGCTGCAACATATCGTACGCCGGCGACCATCGAGACGCTTTCGGATGTTCCGCCGCTTGTACTCGACAGCGATATGACCCAGGCGTCGCTTGGCTACGTGGGCGCAGTGCTGCCCAAGGCGGCTTTCTTGCCGCTTTTCCATGCCATGGCGAGTGAAGACTTCGCGCTTATCTCGAGCGAGATTCCGAGTGCGTACTTTACCGTGGGCGCGGCCGTAACCGACACGGACGAACACTTTGCCCAGCACCATCCCAAGGCACGTTTTAACGATGCCGAGCTTCCCCTCGGTGCCGCGGCCTATACCGCCGTCGCTTTGGGCTATATCGCCGACCACCGGTAGCACCCAACCTTGCCTTTCAAGCCTGCGGGCATGGCCGTAAGGCCTATGCCCTTGTCTTTCAAGGCAATCTTGGGCACTACCGGCGCCCGGCGCCGGCTATTCGTTTGTTAAATAAGGAGCAGTATGTCCCAGCAGCGTAAGTTCTTCCCCGGCTGGCTCGTTGTGACCTCCGGCTTCGTGATCATGGCCACGTGCTACACGATTTTCGTCAACTGCATGAGCCTGTTCCAGCCGCTGATCGTCAGCGACCTGGGCATTTCCCTTGCGCAGTACAACATCTCCAATGCCATCTCCACCGTGGTGAGTGTCGTGGGTTCGCTCGTTATCGGCCATGTTGCCGATAAGGTGAGTGGCCGCGTATTGGGCTCGCTTACCGTTATCGCCACCTCGACGGTGCTCGCGGGCATGAGCTTTGTGGGTGAGCTTTGGCAGGTCTATGTGCTCTTTGCCGTCTCGGGCTCCTTTGCGAGCACCTGGATCGTGTGCCTGGCGTGCTCCGTGGTCATGCTCGTGTTCCTGCTGGCATCCGAGCCCATCGCCGCCAAGCTGCGCGCGAGCGTGGCGGGGGAGTAGGTAGGCCAAAGCGCATCGCCGCTTGTCCGCTTCGTCCGCGGCGGCGCGTCTGGCCGAACGAGTCCCCATACCCTCGTTCGGTCAGGCGCGCCGCCGCGTTGCTGCTTTGTGCCGTATAATGTCCACTACCTATGACGCGATACAAAAGAAAGGTGTTTGCCCATGCAGGCACAGAAGGCGGAGGGAACCCGCGACCTTATCGGCGCCGAGATGCGCGCCTGGCAAAAGATGCAGCAGATTGCGGCCGGCGTGTTCGAGCCGTTTGGTTTTAAACCCATCGAGACGCCCGCGATCGAGCAGGTTGACGTGTTTGTCCACGGTATCGGCCAGTCGACCGACGTCGTGCGCAAGGAAATGTTCCGCGTGTTCAGCGGTGCCAACCTGGAGCGCGTCTTTACCGAGGGCACCGACACCAAACTCAAGCCCAAGCAGCGCCTGGCACTTCGCCCCGAGGGCACGGCCGGCGTGGTGCGCGCCGTCGTCGAGAACAATCTGGTGCCCCAGGGCTCCACGCCGTTTAAGGCTTACTACGCCGAGGCCATGTTCCGCGGCGAGCGTCCCCAGAAGGGCCGCCTGCGCCAGTTCCACCAGGTGGGCATCGAGTGGCTCGGCGCTCCCGATCCGGCGGCAGACGCCGAGTGCATCATCATGCTCATGGAGTTCTACAAGCGCCTGGGCTTCGATCTTTCCAAGCTTCGTCTGCTCATCAACTCGATGGGTGACGCCCAGTGCCGTCCGGCTTACCGCGAGCAGGTCAAGCAGTTCATCCTCGATCACGCAGACGAGATGTGTGACGAGTGCCGCGAGCGCGCCGAGCTCAACCCGCTGCGTGCCTTCGACTGCAAGAACGACCACTGCCGCGAGATCATGGCCGAGGCTCCGCTGATGGGTGACAACCTGTGCGATGAGTGCCGCGAGCACTACGAGCAGGTCAAGCGCTATCTGGATGCCGCCGGTATCGAGTATGTCGAGGATCCCACCTTGGTGCGCGGCCTGGACTACTACACCCGTACTGTCTTTGAGGTCGAGGCCCCTGGCGCCGGCGTCGGCTCCATCGGCGGCGGCGGCCGCTACGATGGCCTGGTCGAGCTCGAGGGTGGCAAGCCCACGGCGGGCGTCGGCTTTGCTGTCGGTTTTGAGCGCGCCCTGCTGGCCCTGCAGGCCTTTGGCAGCGATTTGGGTGCCGATGAGGCCCCGTGCGTCTATGTCGCCAACGCCGGCAAGGAGCTGCGTCAGAACGTCTTTGCCATTACGCAGGAGCTTCGCGCCGCAGGTATCGTGACCGAGGCCGACTATCAGGGTCGTTCGCTCAAGGCCCAGTTTAAGCAAGCCGATAAGGTAGGCGCCAAGCTCATCTTGGTCCTGGGTGGCGACGAGCTTGCCGCCGGCAAGGTCAAAGTGCGCGACATGCAGAGCCATGACGAGGTGCTCGCCGATCTGGACAACGTCGTCGAGGCGGTTCGCGAGCGCCTGTAGCGCATCTTTTTGAGCTTCGGGCCTGCTAACGTGCCCTGCTCATGGAGAGCGATTGTTACGGGGGTGTTTCGCTTTTATGCGGAATGCCCCCGTTTACGTATGCCGCCCACCGAGAAATACGACCATTTAGGGCAAAAACCTTTGCAATGCAGAAAATACTTTTGTGTGGTAAAGCGCAATCAGTGTCGAAAGTATTTCTCAAGCGCCTATAATGAATACCGCATGTTACGTGCATAGAAGGAGGAATGGGAGGAAACGTGGCTGAGAACCTAAGCAACCAGTCTGTACCCGAAGCCGCGGCGCGCGTCGCTGCCGTGGTCAACCGCCTCGTTAACCGAATCGGCTCGAATGCCGAGTCCAGGGAGCGTCTCGCCGAGATCGAGATCCCCGAGGAGCTGCGCGACAATCTGGCGCTGTTCTTGCGCCTGGAGCGCCGTGTGCTTAGCGAGTATGATCCCGAGATCGCGGACCTGTTCGACAAGATTTTGACAGCCGAGATTGTGGTCAATGCCGGCAACCCCGGTACCTGCGCTGCCGACGAAGCCGTCGACGAGCAGGGCGTGCCCACCGCCGACGAGCCCACTGCCGTGGCATTTCGTGAGGTCGTCGATTTGATCGACAGCCTGCCGCTCGATAAGCAGCAGGTCATCGTTCGCGCCTTTACGAGCTTTTTCCATCTGGCAAACCTGTCGGAGGAGAACTACCGTGTGGCGCAGCTGCGCGAGCGCGAGGCCGGTGCGTCGACCGATACCGAGGTCGATCCTGCCAACGAGCTTACCGTTGCCTATCACCAGCTGGTGAATGAGCTGGGTGTCGAGGGTGCCAACGAGCTGCTCGACAAGCTCGAGTTCCACCCTGTCTTTACCGCACATCCCACCGAGGCCCGTCGTAAGGCCGTCGAGGGCAAGATCCGCCGTATCTCCAACCTGCTGGAGGAGCGTCCGCGTCTGGGCGGCTCCGACCTGGTGGAGAACGAGCGCCATATGCTGCAGGAGATCGACGCCCTGGTGCGTACGAGCCCCATCGCGCTCAAGAAGCCCACGCCGGTCGAGGAAGCCGATACCATCATCGACATCTTCGATAACACGCTGTTCGACGTTATCCCCGTTATCTATCGTCGTTTTGACGATTGGGTGCTGGGCGACAAGGCCGGTACTGTGCCGCCGCTGTGCCCGGCGTTCTTCCATCCCGGCAGCTGGATCGGTTCCGACCGCGACGGTAACCCCAACGTCACCGCCAAGGTGAGCCGTGAGGTCGCCGCCAAGTACTTTACGCACATGGTGCTCAAGCTCGAGGACAAGTGCCGCCACATCGGCCGCAACCTCACGCTCGAGGCTACCTACAGCAAGCCGTCGGCCGAGCTCATTAACCTGTGGAACCATCAGGTCGAGATGAGCCCTCGTTACACGGCCCGCGCCGAGCTGATCTCCGAGCACGAGCCGCATCGCGCCGTCATGCTCGTCATGGCCGACCGCCTGAACGCCACCGTCCGTCGTATCACCGACACCATGTACCACAGCGCCGATGAGTTCCTGGAGGACCTGCGCGTCGTCCAGCGCTCGCTGGCCGCCTGCGGTGCCGTCCGTGCTGCCTACGGCCCGGTCCAGACCATCATCTGGCAGGTCGAGTCCTTCGGCTTCCATATGGTCGAGATGGAGTTCCGTCAGCACTCCGTGGTGCATGCCCGCGCCCTTAAGGATATCCACGAGAACGGTATCCATGGCGACCTGCAGCCCATGACGCGCGAGGTCATCGATACCTTCCGCGCTATCGGCTCCATCCAAAAGCGCTACGGCAAGAAGATGGCGCACCGCTACATCATCTCGTTTACCAAGAGCGCTCAGCATGTGGCCGACGTCTTTGAGCTGGCGCACCTGTCCTTTGCACACGAGGAGGATGTCCCCGAGCTCGACGTGATCCCGTTGTTCGAGCAGCTCGAGGACCTCGAGGGCTGCGTCGACGTGCTCGATCAGATGCTTACGCTGCCCGTGGTGCAAAAGCGCCTTGCCCAGACCAACCGCCGCATGGAGGTCATGCTGGGCTATTCCGACTCTTCCAAGGATGCCGGTCCTACCACGGCCATGCTCGCGCTGCACTCCGCGCAGGAGCGCATCGCCAAGTGGGCAGAGAAGAACGATATCGACCTGGTGCTCATGCACGGTCGCGGCGGTGCCGTGGGCCGTGGCGGCGGCCCGGCCAACAAGGCCGTGCTGGCGCAGCCCAAGGGTTCGGTCAACTGCTTCTTTAAGCTTACCGAGCAGGGCGAGGTCATCTTTGCCCGTTACGGTAACCGCACGCTGGCTCAGCGCCATGTTGAGTCCGTTGCTGCCGCAACGCTTTTGCAGTCGGCCCCGAGTGTCGAGAAGACCAACACCGAGACCACGCAGAAGTTCTGGGATATGGCCGAGAAGCTCAACACCGCAAGCCACGAGCGCTATCTGGACCTGCTGAACACCGAGGACTTTACGCCATGGTTCTCGACCGTGACGCCGCTGACCGAGGTCGGTCTGCTGCCGATCGGCTCGCGTCCCGCCAAGCGCGGCTTGGGTGCCAAGTCGCTCGACGACCTGCGTACCATCCCGTGGATCTTCAGCTGGAGCCAGGCGCGCATTAACCTGGCCGCTTGGTACGGTCTGGGCACCGCCTGCGAGCAGCTTGGCGATCTTGACCAGCTCAAGGCTGCCTACCAGGAGTGGCCGTTCTTCCGCACCTTTATCGACAACATCGAGATGTCGATCGCCAAGACCGACCAGCGCATCGCCAAGATGTATCTGCACCTGGGCGATCGCCAGGATCTGTCCGAGAAGGTCTTCACCGAGATGCAGCTCACGCGTAAGTGGGTCCTTGCCATCGTCGGTGATGAGTGGCCGCTGCAGCGTCGCCGCGTGCTCGGTTGCGCCGTCCGCGTGCGCAACCCCTACGTCGACGCCCTGTCCATCGCCCAGGTCCGCGCCCTTCGCGAGGTGCGTATGAACCAGGACGAGATGGCCGAGGAGAAGAAGGCCGAGTACATGAGCCTGATTCTTTCGACTGTGACCGGCGTCTCGGCAGGATTGCAGAACACGGGGTAATCGATAGCCCTGTGGCTCTCACCGGGGCCCGATGGGTTTCCCTCTGAATGCGTCCTCGCACTTGAAGCCCCCTTATCCTGCTCCTTCGGAGCTGCGGATAAGGGGGCTTCGTGCTGCGGAATGCATTCAGAGGGAAACCCATCGGGCCCCTTCGTCCTCGGTCTTCAGGGATTGGGCCTGAAGGGGATAATGGCGCGCTTCGCGCTTAATGTGGAGTGCGGCGAGGGCTTCTTGCGTCCTGCGGAGTGTGCCTAAAAGTAAACTAATGGCGGGCCCTGCGATGTCCGGTCTTCGGCGGATCAGCCGCTGGGTGAGGGTGGTGCTTGGGGCGACGTGCAAAAAACGGAGTTTTCAGCAGCCAAAGATTGATGCATAAGGCCATAGCCGGCTTTCGCTGCCTTTGTTGATGCTTTTGCACGACGATTGGGCTTTGGCGACGATCATATATGGCTGGTTTCTCGCCGCATGCTATCCAGATGGGTCGAGTCATGAGGACTATCTACCTTTTGAAAGATTTTTGGCACCAAAATCTTATCCCGCGATGCTGAATACTCGCAAAAATGCACGCTCCGGAGGGTACTACCCAGTTATGGCCAGAAATCCATGCGCCATCTTATGCAATTAATTAACGAATTTATGCAAAATGGCTTACGTGCGTACGTCTCGGACTAGATGTTTGCCTCGGCGCTGCGTAAATCATCCTGTCTATAGTGTCTTTGACAGGCGGCTGCGGTCCCGTTTGGGATCGTGGCCGTTTTGTTGTGGGTCAAATATGAACGTTGTGTTAATGAGTCGGTGGACGGTGGTGTTTTTCGGTGAGCGGCGTATCCTTCCAACGGTTTATCTAGTGTGTCAGTTGAAAAGGAAGAGGGCGCTCGTCATTGTTTGAATGTGAACTGCCGTTTGACCACAAGACGTTGCATCTGGAGCTCGAGGATAAGAACTTCGCGGGTGTGATGGAAGGTCATCAAAACGAGTTTAAGACCACGAAATCGCAGGAAGAGCTGGTAGAGGAGTCGCTTGCCAACCCTTATGGCTCGCCGTCGCTCGAGGAGCTTTGTGCTGGCAAGAAGGATATTGTCATTATTAGCTCCGATCATACGCGTCCCGTTCCCTCGCGTGTGACGATGCCTATTCTGCTGCATCACATCCATTCCGCTGCGCCCGAGGCTCGCGTGCGCATTTTGGTTGCTACGGGTATGCATCGTCCGTCGACGCATGAGGAACTCGTCAACAAGTACGGCGAGGAGATCGTTGCCAACGAGGAAATCGTTATGCACGTCGCGACTGACGACAGCATGATGAAAAAGATCGGCACCCTGCCTTCTGGTGGCGAGTGCATCATCAACAAGATTGCCGCCGATTGCGATCTGCTGCTTGCCGAGGGCTTTATTGAGCCGCACTTCTTTGCCGGTTTCTCTGGTAGCCGCAAGTCCGTCTTGCCTGGCATCGCCAGCTACAAGACCATCATGTACAACCACAACGGTCAGTTTGTGAACGATTCCCATTCGCGTGCCGGCAACCTGTGCCACAACCACGTGAGCGAGGACATGTTTGCCGCTGCCGAGATGGCTCACCTTGCCTTTGTGCTCAACGTGGTGCTCAACGGCAAGCATGAGGTTATCGGCTCCTTTGCAGGCGACATCCATAAGGCACACGAGGCTGGCTGCGAGTTCGTGAAGAGCCTTGCCGGCGTTGAGCCCGTCGAGTGCGAGATCGCCATCACCACCAACGGCGGCTACCCGCTCGACCAGAACATCTATCAGGCCGTGAAGGGCATGTGCTCTGCCGAGGCCACGCTTCCCGAGGGCGGCGTGATCATCGACGTCGCCGGTTGTGCCGACGGCCACGGTGGCGAGGGCTTCTATCACAACATCGCCGACAACGATCCGGCGGAGTTTGAGCGTGCCTGCATCGACCGTCCTAAGGACGAGACCCTGCCCGACCAGTGGACGAGCCAGATCTTTGCCCGCATCCTGGCGCATCACCCTGTGATCATGGTCACCGACCTGTGCGATCACCAGATGATCAAGGATATGCACATGACGCCGGTCAACACCCTCGATGAGGCGCTCAAGCTCGCCTTTGAGATGAAGGGTGCCGATGCCAAGGTGGCCGTCATTCCCGATGGCCTGGGCGTTGTCGTCGCTCAGCACTAGTACGCGGCCTAAACGAATCGTTTATAACCGACAAGAAAGATAAGGTTTTATGCTTACCAAACTCCTCTGCGAATTCGGCGCAACGGCCCTCATGATCATCTTTGGCGTGGGCGTGCACTGCGATACCGTGCTCAAGGGCACCAAGTATCAGGGCTCCGGTCACATGTTTGCCATCACCACCTGGTCTTTTGGCATCTCGGTCTGCCTGTTTGTCTTTGGCGGCGCCGTGTGCATGAACCCCGCCATGGTGCTTGCCCAGTGCATCGTAGGCCTGGTGCCGTGGAGCAGCTGCATCCCCTTCATGATTGCCGATATGCTCGGCGGCTTTGCGGGTGCCGTGATCGCGTGGTTGATGTATGCCGATGAGTTCAAGGCTTCCGAGGGCGTCGTCGACCCTATTGCCCAGCGCAACATCTTCTCGACCAACCCTACTACCGAGGGCACGAACTATGCTCGCAACTTCTTCTGCGAGGCCATCTGCACCTTTGTGTTCATCAGCGCCATCCTTGCTGCCGCTAGCCGCGCCGGCGAGAACGTTTTGATGCTCGCCATCTGCGTCGGTCTGATCGTTTGGGCTGTTGGCATGGGCATGGGCGGCATCACCGGCTTCGCCATGAACCAGGCTCGTGACCTTGGTCCTCGCATGGCCTATCAGGTGCTGCCGATTAAGAACAAGGCTGACAACAACTGGAAGTACGGCCTGCTCGTTCCTGGCATCGCACCGTTTATCGGTGCCGCTCTGGCCGCGCTGTTTGTGCACGGTTTCTTGGGCATGTTCTAGTCCAAGACAATTGATATAACGCCCGGGTCCGGCATAGGTTAACTTTTCGCCGCGTCCTCGGACATGCAAGAAGCTCTCGCTGCGCACTTCGTGCGGCGGGAGCTTCTTGCGTCCTGCGGAGTGCGGCGAAAAGTTAACCTATGCCGGACCCTGCGGGAATCCAGTTGTGTTCGAACAAGCAACCAACATATAATATCTGAATTTGGATGTGGTGGGCACTTTGTTGTTAGGCGCTTTGAGGTGCGAGTGACACTTTGGGATGCGTGGCGGCCTGGGTTGGGGCGATGCTTTGGGATGAGCTTCTTACTTAGTTGAAGAGGGGTTTTATGGCTGAGAGGTAGTCTTTGGCTACGTCCTCTTTTGGGGCTTGGAAGTTGTGCCAGGCCCACCATTGGACCATTCCTACGAAGCTTGAGGCTATGTGGTGTAGTAGGAAGCTTCGGTCCATGGTGGCGGCGGGGCCGTTTGGGTCGGTGGGGACGGTTTCGGCTGCTCGTGACATGATGGTCTTGCGTAGGCAGTCGGCGAAGACGCGTGAGCCGGCGCCGGCTACGAGGGCCCGGACGCCCTGGCGACGCTCCCAGAGATTGTTGAGAATATGCTCGACCTGCACGAGTGGGTCGTCGAGCGGTGTGCCATCGTCGTCGAGGGCGTGGGTGCAGATGTCGCTCACGAGCTCGGATAGTAGGTCGTCTTTGCTCTTAAAGAGGCCGTAGAATGTCGCGCGGCCTACGTG
>CAJMRE010000051.1 GCA_905215755.1 uncultured bacterium
TGCGATGCGGTCCTGCGCCATCGAGGGCATACCGGCGGGGTCGATTCCCTCGATGAGGTGCACCATTTGCGTCAGGTCTGCCTCGGTCAGCTCAACGCCCTCGGCGTTGGCAACCGCAAGCGTCTCGCGCATGGCGGAGACAAAACAGCGGCGCTGCTCGGAGCCCGGCTCCGTGGCGCTTCCGTAGGTCCCGCCGTAGGCCATGCAGGTCTGGTTGATGCCGTCGTTGAGCATGAGTTTGGCCCACATGCGGTGCGCAATGTCGCTCTCGACGGTATGGGCGATGCCGCAGCGCGTATAGAGCTCGTCGATGGCGGTAACGGTTGCGGGCTTGGTGCCCGCTGCCGCGCCAAAGCGAATCTCGCCCGCATTGGTAAAGGTGAGCTCTCCGTTGAGGAACACGGCGTCCATGCCCTGGCAGATACCAAGAACGGTATGCTCCCAGCCAAAGCGTTCGGCAATCTTTTGCTCGCTCGTAATGCCGTTGCACAGCGAGGCGATGAGCGTGTTGGGTCCTACGACGCGCTCCATAGTCTTGAGTGCTTGGTCGAGACCGGTGGTCTTGACCGTCAGGATGACCAGATCGGCGGGTGTCGCCTCGCTGGCACGGACGGACGTGAGATCGCAGGGTTCGCCGTTGACGGTGAGCGCGTCGTTCGCATGACGCTCAAAACGAGCGTCATCCATGACGTATTCGACGGCGTCATTGCCGAGGGCCTTGGCAATCATGCTGCCGTAGAGCAGGCCGACGCCGCCCTTGCCGATAAAGGTGACCTTGTTGATCTGCATGTGAATCATCTCCTCACAAAAAGGCGCCCGCGTGCGGGGCGCCTGATGGATTGTATGCCGCCGGAGCATGTAGCGTGCACCGGAGGCTGAATTTAGAAGAACAAACGCATGGGAACTTATGCCGCGGGGCAGATGGCAAAAACGCGTGCGGGATATCCAACGCCATCGCGCACCTTGGGGAAGGTGCAGAAGATGACGGCACCCGTGGCGGGAAGCTCGTCCAGATGGTCCATGACCTCGATCTGATAGCGGTCGACCGAGAGGATGTATTGCTCGCCGGGGTAGGGGTAGGCGGTCATGCCCGGCTCCTTTCATCGGGCTTTTTGCTGATGTTAAAGCGGCGCCGTGACGGCTCGATTTCTACTACGTTACGATACGTTCTCGATTGCGATTCCAATGTGTTTCGATGGCGTGGCCGTTGTGTTTCGCCTCATTAGGGCTTCGAGGGGAGAGGAGGGGCCGTGCAATATCGCGTTGACCCCAAAAGCGGCAACCGCATCTCGGCGTTGGGGCTGGGGTGCATGAGGTTTCCCGGTACGCCGGGACACCCCGATGCGAAGACGGCAGATGCCATCATTTCCCGTGCCGTGGAGCAGGGGATTAACTACCTGGATACGGCCTATCTCTATCCCGGCAACGAAGCTTGTGTGGGCGCTTCGCTTGAGCGCCTGGGTCTGCGCGACCGGGTTTTGCTCGCGACCAAGCTGCCGCACGCTTCGTGCAAATGCGCGGAGGATTTCGACCACTATTTTGACGAGCAGCTGCGCCGCCTGCGGACCGACCATATCGACTACTATCTCATGCACAACATCACCTCGCCCGCCCAGTGGGAACGTGTGGTGGCGTTGGGCATTGAGGACTGGATCGCTCGTCAAAAGGCGGTGGGGCGCATTCGCCAGATCGGTTTTTCGTACCACGGCAGCGCAGCGGACTTCCTCACGATGCTCGATGCGTATGAGTGGGACTTTTGCCAGATCCAGTACAATTACGCTGGAGAGCGATATCAGGCGGGAACAGCGGGGCTCATGGCCGCCGCCGAGCGAGGCCTCGCGGTGTTTGTGATGGAGCCGCTTTTGGGCGGACGCTTGGCAGGCAAATTGCCTCCGCGGGCGCGCGCTGTTCTCGACGGTGCATGCGACCGGCATTTGCATACGCCTGCCGCTTGGGGGCTCTCGTGGGTGTGGAATCATCCCCAGGTGACCATGTTGCTTTCTGGTATGACCGATACCGCGCAGGTGGATGAGAATTCGTCACTGGCAGACCTCGCGTTGCCGAATTCGATGACTGCCAACCAGCTCGACACGATCGCGCACGTGCTGGATGAGTTTGAAAAATCGAATCGCGTGCCCTGCACGGGATGCGGCTACTGCATGCCATGTCCCAGGGGTATCAACATTCCCGGCTGCTTTGCCGCCTACAACGCGAGCTATGCGCACAGCTGGTTTACGGGGCTGTCGCAATACTTTACGGCGAGTGCGGTGCGCACGAGCGAGCCCAAGCTGGTGAGCAATTGCGTCAAGTGCGGCAAATGCGCGCGCCACTGCCCGCAGCATATCGATATCCCCGAGCGTCTCGATGACGTGCGCCGACGCTTCCAGCCGGGCCCCGTAACGGCAGTGCTTAAGGCCTTCGGCAAAACGCGCTCCTCGTGACCCTTTTATAACTTGCGGTGGAATAGTTCCTGTTTGCGGCAGAATAGGGCTTAAACAGGGACTATTCCACCGCAAC
Organism: uncultured bacterium; assembly: GCA_905215755.1. Taxonomy (GTDB): domain Bacteria; phylum Actinomycetota; class Coriobacteriia; order Coriobacteriales; family Coriobacteriaceae; genus Collinsella. Next base: position 2,518 of record CAJMRE010000051.1, read on the forward strand.
TGAAAGGGGCTGTCGTGGGCCATTGGGATTCATGTGATGATTCGCGTGAGGTCCGTTGGGGCATTTTGGGCGCTGGGCACATTTCTCATCGATTTGCTTCGTCGCTCAAGAAGGTCGACGGGGCACGGCTGGTGGCTGCGGCCGGCCGCACTCCTGCACATGTCGAGGAATTTTGCCGAGCGTTTTCGATCGATGCTGCGCATGGCCATGCCTCGGTCGACGATAACGGCGATGCGGCTTATGACGCGCTGATTGCCGACCCCGATGTCGACGCAATCTACTTGGCTCTTCCGCATGGCATGCATACGCGTTGGGCCTGTTGCGCGCTGCGTGCCGGAAAGGCCGTGCTGTGCGAAAAGCCGGCCGTTTTGAGTGAGGAAGAGGCTCTCTCGATTGCCTCCACCTCTCGCGAGCGCGGCGTGCTGTTTATGGAGGCAATGAAGAATCGGTTTTGCCCGATGCGCACTCGCGTGAAGGACTTGTTTGCGTCGGGTGAGCTTGGCCGTATTGTCTCGATTGAAAGCGTGCAAAAGCTCGATTACGGCGAGTCTCCTTCGGGCTATCTGCTTGATCCGTTGCAGGGCGGCTGTCTATATGACATGGGCTGCTATGCGGTCGGTTGGTTTGAGGATTTGCTCGCGGGCGCTTGCGAGGTTTCGTCCCGTGAAGTTCGCTGGCGTGACGTATCGGGCGGTCGCGTCGATTGGGCCGACGAGATCCATATGAGCGTCGGCGGTATACCCATTCATATGGTGTGCGACGGCGAAGCAACATATGAAAGCCGCTTAACGATTGCCTGTGAGCGGGGCTCGTTGGAAATCGAGCGGCTCCATCGCCCCGAGCTCGCTCATGTGAAGTATTCCGACGGTCGAGTACTCGAAATCGATGCACCATTTGAAGTCGATGATTTTTACGGTGAGGCGTCGCATGCGACGCAGCTCATTCAGGCGGGGAAACTCGAAAGCCCCATCATGCCCCTTGCCGCCACGCAGCGCTGTGCGCACATCATCGACGCGATTCGCTTGAAACTTTAGGGCGTGGGGGCATGGCACCAGCGCCTGGAATGCCTTGGAGGCCTTTGCCCCTGATGCCCCTTTTATAACTTGCGGTGGAATATGGTCTGTTTGCGCCAAAATAGGGCACCAATAGACCGTATTTCACCGCAACTGATGAGGGGGAGTTGGAGATGCTGACGATCGGGTGCCATCTTTCGACGACGAAGGGCTATCGGGCAATGGGGGAGACAGCGTTGTCCATTGGCGCCAATACCTTTGCGTTCTTTACGCGCAACCCGCGCGGTGGCAAGGCAAAAGACCTTGACATGGATGACGTGGCGGCCCTGCGCGAGCTTATGGCGCAAAACGACTTTGGACCGCTCGTGGCTCATGCCCCGTATACCTATAACCCCTGCTCAACCAAAGAGCGGGCGCGCGAGTTTGCCCTGGAGGCCATGGCAGAGGACCTGCGGCGCATGGAGGCGCTGCCCGGCAACTACTACAACTTCCATCCCGGTGCGCATGTGGGGCAGGGCTCCGACGCCGGCATTCAGATGATTGTCGACACCCTGTGCCAGGTGATGTTTGAGGGCCAGCAGACGACGGTGTTGCTCGAGACCATGGCCGGCAAGGGTACCGAGGTGGGCCGCAGCTTTGAGGAACTGGCGTGCATTATCGAGGGCGTTGCCGCCAAGTGCCCAGAGCTGTCCGATAAGCTGGGCGTTTGTTTGGACACCTGCCATGTGAGCGATGCCGGCTACGACATCATCCATGATCTGGACGGCGTACTCGACGAGTTCGACCGCGTGGTGGGTATCGATCGCTTGCACGCCGTACACATCAACGATTCGAAGAACCCTTGTGGCGCCCATAAAGATCGTCACGAGTGCATCGGCAAGGGATACCTTGGCAGCGAGGAATTTGGTGGCGGTATGCAGGTTATGCAGAATATTGTATCGAATGGCCACTTGCGTTCGCTTCCGTTTATTTTGGAGACTCCGAACGAACTTGCAGGTTATGCAGCTGAAATTAGACTATTAAGGTCATTGCAGCAGTAATGACTGTCACAAAGTAGAGTATTCCATTCACGTTATGGGTTTGTTTCAATCAGTTTTCTCATTGCAGATTCGTAATTCCGGGTGCATAATAGCCAACAGTTTTTGCAGACCTCTGAATCAAACGAGGTCACCGGAAGGAGACTGATTATGAAGCTGAAGAAGCTTGGCGCATTTGCCGCCACGGGTGCTATGGCACTCGCCCTTGCTCTGACGGGCTGCGGTTCGTCCAACGCCACCTCTGGTTCTGATGCCGGTTCCAGCAGCTCTGACGACGCTAAGGTCGAGAAGGTCGACGGCTCCAAGGAGTACGCGCTCGTCAAGGACGGCACGCTGACCGTCGGCACCTCTGCCGAGTACGCGCCGTTTGAGTACAAGGATGACAACGGCGACTACCAGGGCTTTGACCTTGAGCTCATCAAGGCTATCGGTGACAAGCTGGGTCTGGATGTCGAGTACGTCAACAATGACTTTGACACGCTGGTTCCGGGCGTCGCTTCGGGCGCCAAGTATGACGTTTCCATCGCGGCTATCACCGACACGCCCGAGCGTGAGAAGGAAGTCACTTTCTCTGATTCCTACTACATGGACGATCAGGCTATCGTGACCAAGGTCGATAACACCGACATCACGGCCGACAACTACAGCGAGAAGCTCAACAACGCCGACGCTACCATCATCGTCCAGTCTGGCTCGACCGCCGAGGCCTTTGCCCAGGAGAACTTCCCCAAGGCCAAGATCGTCCCCTACAAGGACGCCACCGAGTGCTTCAGCGCCCTGCAGTCCGATAAGGGCGACGCCGTAGTCACCAACCGCTCCGTTGCCAGCCAGCTGACCGCCGAGCAGTTCAACACCTGCCAGACCATCAAGCAGATCAGCACCGGCGAGGAGTACGCCATCGCCATCAACCAGGGCAACACCAAGCTCAAGGACGACATCAACCAGGCTATCAAGGACCTGACCGACGACGGTACCGTCGACGCCCTCATGGCTAAGTACAATATCAAGTAAAATAACTACTTGATTGCGCGCGGGCCCTTTCCGTTTTGGCGGAAAGGGCCTTTGCGCTTCTTGAATGGGCGTCATCCCGTCCCGTTATGTCGGCAACTTAAACGTTAGGAGCCACCTTGTCTCGATTGAACCAAGGAGCTATGGGCCAGAGCTATCCACTGCCCTCGATGCTCCAAAAGCTAGCCTGCGCTTTGGCTGTGGCATTCGCCCTGGTGTGCGCGGGGGCCTGCGTGCCCACGACCGCCCAGGCGCTTGAGACCGCAAAGATCACCGCCCGACCCAATACCGGTTCGGGTAGCGACGTGGTCGGTGGCACCGAGACCCGCATTACCTGGGAAGTTCAGGCCGATGCCGACGAGGAGCTGAGCGGTCTTTCTTTGACGTTTGTCGACGGCACGACGTTTGGTACCGATGACACGCGATTGACGATGCTCTCGGGCGAGGACCTCATGGATCGTACGCCCATGAAACCTACGTGCAAGGCTGACGGCCAGACGCTCACGATTGACTTTGGTGAGACGGCGCCTGCCGGCGGCTATTTCCGCGTCGAGGTTTACGGCGTGACCTTCCCCGTCGAGGGCGGCGATGAGGCCTTTAGCGGCACCTATACGCTCGCTGACGGGTCGACCAAGAAGATCTCCAAGATTCCTCCCGTCGAGATTAAGGGCGTGACGGCATTCGATAACTTCCTGGCCGACCTTAAGGAGCAGCCGTGGGTCGAGGCGTGGAACTCCAATATGTTTCTGCGCCTGTTCTTAAACCCGGTCATTTTGGTCCAAAGCCTGCCGATCGTCTTTAAGGGCTTCCTCATGTCGCTCTCGATCGTGCTCGTGGCGTTTCCGCTGGCAATCCCCTTTGGCTTTGCCTTGTCGCTCATGCGCATCTCCAAGTCGCGCATCCTGCGTTGCCTTGCCGGCATCTATGTGAATATCATTCGCGGTACGCCGGCGTTCCTGCAGATCTATATCGCGTTCTTCGGTCTGCCGTTGGCCGGCGTCAAGGTGGACGACTATGTCTTGGGCGTCATCGTCATGGCCATGAACTCGTCTGCGTACCTGTGCGAGATCTTTCGTGCCGGTATTCAATCGATCCCCAAGGGCCAAAACGAGGCTGCTCGCTCTCTGGGCATGAATGCCTTCCAGACGCTGCTCTACGTTATGATTCCGCAGACGTTCCGCAATGTTTTGCCTACGCTGACCAGCGAGTTTATCTTGCTTTACAAGGATACGTCGCTGCTTGCCGCCGTGGGTGTGGTCGAGATCGTCATGAACGCCCGTACCATCGTGGCCACGACGGGCTCCATTACACCGTACGTGGTTGCCGCCCTGTTCTATCTGGTCATCACCCTGCCGCTCGCTCGCTTGGTGAGCGGTCTTGAGGCAAGGCTTTTGGGCACGACCGAGACCAAGAAGAAGCGTCCCGCCAAGAGCGCCGGACAGGTTGTCGCGACGCCTGCCGATCACATCGCCGGTCTGTAAGGAGGTCCTATCATGAGCGAAACCAATAACTCGAACGAGGTCGTCGTCAGCATCAAGAACCTCCAGAAGGCCTTTGGCGATAACGTGGTCCTGCGCGATATCGATCTGGATGTGCACAAGGGCGAGGTCGTCGTTGTCCTGGGCCCCTCGGGCTCGGGCAAGTCGACGATGCTTCGCTGCATCAATCGTCTGGAGCATCCCACGAGCGGCTCGATTATCGTTGAGGGCGTGGATGTGTGCGCCAAGGGTGTCGACCTCAACAAAGTGCGCACGCATCTGGGTATGGTGTTCCAGCAGTTCAATTTGTTCCCGCACCTCTCAGTCAAAAAGAACGTCATGCTTGCGCAGCAAAAGGTGCTCAAGCGCAGCAAGGAAGAGGCCGAGAAGATCGCCGTCGAGGAACTCACCAAGGTCGGTCTGGCCGAGCGCATCGATTTTATGCCGAGCCAGCTCTCGGGCGGCCAGCAGCAGCGCGTGGCCATCGCCCGCGCCCTGTCGATGAACCCGCACGTCATGCTCTTTGACGAGGCGACCTCGGCGCTCGACCCTGAGCTTGTCCGTGACGTATTGGGCGTTATGCGCGACCTGGCACGTGACGGTATGACCATGATCGTCGTGACGCACGAAATGGGTTTTGCCCGCGACGTCGCCGACCGCGTTGTCTTTATGGACGGCGGCGTTATCGTGGAAGAGGGTACGCCGAGCGAGGTCTTCGACCACCCCAAGAGCGAGCGTACCAAGGCGTTCTTGGGCAATATCTCGTAGTCGTTTTATATGACTGACATAGCAGAAAACGGGAGCTGGATGTGATCCGGCTCCCGTTTTTGTTGGGACGCGAATGTGTTTTGGTGCAGAGCGCGTTACGGGCGGAGCTCATTGCCGCTAGGCCAGCTCCGCTCCAAGCGCGCGACAGGCGGTCTCGCCCTCATCATCGGGCGCATCGTAGCAAATGACGGAATCGACGACATTGACGCCCGCCTCGTCGGCGTCCGCCTTCCAGTTGTCCATCCACTCGCCCTCGGCCCACGAATAAGAGCCAAAGAGGACGACCTTCTTGTCACCGAGGGTCTCCTTGACCTCGTCCCACATAGGCTGGAACTCGTCATACTCAAGCTCCTCGGAACCCATGGCGGGGCAGCCGAAGGCAATGGCGTCATAGTTGGCGGCCTTGTCTGCGGAGAAGTCGGCGCAGGAGATGACCTCTGCCTCGGCGCCGGCACCAGTTGCACCCTCGGCAACGAAGTTTGCCATGGCCTCGGTGTTGCCTGTACCGCTCCAGTAGACGACGGCGATCTTGCTCATATGTTTTCCTTTCGGTTGTGCGGCGTGCGGCCGCGTCTTGTATGCTCTATCGGGTTGCCTGGACAAGTTGTCCCAGGGTGCAGCCCTGTTGATAGATGTAGGTAAGGTATTGCGTGCATGCGCGATAGCAATCGAAGGTCGTGAGCGCCTGCTCAACGTTTGTGTATACCTTCCATGCGCCAAAGACCTTATAGTTTTCGCCGTGCTGGACGATAAACTGATGGACATCTTCGTAGGGATAGCCCAAAAAATAGCCAATTTCGTGGGGGAACTCGCATATGCACCCCGTATCGCAGTGCCTATTTCGCGCGAGTGCGCAGACGCTGCCGTCATAGGCGCTTTCTGCGGCATTGCTGCTTGCCAGCGTGATGCGCGCGGCGAGATGCACCAGGGATGCGGGCAGGTTGTGGACATCGTAACCTTCGGCGGCTAGCGCCGTCGTGGCACGGGGGTCGGAGAGGTATCGCATGAGGTCCGCAGGGCGATACACATAGATGAGCGCTCCGCAGGGGCGCCAGACCAAAACGCTCATATGGATTCCGAGTGGCTGGAGCTCGCGGTTGCATTGGGCTATGACGGCGAGCAGGCGAGAGCGTCGCTCTTCGATATGGGCGGCGCCGGGTTTTCCGTTTTGGTTGGCGTAAACGCCGGGATAGGTAAAGAGCGAAGCCGGCTTGATACCTGCGAGCGTAGGGGAGCAGTTGCGCACGACAGCCGTTTGGTATGTTGGGATGTCAATGGTTCGAGTCACGATGCTCCTTTCGGGTCCTCAGTTGTTAGCCTAGGAAAACTTATACACGAAAGTAAGCCATGGTCAACAAAAAAGTTTGAAGAGGGAAACTAATTGACCGAACGGACACGATTTTGGGTTAAGATGGGGACACCCCATGGGGGTATCTAGATAGTGCTACTTGAAAGGGGAACGCATGAGCGACTTGCTCAACCCTGCGAATCTCATCGTGTTGGCCGTCATTGCCGTCGGCATGTTTTTTGGACTGCGTCGCATTGTCGCTTCGACACACGGAAAGAGCTGCTGCAGCGATGGCGCGAGCGGTAAGAAGGCCAAAAAGGTTGTTGTGGTGGATACCGATGCATCGCACTATCCCTATAGCGATGAGCTGCTCATCGGCGGCATGAGCTGTGACGGCTGCGCTCAGAACGTAGCCAATGCTCTCAATGCGCTGGATGGCGTGTGGGCAACGGTGACGTATGCGGACCACACAGCGCGCGTGCGCTCCAAGCGGCCGATCGATCGCGGTGTCCTTGAGGCTGCCGTGAGAGATGCGGGTTACTACGTCATGACGCTGTAGGCCTTGCCTTGGATGCGCGTCCTTGCCTAGGCTCGTCCGCGTAGCTCGATGTCCTGGATGTCGTCGAAGTCGATGGCGATATCTTTGAGCTTGAGGAGTTTGAAAGCAGGGAGCGCCTCGTCGAGGATGCCGGTGCGGCTGCGATAGCCGTATGTATCGTAATAGGTGACACGAACCAAGTCGCCACGCTTGAGGCCCTCGAGCTTTTTCGAAAGTTCGAGGGCTTTTTCTTCTGTGAGTTCGCATTTTGGCTCGGCGGTGATCTCTTGTTTACGCACGAGCTCGTAGTATCCCGTGAGGGCGGCAAAGGGCATAAACTGCGCGGCACGGCCGGCACGGACGGTGCCGTTGGCGGTGAGCTTTGGGTCGGCGGAGCGACGTCTTCTCTCGGGGTCCGCTAGGCGTTCAAAAGGTGTCGGTGGCCGCATCGGCTGTTGTTGGGACTTAGGCACGATGTCCTCCTACCTGATCGTTGCGTTCGCGCGCGGTGGCGCCGGCGGTAAAGCTCAGCCCCTTAACCAGCGCGTTCTTGCCGTATTTGCCTTTCACGGCCAGCACGGCGCGTGCCAGGTCGCGCTCGCGCTCATCGGCCTCGATATCGCTGAACAGATCGATGGTGGCAAATTCCTCGGGCATGAGGTTGCCAAATCCCAGATTGATGCGCTTGACCGGTCGTTTGGGATCGACGGTCTGCGCCCAGAGCTCATCGAAATAGCCCATGATCTTCTTAAACGAATTGGTACGCTCGCTCAGCTTTCGCGAGGCGTTAGAGTGCGCAAAGAGTGCGGCATAGCCACCGCGCGGTTTGCCGCCATGCTCTCCCACAAAGATGCCATCGATTGCCTGCGCTTCGCGCACCAGGCGACGCCGTTCGTCATCGCGCTGGACGGGCTTGGGCGCACGGGGCGCGAGCTCGGGGCCGGCGGTTGCGGTGGGTTCGATACTCGATGTGCTCGAGCGCAGGTGCCCGCATCCGTCCACATACTGCGCTGTACCGCTGGCGTCGAGGCGGCGTATGTCGGCGCGTTCGCTCGCGTAGCCCACAAAGAGCGAGATGCTGTCGCAGACCATGTGCTTATCGACCAAGTCTAAAACGGCGTTGTCGACCATCTCGCGCAAGACGGTATAGGCCTGTTCGTAGGCATAACCCTTCGAGAGCACCTGTCCTGTGGTGGTCGAAGTTGCTTGCGGGCGATAGGCTTGGATATCGGCGATGGTTGTCGGCTCGCGCCCGAAGGCATGGTCGATGAGATATTCGGCATTGACGCCGAGCTCGTCGTAAAGCAGGTTTTCGTCGAGCGCCGCGACGCCCATCAGATCGTAGACGCCGTATTTCTCGAGGCGGGCTGCCACGCCGGGACCGATGCCCCAGATATCGGTGATGGGACGATGGGGCCAGATCTCCTTGCGAAAGGTCTCGTCGTCGAGTATGCCGATGCGGCTGGGTACGTGCTTGGCGGTAATGTCGAGCGCTACCTTGGCCTGGAATAGGTTGGGGCCGATGCCGACCGTCGCCGTGATGCCGGTGCGCGCGAGGACCTCGTCGCGCAGCGTGCAGGCGAACCCTTCCGCATCTGTGTGATAGAGGTCCAGATAGGGCGTCACGTCGATAAAGCA
>CAJMRE010000052.1 GCA_905215755.1 uncultured bacterium
GCACGTGCAGAGATAACAGCACTGCCCCCTAAGTTGCGGTGAAATAGGGACTGTTTGGCGGTTTTAAACGCTTAAACAGTCCCTATTTCACCGCAACTTACAGTGGGCGGCCTCGGTCGGTACTGCTGTGCCAGCCGAGGCCGCTGCTCCCCTAGCGCTGAACGTAGGCGCGAACCAGTTCAAAGGTGTTGCGCACGCCGTCGATGTGGCTGCGCTCGTAGTTGTGGCTCGCGTACACGCCGGGGCCGATCAGGCCGTGACGGATGTCGTAGCCGGCAGAGAGCGTGGCCTCGACGTCCGAGCCGTAATGCGGGTACACGTCGATGGCGTAATCGAGTTCAAGCTCGCGCGCGATATTGGACAGCGTGGTCACCAGGTCGTAGTTGTACGGACCGCCCGAATCCTTGGCGCAAATCGACACCATGCGCTCGGTGCAGCCCAGGTCGTCGCCCACGCAGCCCATGTCAACGCTGATCATCTCGCGCGTGTCGGCCGGCACGAAAGCACCGCCGTGGCCGACCTCCTCGTACACGGTAAAGAGCAGCGACACCTTGCGCGAAAGCGACACCTCGCCGTCAGCAACGGCGCGGGCCAGACCCAGCAGAATCGACGCCGACAGTTTGTCATCCAAGAAGCGGCTCTTGATGTAGCCGCTCTCCGTCACCGTGGTACGAGGATCCATAGCGATGATGTCGCCGGTCTGAATGCCCAGCTCAAGCACATCGTCCTTGCTGTCGACATTCTCATCGAGCAGGATTTCCATGTTCTTCTCGATGGTCTTGACCGGCTCGTCGGCCACGTGCGCCGAAGGCTCGGTGTTGAGAACCACACCCGTGTACACATTGCCGTCACGTGTGTAGACGGTGCAGTTCTCGCCATCGGCCGTAGACCACTGGTGCCCACCAAGCGTCGTGGGACGCAGACGGCCATTGTCCTTAATGGAGCGCACCATGGCGCCCAGGGTGTCGACATGACTCGCCAACACAAGCGGCTCGCCCTCGCCGCCAAGCTCGACCAGCACGTTGCCCTTATTGGAACGCTCGGGGCCAAAGCCCATATCGCGCAACGTTTCCATTAGATAATCAGTCGCCGCAAGGGTATAGCCCGTAGGCGAGGCGATAGAAGTCAGCGTCTTAAGCTGGTCAGTAATAAAACCAAGCGTAGAATCCATTTGGGACACCATCCACAACTCCAAAGTCAACATCCCGTAATCAGCAAAACCCTCAACAACGATAACACTACGCACAAATATTTACCCAGCGAGATGACCCATCGAGCTCTTCCGAACAGAGCCCACCACGATAACGAGCCGGCGGGCCCCTGCCCGTTAGCCCCAGAATCTTTCCGCAGGACAGAAGGAGGCCCCGCCGCACGTAGTGCGCAGCGGGGCCTCAGACATGTCCGAGGACGATTCTGGGGCTAACGGGCAGGGGCCCGCCGAGCCATGTTAGGCAGCCGGGCAGATCTTCTTGAAGAGCTCGATGACGTCGTCGAGCGTCGCCTCGCGCGGGTTACCCGGGAAGCAGGCGTCGGCCATGGCGTCCTTGGCCAGGACCTCGATCTCGTCAGCCTTCATGGCCTCGCAGACGTGCGGGATGTTCACGTCGGCGGAAAGCTGCTTGACGGCGGCGATAGCGGCGTCGGCGGCCTCGTCGGTGCTCATGCCCGTGGTGTCAACGCCCATGGCAACGGCGACCTTGGCCAGGCGCTCGGTGCAAACCGGCTTGTTGAACTCCATGGCGATCGGCAGCAGCATGGCGCAGGCGACACCGTGCGGGGTATCGTAGTGAGCGGACAGGGTGTGAGCCATGGCGTGATCGATGCCCAGGCCGACGTTGGAGAAGCCCATGCCGGCGACATACTGACCAAGAGCCATGCCCTCGCGGCCGGAGCCGGGCTGACCGGACTTGGCCTCGGCGACGGAGTCGCGCAGGTTCTCGCTGATCAGCTTAATAGCCTCAAAGTGGAACATGTCGGAGAGCTCCCAAGCGCCCTTGGTGGTGTAGCCCTCGATGGCGTGGGTCAGAGCGTCCATGCCGGTAGAGGCGGTCAGGCCGGCGGGCATGGAGGCCATCATATCGGGGTCGACGACGGCGACCTCGGGGGCGTCGTTGGTGTCGACGCACACGAACTTGCGGACCTTCTCGGGGTCGGTGATGACGTAGTTGATGGTCACCTCGGCGGCGGTACCGGCGGTCGTCGGCACAGCGATGGTGAACACGGCGTGGTTCTTAGTGGGAGCAACGCCCTCGAGGCTGCGGACATCGGCGAACTCGGGGTTGTTGATGATGATGCCGATGGCCTTGGCAGTGTCCATGGAGGAGCCGCCACCGATGGTCACGATAGCGTCCGCCTCGGCGGCCTTAAAGGCCTCGACGCCGTCCTTGACGTTCTGGATGGTGGGGTTGGGCTTGATCTCGGAGTAGAGGCTCCAAGCGATGCCGGCGGCGTCGAGCTCGTCGGTCACCTTAGCGGTAACGCCAAACTTGACCAGATCGGGGTCGGAGCAGACGAAGATCTTCTTGTAGCCACGACGCTGGAGCTCGCCGGGGATCTCCTTGATGGCGCCGGAACCATGGTAAGAAATGGTGTTGAGAACGAAACGATTAGCCATTGATAGCCTCCTATCGTGCGCGGGGCACCCGTTACGCCCCGCACTATAAGTCCCATCCTAACGCTTTTGAAACAAAAAACACGCGAGAACATCAAAAGTGTTAAAGCGTTTCAACAACTGGTATCGTCACCACCAGACCACTAAACAAAAAGGGGCGGCCGAGATGGCCGTCCCCTCCCCATTATCGATTTATCTGACAAAGGGACTGCCCCCCTGTCACATCCTGCCGCTATTTTTGGCAGGCGTCTTTCCAATCTTCGCAGGCGCGCTTCCAGCGAGAGCGCAAGTCACGCTCGCGGTCGATAAACATGATGGCAAACGCGACAAACAGCAGCAAGCTCGCCACGACGATGGCATGCAGGCCCATGCGCTCAATACACCAGTTGCCCAGCACGGCGCCAAACACAAAGGTAAAGATCACGCCAAAGTACAGCACGCCGTTTTCCAAAAAGCCGCGCTTGTGGGTGATGATGTAGTCGTCCACGTTTTGCAGCGCATTGCGCAGGTTACCGATGCACATGGTCGTGGCGATGCCGTGACCATGTATCTTGCGGAAGCTCTCGACCTGCATGCCGCAGGCAAACGAGGTGAGGCAGTTGGCGAGTAGGTTGTAACCGCCACCGGGGATAAAGCTCACGCCCAGCAAGATGACGGCTTCAAAGAACACTGTCACCTGACGCCAGTGGATCACGCTGCCAAACCGTTCGTGTACCAGGTCGGCAAGCATAATACCCACGGCAAACGACACCACGGGGAAGAAGTAACGCCCCGCCAGCGCCCAATTGCCCTCCGAGATGCTCACGCCCACCAGCAAGATGTTGCCCGTCTGCGCGTTGGCGAAAACATGATCGCGCCCAATGTACGAATACACATCCATAAAGCCACCGGCGAGCGCCAAGATGATGCCCAGCTCAATAGACTCCGATATCTGTTTGGCACGCTGCATCGTCGTGCGTCCTCCTTGTTGACGACTCTCTCGTGCGTTGGCGGAAACATAGCCGCCGTTCATACTGTAACCCATTGACAACATGGCATGGGCGCGAGACGGGTTCCTCAACGCGCAGATACACAGTCTGGAAACAAACGGTGGGTGCGACACACGCATCGACGCGCCGATCCGCCAGCCCATGTACTCCACCAGTCTTTTTAGCGCCGTCCCAAAAAGACTGGTTACAATTACGTGCAGCATACTAACAACGGGAGGAATCGTGGCAAAAAAGCCCCAGGACGCTCAGCACAACCAGCACGGCAAGCATGCCCAGCGCGGCCAACAGCAAAAGCGCGGCGGCAAGGCCCAGAGCGGCCACGCCACTCATGCCCCGGCAGCGCCCGCCCGTCCCTGGCGCCCGGGCCGCGATAAGTTCCTCCCTGTCAGTCGCGCCGACATGGATGCGCGCGGCTGGGACCAGTGCGACTTTGTCTACATCTGCGGCGACGCCTACGTGGACCATCCCAGCTTTGGCATGGCCATCGTCAGCCGCGTCCTCGACGCGCACGGCTACAAGGTGGGCATCATCTGCCAACCCGACTGGACCGACCCCGCCAGCATCACCGTGCTCGGCGAGCCGCGCCTGGGCTTTCTCGTCAGTGCCGGTAACATGGACTCCATGGTCAACCACTATTCGGTGACCAAGCACCGCCGCCACACCGATGCCTATACCCCCGGTGGCGAGGAGGGGCACCGCCCCAATCGCGCCGTCACGGTCTACGGCAACCTCATCCGCCAAACGTTCAAGGATGCCCCCATCATTATCGGCGGCATCGAGGCAAGCCTGCGTCGCCTGGCCCACTACGACTACTGGCAGGACAAGCTCAAGCGCTCGGTACTGCTCGACTCGGGCGCCGACATCCTCATCTACGGCATGGGCGAGCACGCGATCGTCGAGATCGCCGACGCGCTCGACGCGGGACTGCCCGTCGATCAGATCACCTATATCAACGGCACCGTCTACCGCACTAGCTCGCTCGACGAGGTCTACGACTACGACCTGCTGCCCAGCTGGGACGATCTTGCCGCCGACAAGCTCAACTACGCGCGCAGCTTTAACGTGCAGCAGCAGAACATGGACCCCATCACCGGGCATCGCCTGGTAGAGCCCTACCCCAACAGCGTCTATGTGGTGCAGAACCCGCCGTCGGCGACACTCACCACCGACGAGATGGACGAGGTGGCCGAACTCCCCTACGCACGCGATTGGCATCCCGATTACGACGCGGCGGGCGGCGTGCCGGCCTTTGCCGAGATCAAGTTTTCAATTAGTTCCAACCGCGGCTGTTTTGGCGAGTGCTCGTTTTGCGCCCTCACCTTCCACCAGGGCCGCGTGCTGCAGATGCGCAGTCACGACTCGATCATGCGCGAGGCCGAGCTGCTCACGCGCGATCCCGAGTTTAAGGGCTACATCAACGACGTAGGAGGGCCGACGGCCAACTTTAGCCGTCCCGCCTGCGACAAGCAGCTCAAGCACGGCGTGTGCAAGAACAAGCGCTGCCTGTGGCCGAGCGTGTGCAAGAACATGGTGGTCGACGAGAGCGGCTACACGCAGCTGTTGCGCGACCTGCGCCAGCTACCGGGCGTCAAAAAGGTCTTCGTGCGCAGCGGCATCCGCTTTGACTACACCATGGCCGATGCCTCGGACGAGTTTTTGCGCGAGCTGCTGGAGCACCATGTCTCGGGCCAGCTACGCGTAGCACCCGAGCACGTGAGCGACGCGGTGCTGTCCGTGATGGGCAAGCCGAGCCGCGCCGTCTACGATGCGTTTTGCCGCAAATTTGAACGCTTGAACCGCGAATACGGACTCAAGCAGTACGTAGTGCCGTATCTGATCTCGAGCCACCCCGGCTCAACCATGAAGGAAGCCGTGGACCTTGCCGAAGCCGTGCGAGACATGGGCTACATGCCCGAGCAGGTGCAAGACTTCTACCCCACGCCGTCCACCATGTCGACGTGCATGTACTACACCGGCGTGGACCCGCGCACCATGCAGCCGATCTATGTGGCGCGCGACCCGCACGAGAAGGCCATGCAGCGCGCACTCATCCAGTATCGCAAGCCCGAGAACTACAAGCTCGTGCGCGAGGCACTGGAAAAGGCCGGGCGTCGTGACCTGATCGGCTATACCAAGCATTGTCTGATTCGCCCCGTGCCGCCACGCCCGGGCGAGACGTCTGCTGGCGGTGGGCATGGCACCGGCAAGAAGGGCGGCAAGCCGCACGGTGGCGCCGCCGGCAAGGGGCCCAAGGGCAGCAAGGGCCACGGTGGCATGTCGCGTGCGCAGAACACCGCCGGCCGCAACCGTGCGGCCCAGGGACGACAGGGCGCCAACGGAGGCGGACGCCGCAACTAGCGTGGCGAGGGCCGGCCGGCGTCTCTTGGCCAGCCGGCGCCCCCTCATCGGCCCAAGCGTGTTTTCCCTAGGGGGAACACACTTAGGCTGTCTCTAGCCGTGATTTCCCTAGGGAGAACACGTTCAGACGCACCTAGCCGTGTTTTCCTTAAGGGAATCACATTTACTGACGGGAGCGAGCCAGCTGGCACGTCAACCTGAGCGAGCGCATCGCCTCTACCAGCACAAAGCCGGCGATGGCAACCGTGACCACCACGTCGAGCGGCGTGTTCACAAACCAGAGCAACGTCATGAGGTACGACCCGGCGTTAAAGGCAAAATGCAGCAGGATCGTGTAACGGAGCTTTCCGGTGGTCACGAGCACCCAGCCAAAAATGAGGCCGGCAGCGCCCGCATAGCAGCCCTGCACCCAGTTCATATGCATAAAGCCAAAGACCGCCGCCTGCAGCACGATTGCCACGGCGACGCCCCAGGTACTCGGGGCCGCCCAGGGCACCATGGCGACGTCTTGCGCCCGCGCGCGACGCCGGCGTTTCCAGAGCGAACGGCACTGCGGGTTAAACGCTCGGAGCGAAAACTCAAAGATGATACCGCGCACCAGCAGTTCCTCGCAAAACGGAGCGCCGAGCACCGTGGTCAGGACGGCCAGATAGCTCGTGTCGCCCATGCCTGTTTCCTCGACGAGCTCGCTGTAATCGGCCGCCGCCTCGGGTAACAGCGACAGCACAGCGTCGGTCACGTAGCCAACGACCACCTGCAGGGCCAGGCCGATCACGATAACGCAGGCGATGCGTTTCCACGCCCCACGCGCTCCCCCGCCGAGCGGGTGCTCGCTTTGCCGGCGTGCCATAAACGAACGCGGCCACAGATAACGCCACCACAGCAGCGCCATCAAAAACGATGCCGTCTGGGCAACAGCCTGGAACCATTGGATATCGAGATTGTCGATCGGATAGCCCGTCAGCACGGACACGGCATCGAGAACAGAAAACAGAACCACGCTCAGGGCTATATCGGCAGCGACAACGCCAAAACAGGCAAGCGCCCAAATCATCGCATTGAGCATGCCAACCTCCTCAAAACCGTTCCCTAGTTCTACCACAACTCGGCAGAGAGCTGATCCCATGGGGACGGAGGAAAACGGATCACTTATTGATGAGAATCGGGCGCAGCGCCAAAGGCCCCGTTGGGCGAAATGTCGAACGGAAAGGTGCCGCAACGATTGAATGCGGCGATAAACATGCGGATGGCGTTGGACGGCGTGGTACCCACGAGCTGGGTTGCCGCCGCGAAGGCCGCCTTCTCCTCGGGCAAGACCTTCGCGACAACCGGGGTCATGTGTTCTGCCATGGCGCTTCCTTTTTGAAACGGCGGTGGTGCGGATAGATGCGGGCCACGCGGCTGGGCGACGGGCTGTGAAGGCAACCCGATTGGCCCGCATCTGGAGTTTGTTTCTACGGCGTTGGTATTACTTGGTATTCCTAAGTATTACCCCGCAGATAGAATAGCACACCTGATCCCTTGGGGACGGAGGAAAACGGATCATTTTGTTGCTGAGTTAGTATTTAGAGCGTGATGATGTCCGAGATATCGAGGGCCTGAGCGTCGGCGACATCGTGCGTGGCAAGCAAGAGCGTGCGGCTGTCGAGCAGGTCGAGCACAGCCTCGGCCGTCGCATCGCGCGCGGAGGCGTCCAGGCCGGTAAAGGGCTCATCCAGAATGACGGCACAGCCACCACACAGCAGGGCTCGAGCGATCTCGACGCGACGGCGCTGCCCGCCCGAAAGCTCAGCCACACGAGCATGAACATCGACCCCCGGCACCAGCAGGCGCAGCAGGGCCGCAGCGCTCGAGGCGTCCACGCGTGCATCGGCGCACACCAGCACGTTATCCAGGGCAGAAGCATCCTCGACTAGGCGCACATCCTGAAACACCATGGAACACGGCGCGCATTCCCCCGCAGCCAGCGCAAGCAACGTCGACTTGCCCACACCCGAGGCGCCCATCACGCAGGTGCGCCCACCGGCGGGTACACAGAGCACCAGTCCGTCGAGCGCCGGCGCCCAGGGCGCGCGATCGCCCACGGCAAGCGCAAGCTCCGCTGCAGCGCCATCGCTCGCAGCCCCCGCACGCCCGCGGCCACCGCGCCCATGCGCCCGCACGGCAGTACGCCACGCCACGGGCCCCGAAGCCCGCAGCAACCACACCAGCACGCGCTCGCATGCCCACGATGCTGCCACGACCAGCACGGTCCACGCCAGCAGGTCAGCCGTCTCGATGAGCAGCTTCGCCTGATAGATGCGCTCGCCCACGGTGCCCGCCGCCATGCCGATCAACTCCGCCGCCACGCCGGCCTTCCAGCTCATGCCAATCACGGCGCGGGCACACGAAAGCACAAACGGCAGGACCTCGCGCCAGGTATGGGCGCAAAACAGACGCCAACCCCGCACGCCATGCAGACGAAACATCTGCTCCAGCGGCTTATCCACTTGTGCCAAGCCCTCGAACAGCGAGAAATATACGCCCGGCAGCGCCATCAAAAAGACCGCCGCGATGCTCACGCGCTCCGATCCCAGCCAAATGAGCAGCAGGACCACCACGCAGGCAACCGGTGTCGCCTTTACAAACGACAGCACCGGAGCCACCAGGTGCGCGAACGCCCGCGACCGTGATGAAATCCCGGCAAGCGCGCCACCACACACCGCGGCAAGCGCCAGCCCGCCCAGTATCCGCGCGCCCGAGCCCACCAAAATCGCCCAGGTACCGCCATCGCACACCAGGCGCAGCAGCGCCAAGGCAACAGCACCCGGCCCCGGCAAGATCAGCGGCTGCGCCACCAGCGCCGCCGCGAAGACCCACGCGGCAAGCCAAAAGGCGGCAACGGCACCTGCTGCCGCCACCGCCTTCATACGCTCTATCATTTGTCGAGCAAACGCACGCACGGGCTACTCCATGTAGTAGAAATCGTTAGCCGGGAGCTTGCCGCCCACGGCGCTCGGGTCCGCATCGGCCAGCACCTGCAGGTACCCACCGAGCGCGGCCTTCATATCCTTCCCCGTCTGACACACGAGCATGCACCCGGGAATCGCCTTTTCGGCAATCGTGGCGTTATCCACGATGCCTGCATCGACCACGGCCTGAGCCCAGTCCGCCGGCGCCGCATTGACGGCCTTCACGCTCGCCGCATGGCAGCTCAAGAACTCCGCCACGGCCTCGGGATGTTCCTCGGCAAACGCGCGGCGCACCACGGTCACGCCCGTCAGCAGGCGCGAGCCCGTGTCTCCTGCCAGCTCGTCCCACACATCGGTCAGGCTCACCGGCGCCGACAGCTTGCCCCCGCTCTTGGCGATGGCCGCGGTCTTAAACGGCTCGGGCAGCACGCCCACGGCAAACGGATCGGCCAGCAGCGCCGACAGCACCTCGGTGGGCTCGCTCTTAAACTCGAGCGTCACCCGCCCGGTCAAGCCCGCGCGCTCCAGCAGGTAGTTCATCACGTACTCCGGCGTGGTGCCCTTGCCCGTCATGTAGACGGTACGGCCCGCCAGGTCGCCAAACGAGGTCACGCCTGCATCGCCCGTCACCACATTCAGCACGCCCAGCGTGTTGATGTCGATGACCTGCACCGCGCCCTCGGTCTTGTTGTAGAGCACGCTCGCCACGTTGGCGGGCACCAAGGCGATATCGACATCGCCCTGAATGACCTTGGGCACGATCTCGTCGGCAGCAGTGTTGATCGCAAAGTCGAACTCATTGTCCGTCTCGCCGTTTGCGGCCTGGTCCATAAACTGCACCAGACCGATCGAGGTCGGTCCCTTGAGCGAGGCGACGTGCACCTCGACCGGCTCGGCGGCAGCACTGCCCGCAGCAGACCCGGCGGCCGAGCCCGCGGCGGACCCAGC
>CAJMRE010000053.1 GCA_905215755.1 uncultured bacterium
ACGGCCAACCGAAGTTGACCGTCTCAACAATCTTTGGGTGGGCCGTCAGGGGTTCAGCCTGCTTCGCAGGCGGCCGCTGCGGCGCTTTCGCGCCTTGCGCGCTGCGCTGGCAAACGCTCACGCGTTTACTCAGCTCCGCGCCCCGACGGGTTCGAACCCATGAAAGGGCGACAAAAAAGACGGCCAACCGAAGTTGACCGTCTCAACAATCTTTGGGTGGGCCGTCAGGGGTTCGAACCCTGGACCTTGGGATTAAAAGTCCCCTGCTCTGCCAGCTGAGCTAACGGCCCGCGGGTGGCATTGTACCACGGTCTGGGACTATTCCCAACTCCATTGGCCGTTCTGGAAAATCACAACTTCACGTCCATCAGGCGTAATGCCCGTAATATCGATGTCGTCCGTGCCGATCATAAAATCGACGTGCGTGCTCGAGACGTTAACGCCATGCTCCAGGAGCTCCTCCTTGGACATGTCATACCCACCCTCGATGCATTCGGGGAAACCGACACCTAGCGCGAGATGGCAGCTAGCGTTCTCGTCATAGAGCGTGTCATAGAACAGAACGCCGCTTTCGCGGATCGGAGTGTTCTTGGAAATGAGCGCGACCTCGCCCAGATGAGCGGCACCTTCATCGGTGTCAATAATGCTCGCAAGCGTTGCCTTGCCCACGCGGGCGTCGTAGTCCACCACGCGGCCGCCCTCGAACTTAATCCAAAAATCTTCGACTTTATTGCCGTGGTGGATGAGCGGCATGGCCGAGTACACGATACCGTCGGCGCGCATGCGATCGGGCGAGGTGAAGACTTCCTCGGTGGGAATGTTGGGGAAGAAGGGGTGTCCATCGGGCGTCTTGCCCTTGCCGCCGGCCCACTCGTGACCCTTCGTCATGCCAATCGTCAGATCGGTTCCATTTGCCGCGGTGTAATGCAAGTAGTCGAAACGATTGTCGTTCAGGAAACGCAGGTTCTTTTCGAATGCGGCGTCATGGAGTTCCCAGTCGCTCTCCGGGTCCTGGCCATCGGCGCGCGCGGTGTGCAGAATCGCATTCCATAGTTTATAGATTGCAACCTCATCGGCGTCTCCTGGGAACACCTCGTGCGCCCAAGCCACGACCGGAGCGCCGGCGATGCACCACGGATTGATGTTGTAATCCAGTCCACGGCGGAAAACTTTGCACTGCGTATTCCTCGCCTTTGATGCCGCGGCCGGCTTGGCTGGATCGATGCCCTTGAGGGCCGCAGGATCCGCACCTTCGATAAAGACAAAGCAGGCACCATCCTGGGCCAAGGAATCCAGCTGCATGCGCTTCCACTCGGGTGTCTGCTCAAAATAGCTTTTCTCGACATGCTCGTACGTGAGCCTCGTCACGGCATCATCGGCCCAAATGACCGTCACGTGGCCGGCGGCGGCAGCATAGGCCTCCGCGACCACCACGCGCGCAAACGGCGCGCACTCGACCGGAGACTGAACGACGACCTCCTGGCCGGGCTTGACGTTTACGCCCTTGCGGACGACCAGGCGCGCGTAGTTTTTAATCTTGGGCTCCAGGGCCTTCATGCCCTCCAGAGCCTCTTCGACCGTCAGGGCAGCTCGAATCATGTGCCACTCCATCTATCTATAGAACAGTAAAAAGGCGCGCCGCAAAAACGACGCGCCTTATATCTTAGCGATAAGTATGTATGCAAACGCTACTTCTTCTTGGAGTCCTTCTGGTCCTCCTCGGCAGCCGCGCGCTCAATAAGAGCGTTGAGCTTGTTCTCGGACATGCCCTCGGCCTGCGCGCGGTACATGTTGCGCAAGGGACGAATACGAGCGAAGTCGTAGATAAAGTCACCTAGGATGATGACATAGGACAAAACGATGCCGACCATCTGGACAGGGCTGGACACCATGCCAGCGGGAGCGAAGTACAGCGAGGCCCAAATTGCCACGACGAGCACCATGCCAATGGCGAGCACAATCCACCAGATGCGACGGCGCTTGGTGTAGTCCTCGTCCTGCTTGAGGAGGATATTCGACACCGTATAGATGCGGTCCTCCTTGGCGCGCTGCTTGGCCTTGCGGGCGCGCTTCTCCTCTTTAGAGAGGCCCTCGAGGTTCTCGCCCTTCTCGAGCTCTTTGCGGCGTGCCTTAGACGAAGCCGGCACGATGCGAACGGAGCTCGCTGCTTGGCGGGCGGGCTTAGCAGATGCGGCAGACTTGCGCGCAACCCCGGTAACTTCGTGGGATTGCGTGCGCTTGTTCGTGGCGCTACGGGTACTCACTTATGCGTTCTCCTTCATGCTTGTGAACTGGGAGCCGGTGATGATCTGGAAGGCCTCGCGATAGCGCTCGGACGTGCCATCGATGACCTCGGCGGGCAGGTGCGGGGTCTCCCCCGTCATATCCCAGTTGGCCTTGAGCCAATTGCGGACGAATTGCTTGTCGTAGCTAGGCTGGATCTTGCCCTCCTCGTAGCTGGCAGCAGGCCAGAAACGGCTGGAGTCGGGCGTGAGGCACTCGTCGATCAGCGTGACCTTGCCATCAATAACACCAAACTCGAACTTGGTGTCGGCAATGATGATGCCACGGGTCGCGGCGTACTCGGCAGCGGCCTTGTAGATCTTGAGGGAAAGGTCACGAATCTGCGTGGCGATGTCCTCGCCCACGATCTCGCAGCAACGCTCGAACGAGATGTTCTCGTCGTGGTCACCGATCTCGGCCTTCGTGGACGGCGTGAACAACGGCTCGGGAAGCTTGGAAGCCTCGGTCAGGCCCTCAGGCAGCTGGATGCCGCAGACGGTGCCGTTCTCGTCGTAGGTCTTCTTGCCCGAACCGGTCAGATAGCCGCGGACGATGCACTCGATAGGAATCGTCTGGGCCTTCTTAACCAGCATGGCGCGGCCAGCGAGGTAGTCACGATACTCAGCAAACTCCTCGGGGAAATCCGCCGGGTCGATGGAAACGAGATGGTTGGGGACGATGTCGGCAAACTTATCGAACCAGAATGCCGAGATGCGATTGAGCACCTCTCCCTTAAACGGAATCTCGTCGGGAAGAATGAAGTCGAACGCAGAAATGCGGTCGGTGGCGACCATCAGCAGGTTTTCACCGGCATCGTAAATATCACGAACCTTGCCACGGGAATCCGGACGACGCTCCATCGTTGTCACGTGAGTCACTCCTTACCTAAATACGACAGAAATGCGGGTTCTTTCCCGCATGTTTTCGCAAACTCGGAGCGGCAGGGACGCGGCCCCTCCTTCACCGAATAGCGAAAAGCTAGTGCTCCATTGTAGTAGATGCCGCGTCCGCCGTGTGCTCGCGGGGCAGATGAATTGTAAAAGTCGTACCCTTTCCAAGCTCCGACTCCACGGATATGTAGCCATGGTGACGCTCGACGATCTGCTTGGTCACGGCGAGGCCGACGCCCAGGCCGCCAGCTTCGCGGGCGCGGCTGGCATCGGCGCGCCAAAACCGCCCGAAAATGCGCGACAGATCGTCCTTGGCAATACCGATGCCGGTATCAGAAACGGCAATGCTGACGTGCCTGCGGTCACTGAGCACCGACACCACGACCCAACCGCCCTCGGGGGTGTAGCGCATGGCGTTGCTCATGAGGTTGATAACACATTGCGTGATCATGTCGGGATCGGCTTCGACGACATCGTCGTGACCCTGGGTCTCGTCCGCAAAACGCAGGCGCAGATCGCGGTCGGCAAACAGACGCTCCTGGCCGTTCACAATCGATCGCACGAAAGGAACCATGTCCACCGGCTCAAGGTTGAGCGGAGCCGTGCTGTTTTCCATGCGCGACAGGTCGAGCATCTGCTGCACCAGACGAGCCAGGCGACGCGTCTCGGAAGCAACGGTCTCCAAATGCTCATCGTCGGTGGGATACACGCCGTCCTGCATGGCCTCGACCGTCGCAAGCATCGCCATAAGCGGCGTGCGCAGCTCGTGTGCGACATCCGAGGTCAGGCGCTTCTCGTGTTTCATATCCTTCTCGAGCGAGGTGGCCATCTCATCGAAGGTCTCACCCAGCTGATCGATCTCGTCATCACCGCGCAGCCCCGTGCGAGCCGACAGGTCGCCGTCACGGATTTGCTTTGCGGTACTGGTGATGCGATGAATCGGTTTGGTGAGCATGCGCGACACGAGCGATCCGATAACGACCGAAATGCAGATTGCAACAACCGCGGCGAGGGCCATGGCGTTAAAGGTCTTCTCCCTAAACGCAGAGTCCGCCTTGGTGAGCAGAGCGTCGGAGCCGATGGCCCACAGCTTTACCTGTCCGACATGCTCGCCGGAAGACGTTACAATCTCGACGTTAGCAACGCTATCGGAGTCGGTTGGAGCAGACGAGACCGGGCTATGCGATGCCCTCTTGCCGCTCGTGTCGTCGGTCGTAGCCTGGTTTTCGCGTACATCGGCGGTGGCGCTTGCCGAGGGCCAGGAATCGTCATAAACGATCACACCCTTTTTATTGACGACCTGCATGCCCAGATCGTCGGAAACCAAACTCGACGTTGCGACCGTGCGCAGTTCTCCCGCGGTCCAAGAGCCGTTTTCCTCATATGAGGTCGCCAACTTCTCGGCAGCGGAATTTGCGATTTCGACGATATTGGAGCGTGTGTAATCCGAAAAGACCGTGCCCCACACAACAGAGACAACGCCCACCAGCACCAATACCGTCATGAGCGATGTCAGAGCAAAAGCAAGTGCCATGCGCGAGGGATAGCTCATCGTTGGCCGTGAATCGGAACGAGGCGTGTTCCAACTAGCCTTGGAACCCGCCTCGCTCTCCTGCTTGTGCTTTTGTCCGATTTCAAAGCGCGCAGGTGTCATATGTGATTTCCCTATTTCTCGTCCGACTTATCGGTCTTGGCCGGAGCCTCGAAGCGATAGCCGACACCATGGACGGTGTAGAGCCACTTGGGCTTCTTGGGATCATCGCCCAGCTTGGCGCGAAGATTCTTCACGTGGCTATCGATGGTGCGCTCATAGCCCTCAAAGTCATACCCGAGCACTTTCTCGACCAGCTCCATGCGGTTATACACACGGCCGGGATGACGGGCAAGTGTGGTGAGCAGCTTGAACTCGGAAGCCGTCAGATCGACTTCCTTGCCCTCGACCAAGATCTTGTGGCCCGAGATATCGATGACCAGATCGCCGAAGTCGAGTACCTCGACGGCGGGCTCGTCGGCCTGATGGGCACGGCGGAACAGAGCGCGAACGCGGGCGACGAGCTCGCGCGGCGAGAACGGCTTAATCAGATAGTCGTCGGCGCCGAGCTCAAGACCGATAATACGGTCCTCGATCTCGCCCTTAGCCGTCAGCATGATGATGGGGACATCCGAGGTATCGCGAATGGTGCGGCAAACGCGCTCGCCGGGGATCTTGGGGAGCATAAGGTCGAGCACGACCAGGTCGAACTGATGCTTCTCGAACTCCTCGATCGCGGACTGGCCGTCGCCGACGCCCACAACCCAGTAGCCTTCGCGCTCGAGATAGGCAGCGACGGCGTCACGGATTGCCTTCTCATCCTCGACCAGCAGAATCTTTTTTGCATCTGAAGCCATAACACGGCCCCCCTGTCTCAATTAGCTAAGAACAAGCCCATTTTAACGCACCTGAGCCCGCCAGATGCCGCTATGACGCGGCAGCTCGGCGGGCGGTACTCACAATTACAACGCGTTTATTCCCCTGTTGGCGCCTTTTTAACCCCTCTAAGCTTAAAGAGAGAATAGGCGTGCAGTGACCGTCTCTGGTATACCCTGGCTGTTGCGCACCGTGGCGTACGTAAGGAATGAGTCCGATTTTCCCGCCGTAGCTGGATAATCGCCATACTCCAAAGCGCGGTCGGGCGACAGCAGCGAGCCATAGGTCTTGGCAGAGGTGTCGATCAGGAAATGCGACGCCTGTACCTTAACAAGGTATTTATTCTTCTTGCCAGCCGCACATGCGAGCGGCTCGCGTGACAGGAAGAGGTACGGCCCTCCTTCATTACCGATATACGTGCCCATATTGCCCAGGCTGCCCACGCCACTATAGGCCGCCTCGATAGAAAACACGAAGGTATCGCCCATATATACGGCCTCGAAAGGCAAAACTGACGAAGGAAGGACCAACTGGGCACGCTTGGTGTTGTTGCCGTCGGTCAGATCGATTGCCGTTATGCCGTAGTAGACGCCCTCGTCGTTGCGGACACGCGGCGAGATGGTCAAAATGCCGTCGCTCGCGCGCGGGGCCGATGCAAAGCGGCCCGTCGATTTCCAAATTGTCTCGGCCTTGGATTCATCAAGTGAGCGACGATAGCAAAACGAATCGCTACTCGTTTTATTGCCACCTGCCGAGGGCATTTTATACCAGATGACTGATGACCCGAACGCCGTAAACAGCGGCGGATCATAGTCCTTGCCACCTCGATCGAGCTCAACCACGTCGCCAGAGAGCGAAGCGCCCGACAGATTTTGACCGTAGAGCTTCCACGATGAATTGGCAAAGTTCATCTCAACCCACGCGAATACGCTGTCGCCGGCACGGACATCGTAGAATGCATATCCCGTGCCCTCGATAGGATCCTCGATTAATGTGGTAAGCGAGCCATCGCCCAGGTTGAGCACACCGAGTGTGTTGGCGTGCAGTGCCGATGCGGGCGCCATCATCGCCGCGGCGTAATCGCCGTCGCAGTAGTACAGCAGCGTACCCAGAGGCAGCGTCCATGACGCCGCCGGCTCAAGATCGATGTCGACTGCCTCGTACTCATCCGTAATCGAGATGATTTTGGAATCATCCTTGATAACCTGCGGCTCGCCGGCGGCATCATCGCTGGTGCCCGTTTTTTTCGAGCATCCGGCAAGCACCGTGGCAGCGCCCGCGGCAGCCCCACCGAGTACAAAGCCGCGACGCGATATTCCGTTCTTGATGTGATCGGCGATACCCATTAGGCGATCTCGGTGCGAGCGGCCTCGATAGCGCGTGTAAGCTGGTCGGCGCAGGAGGTCTTTTTCATACCGCAGGTATTACCGGCGAGAACCTCGATTACGCGATCGGCAGGAGCGCCCTCGACCAGCTTGGAGATAGCCTTGAGATTGCCGTCGCAGCCGCCGGTAAACTCAACGCCCATCACCTTGTTGCCGTCATCGGAAAGATCAAGGTGAATATTGCGAGCACACACGCCCTGAGGCTTGTAATCAAACGAAATCATGCGATCCCCTCTCAGAATGTTATTCGAGACGACTATTATCCCCGTCTTTCCCTAAATGCAACGAGGCGCTTTGCCGGCAACACACATTACCAGCAAAGCGCCCTAAAAAGCTAACGTTATGCCCGAACCTACTCGAAGCTCAGCTGCTCCAGACGATCAAAGACCGTGTCGATACGGGTGAGGAAGTCCCACGGATCAAAGATCTCGTCGAGCTTCTCCTGACTGACGGTGCAGCGCGGGTCGGCCTCGAGACGCTCCTTAAAGGTGGGGCCGGAGACACAATCCTGTACCTCGTGCCAGGTTGCCATAGCGTTCTCCTGCACAATGGCGTACGCGTCCTCGCGGGTGATGCCCGTGTCGACGAGGGCGAGCAGTACCTTGGAAGAGAAGATGAGGCCGCGGGTCTTATTGAGGTTGGCCATCATGCGGGCGGGATACAGCTGCAGGCCGTCGATAACGCGGATGAGGCACTGGAACATGTGGTCGAGGGCGATGAAGCTATCGGCCTGGGCGACGCGCTCGGCAGAGGAGTGCGAAATGTCACGCTCGTGCCACAGGGCGACGTTGTCGAAGGCAACCTGCGCGTTGGCCTTCACGACGCGCGACAGGCCGCAGACCTTCTCCATGGTGATGGGGTTGCGCTTGTGCGGCATGGCGGAGCTGCCCTTTTGACCCTTGCGGAACGGCTCCTCGGCCTCGAGCGTATCGGTCTTCTGCAGGTTGCGGACCTCGGTCGCGATACGCTCGCAGGTGGCCGCTGTGGTGGCAAGCACGCCGGCAAGGTAGGCGTGGTGATCGCGGCTGATGACCTGCGTGGACAGCGGATCGTGGACCAGGCCCAGGTGCTCGCAGAC
>CAJMRE010000054.1 GCA_905215755.1 uncultured bacterium
GTAGATTCCGCACGAGCCGAAGAGCACTAAATGTGCTCTTCGTGCGAGCCCAGGACTTGACCGAGCAAAAATCAAGCGGTCGGCCCCGGGCATGGCGACGGGATAGATTAACGAGCCGCCAAGATGGCGTCGATGAGCGTCAGTACGCCCCCGTCGTTGTTGCTCGGAATGCGCCACTTGGCGTGCGCGTTCATGTGCTCTTCGGCATTGTCCACGATAAAGCTGTGACCGACGCGCTCCAGCATGGGGATGTCGTTGTACGTATCGCCCACGGCGGCGGCGTCGGCAATATCGATGCCCAGGTGCTCGCACAGGTGCGCGACGCCGGCGCCCTTGTCGACACCCAGGTTCATAAAGTCGATCCACTCGCGCCCGGCGTTGGTGACGTAGAGCTTGTCCGAGAACTCGGGGCTATAGGTCTCGCGGAAAGCGGGCTCGGCGTCGTAGCCGGGGAAGAAGACCGAAATCTTGTTGGACTCGAAATCAATGCCCTCAAAGCTGTCGACGTAGTTGATTGTGTTGTAGTAGACGCTGATCTCGTCGTGGTATTGATGGTCGCGGGCAAGCACGTAGAACTCGTCGAAGCAGCACAGGACGGGGACAGCGCGAGGATCCTCCGAGGCACGGTTCAAGACCTGCTGATACAGCTCCACGTCAATATTGCTTTTATAGATATAGCTGCCGCGATAGATCACGCAAGCTCCGTTGTCGGGACAAAAGGCGAGGCGGTTCTTGATGCCCTCGAACATCTCCTCGAGCTTGGGGGCGGGACGTCCGCTGGCGGGGCAGAATACGATGCCGGCGTCGGCGAGCTTGTCCAGGCGCTCATCAAGACCCTGGGGCAGCACACGCTCGTCGGTCAGCAGCGTCTTGTCCATATCGACGGCGAGAATCTTAATGTTGCCGATGTTGGCGTCCGATTCGTAAGTTTGCATAAAAATGCGCCTTTCGTTTCGAGATTGTTTCAGACGTTATAACCATCAACTAGTAGTCGAGCGTATTTTCGCAGGAATGGTGCGTATTTGCACCACGCTTCACAAAGTAATGAAAAAACTTTTCAGAAATTTGAATTTGTCGCTTGTGCTGCGGGCACTTTAGCGTAATATAGCGACCATCGAAAACGGAGACGGAAAAACAACCGCTTACCGAGTAAAAGGTACCGTTTACGATATTTGAATTGCGCCCGGCGATACGTGAAAGGACAGGCAGATGCAGTTCGTAAAGATCATCACCACTGCAGACAATGCCATCCGACGCCAGCGCGCAATTTCCCGACGACGATAACAATCGTCTCTGTCCGCATGGGGCGAATTGCCTCAACAGAGTCATTTTGAGGTCGTTGGGTTTTAGCACGACATTGCTGCATGTTTCTAGGGCATGTATGTGCTGATTTTTGCTATTTAACCTGATATTGCACGGTATATGACCTTGAAATGACTTGCAACTGACCGATGTTCTAACTAGCTACCAAGGGCGAAAGGAAACAGCCATGAGCAAGGAAAAAGTCGTTCTCGCATATTCCGGTGGTCTTGATACATCCGTATGTGTCAAGTGGCTCCAGGACGAGAAGAATCTCGATGTCGTTTGCGTCTGCGGCAACGTGGGCCAGGAAGAGACCGGACTGGATGCCAAGAAGCAGAAGGCGCTCGACCTGGGCGTTCTCGATTGCCAGGTGCTCGACCTGCGCGACGAGTTCTCCGATGAGTTCCTGACCAAAGCCATCGCCGCAAACTCCATGTACGAGAATAAGTATCCGCTGCTCTCCGCCCTGTCTCGCCCGCTGCTTGCCAAGAAGCTTGTTGAGGTCGCCCACGAGTTTGGCGCGACCTACGTCGCCCACGGCTGCACTGGCAAAGGTAACGATCAGGTCCGTTTTGAGGCCGCCGTCAAGGCCCTCGACCCCGAGCTCAAGGTTATCGCCCCGGTTCGCGAGTGGGACCTGAAGTGCCGTCCCGACGAGGTCGCCTATGCCCACGCCCACAACGTGCCGGTTCCCGAGGGTGCCAACGACAACCCCTACTCCATCGACGACAACCTGTGGGGTCGCGCCATCGAGTGCGGTCACCTGGAGGACCCTTGGAATGAGCCGCTCGATGACGCTTGGGTTATGACCAAGAACCCCGAGGACACGCCTGACACCCCGACCTATACCGAGATCGAGTTTGAGGCCGGCAAGCCTGTCGCCGTCGACGGCAAGAAGATGAAGCTCTCCGAGATCGTCATCGCCCTCAACAAGATTTCGGGCGACAACGGCTTTGGCCGTCTTGACCTGGTCGAGGATCGTCTGGTGGGCCTCAAGAGCCGCGAGTGCTATGAGGTTCCCGGCGCCCTGACGCTCATCACCGCCCACAAGGCGCTCGAGGACATCTGCGTCGAGGGCGACCTGCTCAAGACCAAGATCAAGCTCGAGCAGGATTGGGCCACCGCCGTGTACAACGGCCAGTGGTACAGCCCGCTCAAGAACGCGCTCGACGCCTTTATGGCCGATACCCAGAAGTTCGTGACCGGCACTGTCCGTCTGAAGTTCTTTAAGGGCAACTGCCATGTCGTCGGCCGCAAGAGTCCCTTCAGCCTCTACGACTACGGCCTGGCTACCTACGACCGCGACACCACGTTTGACGAGAAGGCCAGCGCCGGCTTTATCGAGATCGATACGCTGTCGCTCAAGACGTGGGCAAAGGTCCAGGGCCCCAGCTCTGCTGCTGCCCAGGCCTAGCGCCTCCTTCCCTTGGTATCCGCGCGGCCCATCCGCGTGATACATAACGGGCGCACGGGGTCCCTACCTTTCGTTATGCTTGCTGACACTTCTTAACATCGGTGGCCCCTACGTTCCGCCCGCATATATGATGCCGCGTCTGCGGCTGAGTCCGAGCCCCGTCGGGGTTGTCCGGCGGGGCTCCTTCTATCAATTTGGCGGCTCTGTGCCTATATATATGAGGAGTATCCATTATGTTCAATGCTATCGCGCATGCTTTGCTTGCCCTCGCGCCCGAGTTCGATGCTGTAAGGGTCGAGGACGTTCCTATGAGCCTGAAGGCCTGGATCGATGGTTCGCAGGGCAACATCCGGAGGGAGACGTTGGGCGCCAAGTGCATGGTGCGTCACTTCTTTGCAAATTAGCCACATGGCCCCGCGCGCGGCAGGGAGTGTGTAAAACTAGCGGTTGATAAATCGCTTTAGCGACAGGGCACATTGCTTTGGACGCTTGTTTTGGTATTTGGAGAAAGGAGACGGTTCCATGGCTCTTTGGGGCGGTCGTTTTGAGGCGGGCGTGGCCGAGGTCACGCAGGAGTTTGGCGCGTCGCTGCCGGTCGACAAACATCTCTATAAGCAGGATATCGCCGGCTCTAAGGCGCATGCCAAGATGTTGGCCGCCCAGGGCATCATCAGTGCCGAGGACGAGCAGGCGATTGCCAAGGGCCTGACCGGAATCGAACAGGATATCGATGCCGGCAACTTTACCTTCGACATCAACGATGAGGACATTCATATGTCCATCGAGAGCGAGCTGACGCGTCGCATCGGCGAGGCTGGCAAGCGCTTGCATACTGGGCGTTCGCGCAACGACCAGGTGGCGACCGATACGCGCCTGGGCGTCAAGGCGCTGGCCAAGGAGCTCATGGAGGCCAATCTTGAGCTGCGCCATGTGCTGGTGGATGCGGCCAAGAAGTACGACAAGGTGATTCTGCCGGGCTACACGCACATGCAACATGCTCAGCCCGTGCTGCTGTCGCATCACCTGCTGGCGTATTCCTGGATGTTCGCGCGCGACTTTACGCGTTTGAAGGCCGCCTTTGATGCTGCCGACAACTGCCCGCTGGGTGCCGCTGCGCTTGCCGGTACGAGCTATCCGCTCGATCGCCAGATGACGGCTGCCGAACTTGGCTTTGCGGGCGTGATCCCCAACTCGCTCGATGCCGTTTCCGACCGTGATTTTCTGCTCGATCTGCATTACGCCGGATCCGTCATGGCGATGCACCTGTCGCGTCTTTCCGAGGAGATCGTACTGTGGTCGAGCTCCGAATTTGGCTTTATCACGCTTTCCGACTCGTACTCCACTGGCTCGTCCATCATGCCGCAGAAGAAGAACCCCGACTTTGCCGAGCTTATCCGCGGCAAGAGCGGTCGCGTGTACGGCAACCTGGTGCAGCTGCTGGTAACCATGAAGGGCCTGCCGCTTGCTTATAACAAGGACTTGCAGGAGGACAAGGAGGGCGCGCTCGATACCGCCCATACGCTCATGCAGTGCCTGTCCGTTATGGCTGGAATGATTTCGACTTGGACCGTCAACGAGGATGCCATGGCGCGCGAGTGCGGCGTGGGGCACCTTGCCGCCACCGATGTTGCCGATTACCTGGCCAAGCGTGGCCTGCCGTTCCGCGAGGCACATGCCGTGGTGGGCCATCTGGTCCTGATGTGCGAGAAGCGCGGCTGCAATCTTGAGGACCTGCCGTTTGAGGTGTTCCAGGAGGCAAGCCCGCTCTTTGAGCGCGACATTACCGAGGCGCTCGATATCCCGTCGATTGTCGCCGCGCGCACGACCGAGGGCGGCACCGCTCCTGCTGCCGTTGCCGTGCAGTTGCAGCGTGCCGAGGCACAGCTCGTGGCTGACGAGGGCGTGTTTGGATCGCTGACCAAGGTCGTCGAGATGGGTCACGGGGCAAAGTAGAGGTTTGGCTGAAGCCGTTTTGGCCATGTATTGATAAATCGTTTTCGCTTTACGGGCGCCTGCTGATGTGGGAGCCCGTATTTTGTTGCTATGGGGGAGGGGCTTGTCGAGAACTTCTGTAGGACCTTTGGGCAGGTTGTGAAGGGGATACGTTCGCGGGCGGCAACCGACCGCCTGCTCTGTTCGGCGCGGTTGATGGGCGGTCGGATGGTACTCTAATCGGGCTTCGAAACAGAAGTGACACATATGGAGCGCTTTAATAAATTGCAACGTTTCAATAAACAGCTTTTTGTTTAACTGCAGCTAAAACTCTGTTACGATGCAGTCCAGGCGGGTGCCGGAATGGGACTTGGGCACGCGCGAACCTACTTGAAAGGCTACTTTTATGGCTATCGAGAAGACCTTCATCATGATTAAGCCCGACGCCGTGCGCGACCGCAAGATCGGCGAGATCGTTGCTCGCATTGAGCGCAGCGGCCTTGTCATCGAGCGCATGGAGATGACCACGCTCGAGCGCGCTACCGTCGAGGAGCACTACGCCCATCTGGCCGACAAGCCCTTCTTTGGCGGTCTCTGCGACTTTATGACGAGCGGTCCGGTCGTCAAGATGGTCGTTTCCGGTCTCTCCGCTGTTGCTAAGATGCGCACCCTCATGGGCGCTACCAACCCGCTTGAGGCTGCTCCTGGTACCATCCGCGGCGACTTTGCCGTCGATGTCAACGCCAACGTGATCCACGGCTCCGACTGCCTGGAGAACGCCGAGATTGAGATCAAGCGCTTCTTTGGCTAAACCAGCTTTGACTCCTTAAAGCTGTTAGCGTGTGGCTTGGGCGCCGCGGAACTCCATCCGCGGCGCCCTTTTATTCCAAAATCTATGCAGGGGCCCGCTCGGACATGTGTTCCGAGCGGGCCCCTGCTGTTAGCTTGTGGCACTGAATAGTTTAGGCTTCGTCGACGATCTTAAGGGCGCGCGTGTGATCGATCTCGTTGAGGAGGTTAACGCGACGCTCGTGACGACCGCCCTCAAACTCGGCGTCGAGCCACTCGTCGACGATCATCTTGGCGAGCTCGGAGCCCACGACGCGGGCGCCAAAAGCGAGCACGTTGGTATTGTTGTGCATGCGGGAGAGCTTGGCGCTGAAGGGCTCGGAGCACACGACGGCGCGTACGCCCTCGACCTTGTTGGCAGCCAGGCTGATACCGACGCCGGTGCCACAGATCAGGATGCCTAGATCGACGTCGCCGTTGGCAACGGCCTTACCCACCTTGTAGCCGGCGATGGGGTAGTCAAAGCTCTCGGAGGTGTCGGTGCCAAAGTTCACGACCTCGCAGCCGCGCTCCTTCAGGTGCTCGGAGATGATGTTCTTGAGCTCGACGGCGGCGTGGTCGTTACCGATACCGATCTTCATGGATAGTTCCTCTCTGGTCTGTGCGGCGAGATTGCTAAAGGTTTTACCGCGTTCGACTGCATGATAGCGCGACTTTTGTGTAAACGCTTGGGCGTTTTTTGGTCAAACGCTTTAGCATGCAACAAGACCGGTTTCTCATGAATGAATGCCGTCAGTTTGCGCCTGAATGCCGTCTACCGGAACCTGGGTTGCGGTTTTTGATGCATTGTTATCAAATAAAAGAGCTAATTATTATTGAGAGCCCAGCCCGTTATACAAGTAGGAGATACCTATGCCTGCCGATTCCCTTCGTGATGCCGCGTTTTGCGATGTTTTGAACCGCGAACTTGTTTGTGCACTCGGCTGCACCGAGCCCATTGCCGTTGCTTATGCAGCGGCGCTGGCGAGCCAGACGCTCGGTTGCGAACCCGATCATATGGATGTTGCCTGCTCGGGCAACATCATCAAGAACGTCAAGAGCGTGACCGTGCCCAACTCGGGCGGTATGCACGGTATTGAGGCCGCGGCCGTGCTGGGTGCCGTGGGCGGCGACGCCAAGAGCGCGCTCGAGGTGCTCGAGAGCGTCGATGACGCGGACCGCGCCCGCGTGGCCGAGCTGCTTGCCGATGCGGACTACTGCGATGTGTCGCTTGTCGAGGGTGTGCCCAACCTCTACATCAAGGTGACTGCGACGGCCGGGGGCCATACCGCGGTCGTCGAGATTACCGATCACCACACTAATGTCACGTGCCATACGCTCGACGGTATTCCGGTATGCGGTAAGTCGGCGGGGGAGTGCGCCGCCTGCGCCGAGCGCGTGGTGGCCGAGCGTGCGGCAGATAACGCCGACACGCCCATGTCGATCGAGACCATCATCGACTTTATCGAGGACGGTGACATTGAGGACGCCCGCGCTGCCGTTGAGCGTCAGATTGAGCTGAATGGCGCGATCAGTGCCGAGGGTCTCGCGCACGCTTGGGGCGCCGAGGTGGGCCGTACGCTGCTGGGTGCTCGTGCCGATGACGTCGCCTGCCGCGCCCGTGCCCGTGCGGCCGCCGGGTCCGACGCCCGCATGAACGGTTGCGCGCTGCCGGTCGCCATTGTGTGCGGCTCGGGCAATCAGGGCATTACCTGCGCATTGCCCGTCATGGAGTATGCCGAGTACCTGCGTTGCGACCACGAGCGCCTGGTGCGCGCCGTGATGCTGTCCGATCTTATCGCCGTGCATATCAAGAGCTATATTGGTGCGCTTTCGGCGTTTTGCGGTGCTATTTGCGCTGCGTGCGGCGCCGGCGCTGCGATTACCTGGCTGTGCGGTGGCACGCGCGAACAGATTGGCGCGACCGTCTCGAACACGCTCGGTAACGTGGGCGGCATCGTGTGCGACGGCGCCAAGGCGAGCTGTGCCGCCAAGATCTCGGCTGCCGTCGATGCGGCGATTCTGGGCCATGATATGGCCATGCAGGGTCGCGGCTTCCGCGCCGGCGAGGGCCTGATCCAAGATACCGTTGAGCAAACAATCGCCAGTATGGGCTACGTAGGCCGCGTGGGCATGAAGGACACCGACATCGAGATCCTCAACATCATGATCGGCAAAACCCAGGTGTGCTAGTTACGCGGTTTTACCAAACCGCGTAACCAGTCGACGCTGCAAATGCCCCTAAGCGGCAATCTGCCTTTCAATCGTCGGGCATGGCCAGAAGGCCTATGCCCTCCTCTTTCAAGGCACATTGCTCGCTTAGGGACATTTTCGCTCATATGACCCAATCCGCTGTCAAGAGCCACAATGGCCCCGCCGACCG
>CAJMRE010000055.1 GCA_905215755.1 uncultured bacterium
AATCTGCCTTTCAACTTCGGCGGCATGACCAGAAGGTCAATGCCGCCTCGTTTCAGGGCACCTTGCTCGCTTTGGCGGGTTTTCGCTGTCGGTGCCATAACATCGGCGTTTGCGTTGCTGGCGAAAAGTAGTCGTTGGGGACGTTCTTAAACGACTATGACCCCTTTGCGCCAGTTTCTGTCGAGTCGGTGCGGTTTGCTGGTTGCCCGTATAATGGTCTGCGTATGAACCGCAACCAAGGAGTTCCAGTTTATGGACCAGAACCTTTTTAAATTCGACCTGATCGCCGAGGACCCGACGACGCATGCGCGTGCCGGCGTGCTGCACACCCCGCACGGCGACATCGAGACGCCAATCTTCATGCCCGTGGGCACCAAGGCAAACGTCAAGGGCATTCCTACCGAGACCGTCAAACAGCTCGGCGCCCAGATCGTGCTTGCCAATACCTATCATCTGTCCATGCGTCCCGGCGAGGACACTATCGCCGAGCTGGGCGGCCTGCACAAGTTTATGAACTGGCACGGTCCTATCCTCACCGACTCGGGCGGTTTCCAGGTGTTCAGCCACAACGACGCCGTCAAGCTCACCGACGAGGGCGTGCGCTTTATCGTCAACGATTACGACGGTCGCCACGTGTTCTGGACGCCCGAGGACAACATGGAAATCGCCATGAAGCTCGGCTCCGACATCTGCATGCAGCTTGATCAGTGCCCGGGTTATCCCGCCACGCGCGCCTACGTTGAGCGCGCCGTTGAGCTGTCGAGTATGTGGGCCGAGCGCTGCTATAAGGCGCATAACCGCGACGACCAGGCGCTCTTTGGCATTGTTCAGGGCGGCATGCACCTAGATCTGCGCCTGCGCTCGCTGCGCCATCTGGAGGAGTGCGGCGACTTCCCCGGTTACGGCATTGGCGGCTACTCGGTGGGCGAGGACCACGAGACCATGTTCGAGACCCTGGCACCGCTCGTAAGCGAGTACATGCCCAAGCACAAGCCGCGCTACCTGATGGGCGTCGGCAACCCTACCACGCTCGTGCGCGGCGTTGGCGTGGGCATCGACATGTTCGACTGCGTGCTGCCGACGCGTACCGGCCGCATGGGCACAGCGTTTTCGAGCGAGGGTCGCCTCAACTTCCGTAACGCGCGCTTTGCGCACGACGACGGTCCCATCGATCCCACCTGCACCTGCCCGGTGTGCACGGGCGGCTACAGCCGTGCGCTCATCCGTCACATGGTCACGCAGAAGGAGATGCTCGGCGGCATTCTGCTGTCGATGCACAACATCTACTACCTGCTCAACCTTATGCAGCGTGCCCGCCAGGCCATTATCGAGGGCCGCTACGGTGCGTTCGTGAGCGACTGGATGAACAGCCCTGCGGCGGTGGATTACTAAGAGCTGCGGACGCGCTTGCGAGGCGTGAGCAACGGTAAAGGCCAAGCGGCGATCGGTCGTCGCGTTCACTAACACCGTCTGCGCGACCGCTGACCGATAGCTTGCAAGCACTTGATGCATCGTGGGTACCATACCGAATAGTTGATGTTCGGGCGGGTGTTTGGCGCATGGCGTCGACCCCGCCCGTTTTCTTTTTCTCGATAGGAGTACCCATGATTAAGAATGAGAACGTCGAGGGCGAGCCCGCCTACGACGAGACGTACCGCCGCGGCCCCGTGGTCATGCGCGGCCCCATGATTCCTAAGGACAACACCTACGCCAACCTGCTGGCGCCCGAGGAGTCGACCGACTGGCTGCATGCTGATCCGTGGCGCGTGCTGCGCATTCAGGCCGAGTTTGTCGACGGCTTTGGTGCGCTTGCCGAGCTCGGGCCCGCGGTGACCATCTTCGGCAGCGCCCGCACGCCCAAGACCGATCCACTCTACAAGGCGGCGCGTACCGTCGGCCGCAAAATCGCCCAGCGCGGCGTGGCGGTCATAACCGGTGGCGGCCCCGGCATCATGGAGGCGGCCAACAGGGGAGCGGCGAGCGTCAACGGCAAGTCAGTTGGCCTTGGCATTGAGTTGCCGCACGAGCATGGGCTCAATAAATACGTGAACCTCGGCATGGACTTCCGTTACTTCTTTGTGCGCAAGACCATGTTCGTTAAATACAGCTCGGGTGCTATCGTGTTTCCCGGCGGTTTTGGCACGCTCGACGAGATGTTCGAGGTGCTTACGCTGGTGCAGACGCACAAGGTCAAGCGCATGCCGCTTGTGCTGGTGGGTACCGAGTACTGGCAGGGCCTATTCGACTGGCTTAACGGTCCGGTGATGGACACCGGTATGATCAGCCCGCTCGATCCCGAGCTCGTACACATCACCGACGACCTCAACGAAGCTGTCGACATTGTCCTGAGCGGGTTGATGTAGGGCGAGCGTGCCTGTTGTTGTAGTAATGAGAACGGCAGATTGATGTTATTTAACATCAACCTGCCATCTAAACTGGGTATACTGATGCAAAAGACGAGGCGAGGAGGTCGCGTATGTCTACTGCAACGGTTAAGCCTACGACGGTTCGCATCGAAGAGGGGCTCAAGGAACAGGCGACTGAGTTCTTGGACTCAGTTGGTTTGAGTCTCAATTCGTATCTCAACCTTGCTGTTCGGCAGCTGGTAAATCAGCGAAAGATTCCTTTTGAGATTGTAGGAAGGGCGGAAGTGCCCAACGAGGCGACGAGGCGTGCCATGGTAATCGCCGAAGCTCATGAGTTGGGGATTTTGCCGGACGATAGCCCGTCATTCAACGACGCTGATGAGCTTATATCGTTCCTCGATGAGGGCTAGCGATGTTTGAGATTAAAGTCGAGGCTCAGTTTAAGGTGGATTACAAACGGACGATGCGCATCCATCCGCAGCTAAAGAGCGAGTTTAAAGCGGCGGTTGCAGAGCTTGTGGCCCATGGGTCGCTTCCAGCGGAGTACGGCGCCCACGAGCTCTCAAACCCGGGCGGAAACTACAACGGCCACATCGATTTCCACCTATCCGATGGCTTGGTCGATGTGGTCGTTCTGTACTTGCCGCATAAGACTAATCCTGTGATCCGACTGGTCAGAATGGGCTCGCATCAAGAACTGTTCCAGGGCCCACTGAGCTAGCCACTCGCTTTTAACTTGCGGTGAAATAGGGACTGATTGGCGGCTGATACGCCAAAAAACAGTCCCTATTCCACCGCAAGTGGTGGGGATGTCCTGCCTGTTGACGTGGCATCTGGCTTTCCCTTGTGGTTGATTTCGTCTAAGAGCTCCGCTGCGATCTCGCTGTTTTTGAACCTGATGCCGCAGTCTTCTTTCTTGGGGAAAGCTAGTAGCGGGATCGTTCCGTACCAGATAGTTTCTTCGTCAATTATCGCTGCACACAAACGTCCTTCTGCTCTAATGGCATGCTCGACGTTCATTTCTGCCAAAGTCTCGCTTGCATCTTCGCGCGGAGTCGAGGCAATGAAAAACTCAAGAGCAATCCCTCGGGCAGTGGCACCTTTGATTGCATCGCCGAGCTTTGCGAGGCAGGCGGCGGATGCGTAGGGCGCGGCAATGAAGATGCTCTTGGCGGCGCCAACGATGTCTTCAACCAGAGTCTCTACGGCATTAGCCGGTTCTATGAGAATGTTTTGATCGGACTGCTCGCTGCCTCCGGTCACGTAGACTTCGTACCCGAGCTTGGCGTAGGTCTTGAGTCTCTTCTGGTACATGCGGGCGAGCATGGGTATAGATAAATCAACGTAGTCGAATATCTCAACCCGTCGCTTGCCCTCGTGGCTTCTATGGAGCCTGCCCGCCTGCTGCGTGATGCTGCCGTCCCACGATATCGGCGTGGCAATGAGTAGAGTGTCAAGGTAGGACAGATCGAAGCCCTCGCCCAAAAGGCTTTCGGTGGCGACGATGATTCGATGTTCATGCTCGAAGCGGGGAAGACTGCTCAGTATCGTTTTTCTTTCTTTGGCGTCGATTTCCCCGGTCAGGAGAACGGGTTCGTGTCCTTGGTTTTTGAGCATCCCGAACAGCTCCTCGGCATGCTTTTTCCTTTTAGTCAGCACGAGCGGATGCCGGCCGTTTGACGCAGCTTCAATAGCGTCGTTGACAATCAATTCGTTTCTAGCTGCATGCGTGCACAGCAGGTCGAGAATCTGATTGAAGTTTGCACCTGGCTCGTAGGCGGGTAGTCGAATTCCAGTAAAACGAGGCCGTACGATGCGCTGGATGCCCTGCTGAATCGCTTGCGCTTTTGGATCGATAACATAACGGAGCGGGCCGCAGAGCATGGAGAGCGCCCGCGTAAGGCCGTCGGATCGTTCGGGCGTCGCAGAAAGGCCGTATACGTATTTGGCCGGGGCGGACTTGAGAATAAGCTCGAGCTGTGGTGCGGCGGCATGGTGGCATTCGTCGCAGATAATGAGGCCGTAATTACGAACAAGGCCCTTAACTATCGGCTCTCCGGTTTGGCGGTCTTTGCCAGATAACGACTGGAATGAAGCGATGTCGACGAGGCCGCTTACGGCCATTTTGCCTCCTCCTATTTGTCCGATGACCGGAGGCTGCCTTTTGCTGATTCGTCCTTTTGGGGTTCGGACGGGCTCCCTGTTGTCCGTAATGTCGATAAATCGCTCGAGCTGGGATTTCCATTGGGTTATGAGTGCGGTTTTGGGAACGATGACGAGCGTTGGAAGACCAATGGATGCAATAAGATAAGCTCCGATGACTGTTTTACCGAAGCCTGTCGGCGCGGACATGATTCCGTCTTCGTATATGAGCATCTGATCAGCGGCGATTTGCTGCTCAGGGCGAAGGACTCCTTTAAATGCCATAACAATCGGATTACCCGATTTGCGCTCGTCTGAATAGTGGGCGGTAACGCCGGTCTCTTGAACTAGCTGCTCAAGTTGAGTTTTGCAGCCCCGGGGAATTGCAACATGACCATCTCTCAGTTCGCTAAGGTCTATGAGTCGCGGTTTGCCGAATACTGATTGATGCATGGACTGCGCGCGATAGAATGCCGGATTGGCAAATGTCGCAAGTCCGCGGATTTCCATTTGAGCTGCTGGACTCAGAGACTTCTCGGGGATGTACAGCATATCGGCTTGAATAACGGGCAGCGATGAGGGAAAGTCCCGCGATGTGAGTGGTAGTCGCTTTCGTGGTCTTTGGGCATACCGTTTGCCCTTGTTTGCCACCGTAGTTGTTGCTGGTCCGTGCGGGTTGTTTCCAGGGGCCTCAATCAGATCTTGCACCGTCGAGCGCGGAATCAGCTGGACTTGTGATAGATAGAGCCATTGGTCGGGAAAGGGCTTGAATTGTTCGTCTACAAATACACTGTTTCCTTCACGTTGCGCCTTGCCTTGAAAGGGGAGTGCGATGAGGTTTCCGAAGCCCCCATCGGGAATAGTGGCCTGAGCGGGTAGCATTCGATCAAAGGCCTCGAACGTGATTGTCTTATTATGCGCCGCAGCTTCGGTTATGAGGCAACTTCCAAACTCTCGGGCAGCCTTTGCGCTGATTGGCTCGAGGAAGAAAAACCAGATGTGGGCGCCGTTGCCGGACCTTGAGCGCTCAACGGCGGCGTTAATGCCCCGTCGTATTGCAACAAGCCGTACGGCATTTGTTGCCTCTTTCCAGTCCGCTTTGTCAAAATCGATGACGAGAACTTTCGTGTTGCAGTTCCTATCGAGAACATATTGCCCGAGGACATCGCGGAACCGGTCATCGTTTCCTTTAAAGTGAGCAATGATTGCGGCATCGCTTAATTCCGGGAAGACGCGATTGCTGCATTCTACGCATTTAACTCTTTGATGGGCTGCTTTGGGGCAAATTCCTGGCTCCCACTCATTAGCACAAGCAGGCGTATAGCCAATGCCCCCGTCCTTTCTGCGATATCCATGAGCGTAAACATCTTTGCGCCCGGTAAAGAGACTGCGAAAGAGCTCGAGTTTATCGCGTGCTGGGCTCGCGCTGGTGACGATGCCCTCGATTTGCGCTCGTTCATCGAACAAAGCGCCAGCTTCTTCCCACTCTTCTAGCGTTGCGTAGCGTACGTCTGAACCGTTGTTGCAAATGACGATTTGTCGGTGTTGGTCCGATATATGTGTGATCGTCTGATCGTATTTAAATTGTGCGGTCCCAAAGAGGGCGTATTGATGCATGGCGTTGCCCATTTGAATGCCGTCCTTGTATTGGAGTTGTTGAGACGAGGGTACGGCATTACGGCTTTTTGGGATATGTAATTTCGATTCAAGTTTGCTAATGGCAAGGGATTATTCTGCGAGCGGCTTTCGGTCGATGCCAAGGCGCGCGACGGCCCTTGATAATCAGGGTTTGCGGTCATATAGGTAGCCGGAGGCGTAAAGAGCGGACCTCATTCAGACCCGGTGGGCAAAAAATGGCAAATATGAGTACTGTTGCTCGGTTAGTCTCAGGTAGCGCGCAGAGATGTGGTGTAAGAGGCGGGGCATGCCCCGCCTCTTCTCTTT
>CAJMRE010000056.1 GCA_905215755.1 uncultured bacterium
CTCCTCCTCGCGTGCCTTCTCGGCAGCGATGCGCTCGCGCTCGGCCTCGGCGGCACGCGCGGCCTCCTCGGCGGCGGCAGCCTGCTCCTCGGCCTGCTTGGCGGCCTCGACTTCCTGGGCGCGGGCCTCGATCACCGGGGCGAGCTGCTTGCGGACCATGGCGACGTAGGCGTCCTCCAGGGCGGAGGAAGCGGACTTAGCGGGAATCTTCATATCGGCGAGATGACCCATCAGTTCCTTGGAGGTCATGCCGAACTCTTTGGCCAGGGTGGACACACGGACTTTTGCCATATGACTTCACCTACCCTTTCTGGCACCTTGGTGCCTAAAGACTGAACGAGCGTGGGAGATGCGCCGAAACCTGTCCGGCGCGACCGCGCGCTAGATCAGGTCCTCCGCATCATCGAAGGCGTCGGTGTCGTGGACACCGCAGAAACGGGAGCCGGGACGGGCCTGGTTGCGGCACTGGATGCCGTCCTCGGACACGAACTCGCAGCGACGGACGTCGTCCTCCTCGTCACCGATCAGGTCGGCGGCGGGCTCCTCATGAACGGGGACGTTCTTGAGGATGTCGGCGGCAAGGGTCTCGGACTTGATATCGATGTGCCAGCCGGTCAGGCGAGCGGCGAGGCGGGCGTTCTGGCCCTCCTTGCCAATGGCGAGGGACAGCTGGTCGTCGGGCACGATGACGCCGGCGTAGGCCTTCTCCTCGTCGAT
Source organism: uncultured bacterium (assembly GCA_905215755.1). GTDB lineage: Bacteria > Actinomycetota > Coriobacteriia > Coriobacteriales > Coriobacteriaceae > Collinsella. Next base: position 718 of record CAJMRE010000056.1, read on the forward strand.
GAGGACGCGGGTGACCTTGGCAGGCGACAGAGCATTGGCGACATAGACGGCCGGGTCGGCATCCCACAGGATGACGTCGACGCGCTCGCCGCGAAGCTCGCCCACGACGGCGCGAACGCGGCTGCCCTTGGGGCCGACGCAGGCGCCAACGGGATCCAGGCGGTCGTCGAGCGAATGGACGGCGACCTTGGAACGCTGGCCGGGCTCGCGGGCGATCGACTTGATCTGGACGGTGCCCTCATAGATCTCGGGCACCTCCTGCTCAAACAGACGACGCATGAGCTCGGGGTGGGTACGGGAGATGACGATCGGCGGACGGCTATGCTCGCCGCGGACCGGCTGCAGGTTGGAATTGGGGTCGCGAACGTCGATGATCACGGCCTTGATGTGCTGGTTGTGCAGGTAGCGCTCGCCCATCGGACGCTCGTTGCGCTCATTCTCGTAGCGGCGCTGGTCAAAGTGCGGCAGCTCGGCCTCGACGCCGTCACGGATCTTGACGATGGTGAAGTCGGGCGTGGATTGCAGCACGGTACCGCTGATGAGGTCACCGATGCGGCCGGAGAACTCCTCATAGATCTGCTCGCGGGCGGAGTTGCGAACGATGGCGTTGATCTCGGCCTTGGCGTGCTGGGCGGCGATGCGGCTCGTGTTCTTGGGGGTAACGTCGATCTCCTCGAACTCGGTGAAGTTGCCCTCCTCGTCCATGGAATCGTCGATCGGCTCCAGGCGGTAGACGTAAATCTTACCGGTGGTGCGGTCGATGGTCACCTTAGCGCCCCAGTCAAGATGCAAAATCTCGGCATAGCTCTTGGCGAGCGACTGCTCCAGGCGGTCGATCAGATAGAGCTGGTCGATGTGCTTATCCTGGCAAAGCTCCATCAGGGCGGACATCATGTCGGATGCTGCCATCTTATTTTCCTTCCTTCGCGGGCTTGAAGTCATAGGTGGGCTTCAACTTGCACTCTTTAACATCAGAGAAATCGAGGGTGACGGACTCGCCGTCCTCGAGCTCGAGAGTCACGTTCGTATCGGTCGCGGCGGCAATCTTGCCGGTGTACTTACGACGGCCCTCGGTGGCGATGGAGGTGAGCTCACAATCCTCGCCCACAAAGCGGGCAAAGTCGCGCGGGCGGCGCAGCGGGCGCGCCATACCCGGGCTCGACACCTCGAGCGTATAGCTCGAAGAGATGGGATCGAGCTCCTCAATCACGTCGCCGACCCACTTGGTGTTGGCCGTGACGTCGTTGAGCGACAGGCTCTGACCCTCGGCACCCTCGATACGCACGCGCACGCAGGGGGCCTTGGTGGCACCCACGAGCTCAACGTCGACGATGTCGACATCGTGCTGGGGGGCGACGGCCTCGAGCGCGTCGATGATCGCCTGCTCGGTCTTGGTCTTGACCATTGCGGCACCTCCATCCATACAAAAAAGAAGCGGGGCCGAAACCCCACTTCTTTCAATTACAACTTCATTTGCAAGCAAACTATACCAATAGCTGCAGAAACGTGCAAGCACAGTACGAATCTGCAGGTCAGCGTGCGCACAGCTTCTCCACAAGAATAGGACAATTGACCGAAGGCACCTAGGCAGGTACATGCAAAACGAGGGACGACCCAACCGGATCGCCCCTCGTCTTTTATGCGTCAGCTAAGCGCGTAGCGCTTACTTGACCACCAAGTTGACCAGCTTGCCGGGCACGCAGATGGCCTTGACGACCGTCTTGCCCTCGAGCCACTTGGCGACAGCAGTCTCGGCGGCAGCCTGCATTTCCTCGTTGGAGGCATCGCGGGGCACGTCGACGCGGCCGCGGACCTTGCCGAGCACCTGGACCACGATCTGCACCGTGTCCTCGATGGACTCGGCCAGGTCGAACTCGGGCCAGGCGGCGGTGTAGGCGTTGCCCTCGCAGCCGAGCGCCTCGTGCCACAGCTCGTCGGCCCAGAACGGGCAGATGGGGGCAAGGACGCTCACGATATCCTTGGCCACGCCGTAGCACAGAGCCTTGTCGCGGTCAGCGCCCTCAGTGGCGTTGAGGTAGGCGCTCGCCGCGTTGACGAGCTCCATGACAGCCGAGATGGCGGTATTGAACTGGCCGCGGTCGAAGTCCTCGGTGCATTTGGCGATGGTACGGTGACGCTCGCGATAGAGCTTCATCGCAACCTCGTCGAGCGCGGACTTGTCGAAGGCCACGTTGGCGTCGCCGGACTGGACGAGCTGCCACACGATACGCCAAGCGCGCTTGATGAAGCGGTTGGCGCCCTCGACGGCCTTGGGATCCCAGTCGAAGTCCTTCTCGGGCGGGGCGATAAACAGGATCGCCAGACGCATGGTGTCGGCACCGTAGGGCTCGATAACCGAGCTCGGGGGTACGACGTTGCCCTTGGACTTGGACATGGTATCGCCGTTCTCGTCCTTGACCATGCCCTGGCACAGCAGGTTGGTGAAGGGCTCGTCCACGCTCAGCAGACCCAGGTCGCGCAGGGCCTTGGTAAAGAAGCGGCTGTAGAGCAGGTGCAGAATGGCGTGCTCGATACCGCCGATGTAGTTATCGACGGGCATCCAACGGTCGGCGGCCTCGCGGGAGAAGGGCAGCTCGGTATTGTGCGGATCGGTATAGCGCAGGTAATACCAGCTGGAACAGGTGAAGGTGTCCATGGTATCGGTCTCGCGCTTGGCCGGGCGGCCGCAGACCGGGCAGGTGGTCTCGTAGAACTCCTTGCACTCGGCGAGGGTCTCGCCGGCGCCCAGATCCAGGTTCTCGGGCAGCGTTACCGGCAGCTGATCCTCGGGCACGGGCACGATGCCGCAGTGCTCGCAGTGGATGGCCGGGATGGGGTTGCCCCAATAGCGCTGACGGGAAATGAGCCAGTCGCGCAGACGGAACTCGACCTTGCGACGACCGCAGCCCATGGCCTCGAGGTCGGCCACGATCGCAGCCTCGCCCTCGGAGTGCTTACCGCCGCGCATGCCGGTGTACTTGCCGGACTGGACGAGCGTGCCCTCGGCAGCGTGGGCGCAATCCCAGTCGACGGTCTCGGCATGGAAGGTATCGATGGTCTCACCGGTGGCCTCGACGGCAGCGCGATCGTCATCGTCCAGGATGATCGGCACGATCGGCAGGTCGTACTTGCGGGCAAACTCAAAGTCGCGCTGGTCACCACAGGGAACGGCCATGACGGCGCCGGTTCCATAGTCGGCAACGACATAATCGGCAACCCACACGGGGACCTTCTCGCCGTTGACGGGGTTTACCACGTAGCGGCCGGTAAAGGCACCGTGCTTCTCGAGGGTGCCCTGGGCACGCTCGACGGCAGAGATATGCTTGGAGTCCTCGACGATCTTGGTGACGGCCTCCTCATACTCCGTGCCCTCGACGAGCTCGTGCAGACGAGCGTACTCGGGAGCCAGGACAAAAAAGGAGACGCCAAAGAGGGTGTCGGCACGCGTGGTAAAGACGGTGATCTTGCCCTCGTCGCCCTCAATGGGCTCGCCATCCTGGTCGCACAGGGTAAAGTCGACCTCGGCACCCTCGGAGCGACCGATCCAGTTGGCCTGCATCTGCTTGACGCGCTCGGGCCAGCCGGGGAGCTTCTCCAGGTCGTCGAGCAGCTCCTGGGAGTACTCGGTGATCTTGAAGTACCACTGCTCAAGGTCGCGCTTCTCGGGCTCGGTGCCGCAGCGCCAGCACTTGCCCTCGGTGACCTGCTCGTTGGCCAGAACGGTCTTGCAGTTAGGACACCAGTTGACCGGGTTCTTTTTGCGGTAGACCAGGCCCTTTTCCCACAGCTTCTCAAAGATCCACTGACCCCAGCGGTAGTAGTCGGGGCTGCAGGTCTTGACCATGCGATCCAGATCGTAGGAGAAGCCCATGCGCTTCATCGTGGCGAGCGCCTGGTCCATATTCTTATACGTCCAGGCGGCAGCCTGCGTATTGTGCTTGATGGCGGCGTTCTCGGCAGGCAGGCCAAAGGCGTCAAAGCCGATGGGATGCAGCACGTCAAAGCCGCGCATGCGGGCCTGACGGGCCATGGCATCGCCGATGGTATAGTTGCGCGCGTGGCCCATGTGCAGGTCGCCCGACGGATACGGGAACATCTCGAGCACATACTTTTTAGGCTTGCTGTCGTCGGTGTCGACGGCAAAGAGGTTGGAATCCTCCCAGGCCTTCATCCACTTGGACTCAATGGCCTGCGCGTCGTAGGCAGGGATCTCGTCCTTATGATCTGTGCAATCGCACATATCAGCTCCTTTAATCTTAGCTGGGGTCGGGTGGCTTGGCTTTATTTGCTACTGCGGACAGTCCTGCGCAAGACGAAGAGCACATTAAGTGCTCTTCTTTGCGTGCGGAACTTGTAGCGAACAAAGCCAAGCCACCCGACCCTAAGGTTAACTTGACTGATGATAGCAAATACGACAAGCGAGATGCCTGCGACTTGCGGGCATCTCGCTTTATCTAAATAACGTGGTTGAAACTCAACCTTTATGTGAGGCTCTTACCTTATCGATAAGATACGGACTGCTGAGAATCCTTCACGACTACATCGTGGGCGCCGCCTTCGACGATCGAGGTCGAGCTGACCAGCGTTAGGCGTGCCTTTTCCTGGAGCTCGGGGATCGAGAGGGCGCCGCAGTTGCACATCGTTGACTTGACCTTGTAGAGCGTGCCGCCCACGCCGTCCTTGAGGGAACCGGCGTAGGGAACGTAGGAGTCGACGCCCTCGACGAAGCTAAGCTTCGCGGCGCCGCCCAGGTCGTAGCGCTGCCAGTTGCGAGCACGCGCAGAACCCTCGCCCCAGTACTCCTTCATGTACTGACCGTTCACGTTGACGCGCTCGGTCGGGCTCTCGTCAAAGCGGGCGAAGTAACGACCCAGCATCATAAAGTCTGCACCCATGGCCAGGGCGAGCGTCATGTGGTAGTCGTAGACGATACCGCCGTCGGAGCACACGGGCACGTAGACGCCGGTCTCCTCGTAGTACTCGTCGCGAGCGCGGCAGACATCGATCAGCGCGGTGGCCTGGCCACGGCCGATGCCCTTGGTCTCGCGGGTGATGC
>CAJMRE010000057.1 GCA_905215755.1 uncultured bacterium
GCGTGGACCTCGCCGCTCGATGTGACGCGTAGGTTGAAGTTCTTGACGCGCTTTTTGGTAACGACGACGGGGATGGGCGTCCCATCCGGTCGGGATACGGAAATCGTAAACTGCTGCGTCAAAAGCGGTCCTTCAGATTGGGGACGGGCCGGCATGTCGACCGTTCGGCATGCCGGCCCGCTCAAGGGATGTGAAATTAATAACGCTCGAAGAAGGCAAGCGCGTTGTCGCTGCAGAGCTTTTGCATCACGGTCTTGCCAAAATGCTTGGAAAGCATGTTCTGGAACTCGGGCATCTTGCTGGCATCGGAGAGGAAAGCGGGCACAGTGGCGCCGTCCCAGTCGCCGCCGAGCGCGATGACGTCCTCGCCGCCCAGGTCGAGCCAGTGCTCGATATGTGCCGCCAGCTGGTCGAAGGTGACGTCTGCGGCGGTCTTGTCGGTTGCGTCGTTGGAAAGGAACTCGCTGCAGTAGTTGAGGCCGACGATGCCACCCATGTCGCGAATGGTGCGGAACTGGTCGTCGGTAAGGTTGCGTTTGGCGCCGCAAACCGCACGGGAGTTGGAGTGGCTGGCGACGAAGGGACGCGTGGCGTGGGCGACAACCTCGTCAAAGCACTCATCGTTGAGGTGGGAGACGTCAAGTACCATGCCGGCGTGCTCCATCTGCGTAAGCGCCTCGATGCCGGCGGCGGTGAGGCCGGCGTGGGTGTCGTGGCCGCTCGCGAGCGGTCCCTGCGCGTTCCAGCTGAGTGACGACATAAGCACGCCCAAGCTCTTGAGCACCTCGATCAGTGCGGGGTCCTCGGCAAAGAACGTGGCGTTTTCGATGGTGTGGATGCAGGCGACCTTGCCGTCCTTGAGTGCGGGGCGAATGTCTGCGGCGCTGCGCACGTTGACCATACGGTCGTGGTTGAGCATTGCCTGGCCGCTCATGTGCGCCATGATCTGCGCCTGGAAGCGCGCGGCGTGGGCGGTGGGAATCTCATCGGGGACAAACGTGGCGAAGCACTGTGCCCACGGCGTGTTGCCGATCTTTGCGAGCGAGATGGCGCAGGCGTTGCCCTCGATGAGGTCGAAATCTTGCGGATGCGTTTCGTCGCCGGGGAAATAACCGTCGGTGCCGGCGGTAAAGCGCAGGTCGAGATCGAGCGTGGCCCAGCCGATGCGGTCGGCGGTGTCGCAGTGTAGGTCAAATACGGGATATGCCATGGTTCCTCCGGTTGCAGCGTTTCTTTGCAAACTGTCTTTGAATTGTATGACTAGGGTATAGTTAGCGCCATATGTTCACGGCGGCCCGCGTTGTGCGCCGCCCTTATCACGGAGGTTGCCATGTCCAACCAGGGCAAGAAGGTCAAGACTCATTATCGCGGCACGCTCGACGACGGCACGCAGTTCGATAGCTCCTACGATCGCGGCGAGCCGCTGGAGTTCACGTGCGGCGCCGGTCAGATGATCAAGGGCTTCGACGCCGCTGTTGTCGACATGCAGGTGGGCGAGAAGAAGACCGTGCACATTCCTGCTGCCGATGCCTACGGCGAGCACAACCCCGAGATGGTCCTGACCTTCCCGGCCGAGCAGGTTCCCAATATCGAGCAGATCGAGAAGGGCATGAAGCTCTTCCTGTCCACGCCGAGCGGCATGCCCGTCCTCGCCGTGGTCATCGACGTAACGCCCGAGGCCGTGACGCTCGACGCCAACCACGAGCTGGCCGGCAAGGACCTCAACTTTGATATCGAGCTCGTCGAGGTCGAGGGTTAGAGTATGCCTGAACGCTTGGTTTCGACGACATGCTTGGGAAATCTCAACGATCCGTCCTATGAGCTTTTGCTTCGCCGGAAGTTGGGCGGCGTCTTTGAAGTTGACGAGCTGCTGCTCGATTGGGACCAGGCTGATGTATGCGCGCTTGTGGGCGTGACGGAGCTGGGGCGCACGGTCGATGTTCGGCTGGATACTGCCGACGGCGGTCGTCTTGCCGACGGTGACGTGCTCGCTATCGACCACACGGGTGCGGTGCCCGTGGTGGTTGTCGTACGTCTGCGCAGCGCCGAGGTTTATTTGGTCGAAGTTGACCGCATAGACCCGATTGCGCTCGCGCATGCGTGCTGGGAGATCGGCAATATGCATACGCCACTTTTCCGAGGCGATTCGGACGAGCATACCGTGCGCATGTATACGCCGGCGCAGCCTGTTTTGGGCCGCATGCTCCGGGGCGTCGAGGGCGTTCGGCTCTCGGTGGTTACCCGTGAACTCGATGCGGACCGGCGCTTTGCGTCGAGTGCGGCGGATGTCGTTGTGAGTATGGCTCCCGACTTTACGATCGTAAAGAAGGCGCGCGGTTAACGTGCGTATAAGTAAGACGGACTTTGAGAGGCAACTATTCAAAGTCCGTCTTTCTGTTGATGAGATGCTGTGGGGGAAAGCATATGGGTCTTGAAGGAATCAAGCTGATTGCATGCGATTTGGACGGTACGTTGCTGCATCCGGGGGAGCGCGAGCCGCGTTCTGAGGCCTTTGAGCTCATCGATGAGCTGCATCGTCGCGGTATCGTGTTTATGCCGGCGAGCGGCCGTCAATATGCGAGTTTGCGCTACCTGTTTGCCCCGGTGGCCGATGAGCTCGCCTATGTATGCGAAAACGGAGCCCTAGTGATGAGCGAGGGGCGTGCCGTTGTCAAGCGTTCCATGGAGCGTAGCCTTGCTATGGATATCGCGAATGCCGTGGTTGCGTATCCCCATGCCGACGTGACCCTTTCGTGTGAGGGACACCTCTACACCATGAGCGGCAACGATGCGTTCGTCGACCATTTGCGCTATGAGGTCCACTGCGATGTGGCGGTGGTCGACCGTCCCGAGGACATCGACGAGGACGTCATTAAGATTGCCTTCCAGACGCCCGAGGTGGATCAGCCGGCGGCCCTGGAGTATTTTGAGCGCCTCTTTAGCGACCGTGTCGACGTGATGACGTCGGGAACCGAATGGACGGACTTTATCGGCTTTGATTCGGGTAAGGGTTCCGCGCTTGCCGATTACGGTCGTGCCTTGGGTATTTCGCCCGATGAGATGATGGCGTTTGGCGATAACGAAAACGACCGCGACATGCTCAACGTAGTGGGCCATCCTTATCTAATGGAGAGTTGCAATCCCTCTATGCGTGGCATCAACGACCGCGTCCGTTACGTGCGCACGGTCGAAGAAGAGCTGCGTCGCCTGCTTGCCGAGTAGGCATATCCCAAACATCTACCGGCAGTCGGGGCAGAGACCCTCGAAGATGGTGTAGTGCGACGTGACGTGCCACCCGATTTGCTCGGACGCTTTGGCGTCGAGTTGGGCATCGAAGGGGAGCGGTACGTCGATGACGCGGCTGCACGAGGTGCAGATGATATGCGCATGCGGCTCGATCGTGCGATCGAAGCGGCTGCCGCCCGGCGTCTTGATGGAGAGAATCTCGCCGGCATCTGCCAAGAGATTGAGGTTGCGGTAGACCGTGCCGCGGCTGATCTTGTCATCCTGTTCGCGCACGGCGTTGTAGATTTCGTCGGCGGTGGGATGGTTATAGCTTTGGCGCACGGCGTCAAGAACCAGCTTTCGCTGCTTTGTATTCCTTCTTTGCACCGCCATGCGCCTCGCCTCTTTTCTATCAACGGTCGTAGGTAAATGATACCGTATTTAGCACACAATACTAATAACGAGGCGTGAAACCGTCTTCATTGGTAAGTGGGGCTCGGGCCTGGGCGTCTACGAGGCGAAAACGCGTTCCCATGCGCTCGTAGGAGGCATGAAGCGCCTCGAGATGAGATAGGATATTTGCCGGAGCTCCCTGTATCTCCATCTCGACTGAGCCGTCTTCCATGTTACGCACCCAGCCGGTGAGCGCGCGTGCCTGCGCGAGGTTGGTGTTGGTAAAGCGAAAGCCAACGCCCTGGACTTGCCCCGCCCAGCGCAGGAAATAGCGCAGGGGAGTGTCTTGAGTGGCCCCGTCGCTTGCGAGCACAGTAAGCCTGCGGCGCAGCTCGAGCTCGACGTCTGATGGTTTTTGAGGCTCTCGACTGCCGCCGGTGACGCTGGAGAAGAACGTATCGAAGAGGCCCATAGCTATGCCTGCTTGCCTGCGTCGGCCGGGAAGGTTATGCCGGCCTGCTGGCGCACGGCATCCATGATGCGCAGTGAGACGAGTGTGACATCGCGGTAGTGGCCAAGCTCGTGGCGTCCCGCCGGGGTCTCCCAAATCTCTTCCTTAACGTTATCGATGCCGCCGATGGCGGTGATAAAGTCTGTGAGTTCGTATTCCATAGTGTTGCTCGATTTGGGCAGGTCGAGCACGCGGCCGTTGTCGTCCTGTTCGCGCGGTGCCTCGGTCGCCGAGCCGCGTACGACATCGCCGCGATAGTCGATGCGGACGTTGCGGGGCGTGGACAGATGGTCGATCTGGATAGTGCCACGCTCGCCTTCGATCTGCGAGGGCAGCAGGTCATTCGTAATTTTGGAGTGCGCGAGCTCGACGGAGATGCGGCCTCCGCCATAGCTGGCGAGGATGGAACCGCAGCCGTCGATGGGGCCGTGCGTGAGCTGTCGCGTGGTGGGGTCGAGCAGAGTAGTCATGCTCGTAAGGCCGGAGGGCATGCCGAAAATCTCGACCATGGGCTCGACGGCGTAGACGCCAATGTCCATGAGGGAACCCGATGCCATATTGCAGTCGAAGATATTGGTGGCGCGTCCCGCGAGAATCTCGTTGTAGCGCGAGGAATACTTGCCAAAGCGCAATGAGGCGCGGCGGATGGGGGCGATCTCGCCCAGGGCGTCCTCGATGGCGTGGAAGGCGGGATCGTGGAGGGGACGCATGGCCTCGAGGGCCACGACACCTGCTGCCTCGGCAGCGCGGAAGACTTCCAGCGCCTGCGCTTCGGTGGCGCAGAAGGGTTTCTCGACGATGACGTGCTTGCCACCGGCGATGCAGGCAAGGGCCTGCTCGTAGTGAAGTGCGTTAGGGCTGCCGATATAGACGGCGTCGACGTCGACGGCTGCCGCAAGCTCATCGAGTGACGTAAAGTTTCGCTCGCCACCGCGCTCGGCGGTAAAGGCAGTACCGCGATTGGCGTCGCGTGAAAGCGTGCCCACAAACGCGGCTTGGTCGTTGGCGTTGACGACTTGGATAAAGTCGTCGGTGATCATGGATGTGCCGATGGTCGCGATGCGCAGCATACGTCCCCCTTGCGTTGTTTGGTCTACAGGATGAGTGTAGCGCGTGGGGATATAAAGCTGCGCGAAAACGCTATTACAGGTCGCTCTCGTTAAAGCCGGTGTCGATATCGAGGTTGCTGCCGTCGGCCGCCGTGGTGGCGAGCTCATCGCAGCGCTCGTTGAGCTCGTGGCCGGCATGCCCCTTAACCCAGATGAACTCCACCTTATGCTTGCTTTTTGCGGCAAGTAGGCGCTCCCACAGGTCGCGGTTTTTAACGGGCTGCTTGTTGGCAGTTTTCCACCCGCGCTTTTTCCAGCCGTCGATCCAGTGTTTATTGAAAGCGTTGACGACGTACTGCGAATCGGAATGGACCTCGACCTCGCAGGGGCGGTTGAGCGCCTCGAGCGCCACGATGACCGCCATGAGTTCCATGCGGTTGTTGGTAGTCTTGGCGTAGCCGCGCGAAAGCTCGGAGGTGAAGGTCTTGCCGGCGGGGTTGGTGTATTTGAGCACGGCGCCGTAGCCGCCGCGTCCCGGATTTGATCGGGCCGAGCCGTCGGTGTAGATGATGACCTTCAC
>CAJMRE010000058.1 GCA_905215755.1 uncultured bacterium
CCTTTGCACCAATCTCTTGACAACCAAAGAAATGCCGATGTTTTGGCAGAGTCAGCGAGCGGGTCGCATTTGAGGCAAGGTGACGTGAAACGAAAGGGCGCTGACCTTCTGGTCGCGCCCTTGAAGTTGAACGTCAGATTGTCCAAATGCGGCCCGCGCAGCATCGAGCAGTTACGCGGTTCGTAGAACCGCGTAACTACAAAATGAGCATCGCGTCGCCAAAGCTGAAGAAGCGATAACGTTCTTCGATGGCAGCGGCGTAGGCATCCATGATCTGGTCGCGGGTGGCAAGCGCGCTTACGAGCATCATGAGCGTGGAGCGCGGCACGTGGAAGTTCGTGATCAGCGCATCGACCACGTGATAGGTCGAGCCGGGCATGAGGTAAAGCTGCGTCGTGGCGCTCTCGCGCACCACGATGTCACCGCGGCCAAGCGTATCGGCCCCGTCCTCGCGGCCTTCAAAATAGCGCGCCGTCACGGCCGGATCGGACACCGGCGCGTCCGTGTCAAACGCGCTCTCGAGCGAGCGCACCGCGGTAGTGCCGACGGCGATCACACGATGGCCCTCCGCCTTGGCCTTATGCACGGCGTCGACAACCTCCTGCGACACGTGGTAGCGCTCGGTGTGCATGACGTGCTGCGTAGGGTCGTCCTCCTCCACCAAGCGGAAGGTATCGATGCCCACCTCAAGCTCGACGGCGGCAAACTTGGCACCCTTGGCCTCGATAGCGGCCATGAGCTCAGGAGTAAAATGCAGACCCGCCGTAGGAGCGGCAGCCGAGTGCTCCTCCTTCATGGCGTAGACGGTCTGGTACTTCTCGGGGTCGCCCTCGTAATCGGTAATGTAGGGCGGCAGCGGCACGTGGCCGGCAGCATGGATGGCATCGTCGAGCGTGCGCGGGTCGCCGGCGGCATTGCAACCGGCCGGCTCAAAACGCACCAAGCGGCCGCCGCGGCTATCGGTGACAAAGTCGACAACCTCGGCCGTCAGCACCACGGGAGCCCCCTCGGGTGCATGGGCGCCGCCGGCGCGATACTCAATCTGAGCGCCGGGCTTCAGACGCTTGCCCGGCTTGACCAGGCACTCCCACACATGGCCGAGCGGATCCACGTCCTCGCGGCGCTTGAGCAGCAGCGTCTCGACCACACCGCCCGAGCCGGCCTTGCGGCCGATCAGGCGGGCCGGCATCACGCGCGTCTGGTTGATGACGAGCACGTCGCCCGGCTCGATATAGTCGATGATGTCACGGAAGATGCGGTGCTCGACAGTACCGCCATGCTCTAGCGGCGTTCCTGTCTCGGAGCCTTTGCGATCAACCACCAGCAGGCGGCAGGAGTCGCGCGGCTCGGCAGGCGCCTGGGCAATCAGTTCCTCAGGAAGGTTGTAGTCAAAATCATCGGTACGCATAGACACGTCGGATACTCCTTATATAGCTAAAGTCCGCTCTACATCCTAGCAGGCTGACATCCCAAGTGAACTACTTTTTGGCGGCTTTGCGCTCGTCGCGGATGCGGGCGCGGTCCATGGCCGCCTCGACGGCCGAGAATCGGCAGCCGCAGTAATTCTGCCGGTACATGCCCAGCTCGCGCGAACGACGCGTGGCCTCGGGGTAATACGGACGAAAATCGCGAATCACCGGGGTGAGCCCATGTGCCGCCGCCAAGCGCTCAAGCACGTCATTGCAGGTATCGAACAGCTGGTACGGCGAGACGGCGAGCGTCGTGCCCACAAACTCAAACCCGCGCTCCTGGGCCACGCGGCACGCCTCGGCCAAGCGCAGGGCATAGCACGCGCGACAGCGACGGGGCCGATCGGCACCCAGCGGTGCCACGCCGGTCTCCCAGCGACCGCGGTCCTCCCCTGCCTCGATGAGCTCGATGTCGCCATCGGCACACCACCGGCGCAGCTCGTCCAAGCGGCGCTGCCATTCATCGCGCGGTTGAATATTGGGGTTGGTCCAGCAAATCGTGGGCTCAAACCCCTCCTCGCGCAGCAGGCGAACCGGCTCAAGCGAGCATGGTGCACAGCACGCATGCAGCAACAACGGCTTCATCGACATCTCCTCACCCAAAAAAGCGCACGCCAAAGGACGTATCCTCGCAGGCGACAATGCGACGGTCGCGCAGAATGGTCCGCACGTAATACCAATCGCCCACGCAGCCCGACAAATGCAAACCGGCCGCCAGGTAACACAGCAGCGGATAGCCCGAACATGCAAACCCCAGGGCAAACAACGCCGTCACAACAACCGTCGGCGCCAGGCAAACCGCCATGTACCGCCGGCGCGAATACACAACGCCCTCGGCGCAGGCGTAAATCATGCAGGTTTCGAGATTTGCCCCAAAGGTCACCCGAGCACCGGCGGGCGCAAACAGCTTAAAGAACACCGCGTGCACCAGCTCGTGCACGGCAAATGACGCCGCCGAAATCGCAGCCAAGCCGACTATCCAGCCCAAGACAGCCGTCCAGCCACCCGCGTCAGCCGCATCCAAATCCGCGGGCCCACCCAGCAGCATAAACACCGGCACCAGGCACACGGCAAATGCGCCGAGCACGGCCATCCCCCACACAAAGCAGGCGTGCAGAAAATCCTCGTCCTCAAACGCATGTATGTTGGAAATCTCATTCATAGCATCTTAGGATAGCGCCCCTGCCACGTACCCGTCCGCATGTGCGATAATGTCGAACGATATGCACGAATTGACCACCGCGTCGCCAGGCCTTGCGCCCGGCCGCGCTCTCACCATACGCGAAGGAGTCCCATGGCATCCAAATACTCCATGAACGACCGTCCCAGCTGGCCTCGCCGCGCCATCGTTACCGCCGGCGAGCCCTACGGCAACAAGGGCCTTCACTTTGGCCACGTTGGCGGCGTCTTTGTCCCGGCCGACTTCTTCGCCCGCTTCCTGCGCGACCGCCTGGGCCGCGAGAACGTCATCTTCACCTCGGGCACCGACTGCTACGGCTCGCCCATCATGGAGAGCTACCGCAAGCTCAAGGAGAACGAGGGCTACGACAAGTCCATTAGCGAGTATGTCGAGTCCAATCACTCCCGCCAGGCCGCGACCCTCAACAACTACAACATCAGCTGCGATATCTACGGCGGCTCGGGCCTTGAGCCGGCTGCGCAGATTCACAACGAGGTGACCGCCGAGATTATCGAGCGCCTGCACGAGCAGGGCACCATCTCAAAGCGCTCCACGCTGCAGTTCTACGATGCCAAGGCCGGCACGTTCCTCAACGGCCGCCAGGTGATTGGCCGCTGCCCCATCCAGGGCTGCAAGTCCGAGAAGGCTTATGCTGACGAGTGCGACCTGGGTCACCAGTTTGAGCCCGAGGAGCTCATCGCGCCCAAGAGCCAGCTCACCGGCGAGGTGCCCGAGCTGCGCCCGGTCGACAACCTCTACTTCGACCTGCCGGCCTACCTCGACTTTATGAAAACCTATACCGCCAAGCTCGCCCAGAACCCGCAGGTTCGCTCCGTGGTCTCCAAGACCATGGAAGAGTGGCTGCTGCCGGCCCAGCTCTACATCCAGAACAAGTTCCGCGAGGCCTTCGATGCCGTCGAGGATCAGCTTCCCGAGCACACCGTGCTGGAGCCCGAGGGCAACAAGAGCAGCTTTACCGTCACCTTCCCCAGCTGGAAGGAGCGCGACGATGCCCACGCGGTGCTCGCCAACGGCGGCGTGCGCTTCCGCAGCGGCAAGGCGCTCGTACCCTTCCGCATCACCGGCAACATCGACTGGGGCGTTCCGGTGCCCGAGGTCGATGGCGTCTCCGACGTCACCTGCTGGTGCTGGCCCGAGAGCCTGTGGGCTCCCATCAGCTATACGCGCACCGTGCTCGCACGCGATGCCAAGGCCGCCGGCGTGACCGAGGGCGTCGCCGCCCAGGATGCCGCCCTCATGGGCGAGCCCGCCGCCGACTCCACGCAGGTGCCCGCACCCACCTACCAGCACAGCTCGCTCGACTGGCGCGACTGGTGGTGCTCTGACGACGCACAGATCTACCAGTTCATCGGCCAGGACAACATCTACTTCTACTGCATCGCGCAGACCGCCATGTGGGAGGCCCTGGGTTGGAACCTCACGCAGAGCACCGTCAGCGCCTGCTACCACCTGCTCTACATGGGCAAAAAGGCAAGCTCGTCCTCGCAGACTCCTCCCCCGCCGGCAGACGACCTGCTCAACCACTACACCTGCGAGCAGATGCGCGCGCACTGGCTGTCGCTCGGCCTGTCCGAGAAGCCGGTGAGCTTTAGCCCCAAGGCATACGACACGCGCGTGACCGGCAAGGACAAGGACGGCAACGAGGTGCGTGCCTGCGACGACAAGCGCGTTATCGACCCGGCCCTTAAGGAAAGCGCCCTTTTGACCGGCGTGTTCAACCGCCTGGCCCGCAGTTGCTTCTACGGCGTCGCCATCAAGGAGGGCGACGAGAGCCCCTATCGCAACGGCTGCATCCCCGCCGGTGACGCCTCTGCCGCCGTGGTCGAGGCTGCCGAGCAGGCAACTCTTGCCTTTGAGCAGGCCATGTACAAGTTCGAGACGCACCGCGCGCTTGCCGTGTGCGACGACTACCTGCGCGCCGCCAACAAGCGCTGGAGCGACGCCTCCAAGGCCGCCAACAAGCTCGAGGGCGAGCCAGCAAACGCCGCCATGACGCAGGCCCTCGTCGACGCCTTTACCGAGCTGCGCGTGGCCACCGTCCTGATGCACGGCATCGTTCCGGCCGGCTGCGAGCTCATCTGCGAGTACTTCAACGTTGACCCGGTCGCCTTCTTTAGCTGGGATAACATCTTTGCCTCCACGGACGAGTTCGTGGAGAGCCTGGGCGAGAAGCCCGGCGAGCACCGCGTGAAGCCGCTGCCCCCGCGCTTCGACTTCTTCAGCAAGCACGAGAGCCAGTACTAGAAAAACAGCATGGCACAGTAGTCAATTTGGGACGGGGCTATTTTAGCTACCCCGTCCCAAATTTAACTGCGCTGCCTGCCGAGACGGATGGGTAGCTAAAATAGCCCCGTCCCAAATTGACTACTTTTAAATGGAATGGGAAGGAAAGACGGATGTCCAAGCCGCGTCGTCGTAAGCAGAAAAAGCAGGTCAAGCCCGAGCTCAAGCTCAGGCAATTTGCCGCCACCGAGCTTTCCGACCAGCTTGCCGCCCTTCCCTGCGCCGCCGACCTACCGCGCTTTATGGTCGACACGGTCGCCGGCGCCTATGCACCCGCCGATGCTCAGCTCATGATCGAGGGCTTTGGCGCCGCAGCCACGCGCCCGGTCACGCTGCGCGCCAACACGCTCAAGGCGACCGCCGAGAACATCGCCGCGGCACTCGACGCCGCCGGAATCGCACACCGCTCCGTCGCA
The DNA here is from genome assembly GCA_905215755.1 of uncultured bacterium. Classification (GTDB taxonomy): domain Bacteria; phylum Actinomycetota; class Coriobacteriia; order Coriobacteriales; family Coriobacteriaceae; genus Collinsella. The sequence goes on from CAJMRE010000058.1 coordinate 5,370, forward strand.
TGGTACCCGGATGCCTTCATCCTGCCCGAGGCCCAGGTTTCCGACCTGTGGGACCTCGACATCTACCGTGACGGCAAGATCTACCTGCAGAGCCTGTCATCCATGATGCCGCCTTTGGTGCTGGGCGCTCAGGCCGGCGAGGACATCCTGGACATGTGCGCAGCCCCTGGCGGCAAGACGACGCAGATCGCCGCCCTCACCCAGGGCCAGGCACACCTCACCGCCTGCGAGATGAGCATTCCCCGCGCCGAAAAGCTCGAAGCCAAC
>CAJMRE010000059.1 GCA_905215755.1 uncultured bacterium
GAGTTCGATCGCGAGGCAATTGCTGCCGAGGGCTACGATGTGACGGTTCCCATCTTGGTGTGCAACTCCGTTGAGTTCTCGAGCATCAAGGGCTCCGTTGGCGTGCATGTCGAAGAGATGGACCAGCTCATCGTTGCTCGCGAGCGCTAGCAAGTGCACGTGGCCATTAGCCTACAATTCAAACACGTTTACGGAGGGCGCCCTTGAAAGAGGACGCCCTCCGTGGCAAGATGGGATTTGTCCGAAGCTAAAAGGCTTTGGGTCACCGTGGACGGGCAGGGGCCTCGACGCGGTTAGACACGAGACACATACATTACGCGACCTCGCCCTGGTGGCCGCACACGTTGGTTGCGGCCGACGCGGGCCGCGGGCAAGTGCTTGTAAGGGAGCCTTGCCTCTCTTGTACGAGAAAGGACGCGTAATGAAGATCATTAAAGCTAAAGACTACGAGGATATGAGCCGCAAGGCCGCCAATATCATTTCGGCGCAGGTTATCCTCAAGCCCGACTGTGTGCTGGGCCTTGCCACCGGCTCCACCCCGATCGGTGCCTACAAGCAGCTCGCTGCTTGGTACGAGAAGGGCGACGTCGACTTTGCCGAGGTCAGCACCTACAACCTGGACGAGTATCGCGGCCTTTCGCACGACGATCCCCAGAGCTATCACTACTTCATGCGTGAGAACTTCTTCGATCACATCAACATCGACCTGAACAACACGCATGTGCCCGACGGTTCCAACCCCGACGCCGCCGCTGCCTGCTCTGAGTACGACAAGATCGTCGCCGAGGCCGGTTACCCGGATCTGCAGCTGCTCGGTATTGGCAACAACGGCCACATCGGCTTCAACGAGCCCGATGACCACTTCTCCAAGGGCACGCACTGCGTCGACCTCACCGAGAGCACCATTCAGGCCAACAGCCGCCTGTTCGACAGCATCGACGATGTTCCCCGTCAGGCCTACACCATGGGCACTCAGACCATTATGTATGCCCGCATGATCCTGGTCGTCGCCAACGGTGAGGCCAAGGCTCAGGCTGTGCATGACATGTGCTATGGTCCGGTTACGCCCGAGTGCCCGGCTTCGATCCTGCAGCTGCACACCAACTGCGTTGTCGTTGCCGACGAGGCCGCCCTTTCGCTCTGCGAGTAGCGCGAATCCTGCACCTCGACATAGCCTTGATTAAGGCCTCCGCTTTGCGGGGGCCTTTTTGTTATCCCTTTTTGCCCACTTGACCAAAAACTTGCCGCAAGCTTGACGAATGCCGGATGCCCAACAGCTTGATTCATTCTATACCAGATTCTATGCAAAAAAGCCACTAGAAGGTCGTAGACGGTAGCGGGTGCTAGGCGAGTTGAATGACATGGCTGAACCTTGTTCATCTGCGTTACACTGCCGCTTAGATGGGACAAGCTGACAAGCTCATTTACCTGCTTAAAGACCGATTAGTCGGGGGATTAATAACAATCGGCCTTCGCTGTACAAAAACTTGCCGCTTGCGTACCAAAAGACAACCTAAAACACAAGGTCGCTCTATTCATAGCGCGGCTTGTATGGTCTTGCGGCTACAGTGTCCATACGGTCGAGTTGAGGAGCGGGCATGGTAAACGATTTGAGCGGTATAGACGACCTCGAGCTGATGCCGCTGGGCGGAGGCTATATGGTGCGACGCGAACGCTTGATGAATGAGCTTATCGCCAAGGGCCGAAAGGCCGGCATCGTGGTTCTTTATGCGCCCGACGGGTTTGGGAAGACCTCGGTGCTGCTTCAGTACACCCATGAGGTTAAATGCGACCCGACGCGAGGCCCCGTGCGGATTATCGAGGCCGATCGCGCCATTGGGCGCGAGGTGTTTATGCAGCTCGAGGTGGTTGCCGAAGAACTCAAAGACAAACCGCACTCCCTTATCGCGATTGATAATGTGCCAAACCTCGATCAGCACGATACCGAAGACCTCATCGACAGGATTCGCGGCCTGCGCGCTATGGGGGTAGGGGTCTTTATCTCCTGCCGTCCTTCAAATCGTCAGCTGATTCATGGGCTGGGCGATTCGGTTAAGATCAATGCGCAGATGCTCAAGGTGCATGCCTATGAGTATTCGGCGTGGGCATCGGCGTTTTCGATCAGCACATCGCTCGACTTTTATCAGCTCACGCAGGGCGTGCCCGAGCTCGTTTCGGCATTGCAGACGGGTCTGTATGGCCAAGGCGACGTAGCCGGTCTGCTCGAAAACGAGATTGTCAACGTATATGGCGCGGCACTTGCCGATCTGGCTTCGCTCGACAATAATGCGCTGTTTTGCGTGGCATGTCTCATGGTTTTGATGGGCGAGGGCAATATCGCAGAACTCGAGGCTTGCGGGGTGAGGCTGTCGATGGTCGACCAGTCCTACTTTGTACGCGACTACCCGATCTTTGGCTTGGATCCCGCCGAGCGGAGTTTTACGTGTCTGGGCACGGAGGATAACGGACGCCTGCGTTTGCGTAAGTTGGTGGCCGAGGTTCGCCCCGAACTTGTTCCGAGGGCGGCCCGGATTTTGCTTAAGGCGGGCCGATGCGATGCGGCGATGGGCCTGGCGGATGCCTTTTTGGACCGTGAAGCGGTCCTTGAACTTGCTGGGCAGTATGGGGTCGATCTTGCTCTGACGGGGCACGGGGCCGATATCTGCCGAGCGGCGCTGGGCACGATCGATGCCGACGATCCGGCTCCAGAGCCAACGCCTGCCGAGGCGCTCGGCGTATATCTGGCAGCGGTCAGCGTGTCCAATACAAAGTTCGCTCGCTATATGGCATCGGTCATCGAGCGCGGGGGCGAACGGGCGGCCTGCGAAATAGACCCAGTTTCATGGAGGGTGGCCCAGACGCTGACGGCTGTTTGCTACGGGGACAACGGACTTGGGCTTCCTACGAACCTGGCCGTGCCAGAAATCGAGACATCCCATACCGCACTCGATATGTTGTCTGCTCATATCGAGGTCAAGCGCTGTCTGACCGAGCGGGGAGATGACGGCGGCGTTCTACAGCAGCTCAAAACGAGCAAGGCCTACGACTGCGAGCTCGACATCGCGGGGATTGTTATACGGGCCGATAGCATGCTGGTGGAGCTCTTTGACGGGTCGTTTGCGGGAACCGACGAGCGCGACGACGAGATGACGGTGGTGCGGGAGGCGCTCGACGTACGCGGGCTTAAGGCGATGGCTATCTGGGTGCGCATGGTGTTGGCGGCACGGCGGCTCCTTTCCGGCTTGCCGGTAACCGACGACGCGGCGTTCAACGAGCTCGATCGTTTTGCCGTGCGCATGCGCGACAACCAGATTCAGCTGTTTGGCCTGTTGCTAGAAGGCTGGCAGTCGCTGACAGAGGGACGGCCGGTTAATGCAAAGTTCCGTGCGGTCCAAGTGCTCAAACTTGCCGAGGAGTCGATTGCGTACATGCGCGATAACGCATTGCTGCTGGAGCGCGCAGCGTATCTGCGAAATACATCGATGGTTTCGGTGCGCGAGGAAGCGGAGTTGCTCGATATAAGCCAGACGCAGGTTGGTGGAGCGGAGGCCTGGATGGTGGCGCTGCATTTGGCCTGTGCGGGGCGAGACAGCGACCTTGCGGCCTGGATGTCCATGAATCGTGCGGGGATTCTAGAGCCATCGTATCGGCTCTTTGCGCGCCTTGCCATGCATTGTCTGGGCGAGCCGGCGGGCAGGATACGCAAGAAGCTTCCCGTGCGCGAGCTGTCGCGGTACTCGCTGCGCGACGATTTGGAAGGGAAGAGCGAGCGCCTGTTCCAGGCCGGCGAGGTTGAAGCCGTTGATACCATCGATCATATCGAGATTCGCATGTTTGGTGCGTTTCGCGCCGAGCGCGACGGGTTTCCCATCACGGACAAAATGTGGCGCCGCAAGAAGGCGGCGACACTTGCCGAGCGGCTTGCGCTGGGCATGGATGCGCTCGTCGATCGTGAGACGCTGGCCATGGAGCTGTGGCCCCATGCCGAGTTCAATAGCGCCCGCAACAACCTGTACTCGACGATATCGCGCTTGCGGTCGGCCTTGGGGCCGACGCCGGATGGCAAGTCGTGTGTGCTCATCCAAAATGAATGCATCGGACTCAACGGCGACTACGTCAAGACCGATGTACGGCTGTTTGACCAGATAAGCCGCGAGGTTTTGGGAAATCGCACGGGTGCGCGCGGGCCCCATTTAGTTGAACTGTGCCTTAAGATTGAGCAGCTTTATGCTGGACCGCTGTATGTTCCCAATGGCTGTAATCCCACCTACTTTTTGCGTATGCGACGCATTATGCAGTCAAAGTACATCGATTGCATGATTAAGGGAGCAAATGCTGCTCTAGAAGAAAACGATCTGCAGTCGGCGATTTGGCTGGCGGAGTCGGGGCTTCGGCAGGAAACGGCGCGTGAGGATATGGTGCGCTGCGCCATGCGCGTCTACAGTGCGGCGGGGCGACGGCGCGATATCGTCGAGCTGTACAGCGGGCATATGCACCATCTGAGGGAGCAGGTCAATGGCGTGCCCGAGCCCGAGACGCGGCGTCTATACGAGCGTTTGGTGGAGGGGCGGCTCAATCGCGTGCTGGTCGAGCGATAAAAAACGGGCGCCCGAAGTACTTGGGCACCCGTATGCTTGCTATGTGTTGGCTTGCCGGATCATTGGCTCTTAGACGAGCTTGATCTTCTCGATGTCCTTGCGCGAGGACTCGCGATACAGCGAGAACTTGCGGCCGATGACCTGGACGACCTCGGCGTGGCAGCGCTCAGCGAGCTCTTCGGCGGCCTCGCGGGCGGAAAGACTGGAGCCATCGAGCACGGAGCACTTAACGAGCTCGTGCTTTTCCAGGTAGGCGACCGTCTGCTCGACGGTGCCCTCGTTGACATCGGACTTGCCGATAATGATGGCGGGGTTGAGGTGATGGGCCATGCTGCGAAGCTGCTTGACCTGGGCTCCTGTCAGTGCCATGGGTTCTCGCTTTCTATGTATGGGGCGCCCCGCGACGGGGCCTTAATCTACGTGAGCTGTCCCACGATAGCGCAGGAACGGCGCGGTGTGGAGCGCGTTTGCCCAGTTCAAAAAGAATGCGGATGCCGAGTGAGTGGGCGGTGCAGGCTGCGAACAGGCTATGAGCTGGGCGCAGAGACCGGCTCCCATGCAATAAACGCCCAACGAACCTTGCGGACATGATCGAGCATATAGCGCCCCTGCGGCACGCCCTTGGAGCCCGGCTCACCGGCATGGGGGTTCTCAATCATGTGTTGAGCGATGTAGTCGCGCAGGCGGTCGATTTTATCCTCGTTGCCGTGCTCGAGCATACGGGAAAAATCTGCCACGCCCGCCTCAAGGCTATCGAAGGTGTCGCGACGGGGCGATTCAAAGTACGTAACCTGCGGCAGGGCACCCATCTGAATGAGAATGTTAAAGGCATACACAAAGCCATTGCTGCAGGTAACCGAGGCGCCGATAGCGTTCATCAAGTGCAGATCATAGCGCGGGCTGGAGTTGGCGACCATCGTGACAGCACAACGCCGACGAGCCGTAC
>CAJMRE010000060.1 GCA_905215755.1 uncultured bacterium
GCGATGCCGCGGTGCTCATCATCGCCCAGCGCATCTCGACTATTTTGCATGCCGACCAGATCGTGGTGCTCAAGGATGGCGAGGTCGTGGGCTTGGGCGCGCACGACGAGTTGATGGAAACCTGCGAGGTATACCGCGCCATCGCGGAATCACAGATGAAGGGAGGTGAGTAGCATGACCGAGGAGCTCAAAAAGCAGGGCATCGTCGATGATGCCGCGGTTGCAGAGACAGCTGAGGAGACGGGCGCCACGCCCGGCCTGGACGAAGCCGCCAAGGCGGCGGAGCGCGAGGCTCGCCGCCAGGCGCTCTACGAGGAAAACGAGCGCGCCGAGGACGAGCGCGCCCGCGCCGAGGCGGAGCGCATGCGCGACGTTGACGACGAGGACGAGGACGAGACGCCCCGCGACACCTGGGCGACGGTGCGCCGCCTGTGGAGCGAGGCCGCCGGCGACCATTGGCGCTTTTATATCGTGTTCGCGAGCATCGTGTTCTATGTCATCTTTAACACCGCGGCGCCGGCTTACAGCGCCCGCGTGATCGATGAACTGTGGGGGCACATGAAGCTGGCGTTTGCCAACAACACTACCTTCAGCATTACCTGGGAGAACTGCGGCAGGACTATCTTCATCTACTTTTTGATTTGGACGGCCGCCGCTTCGTTCTACGCGCTCCAGAGCTTTTTGATGTCGAGCGTGGCCGAACGCCTCAATCTGCGCCTGCGCAACCGCATCGCGCAAAAGCTCAACCGTCTGCCGCTCGCCTATTTTGACGCGCATCGTCCCGGCGAGGTCGTCAGCCGCGCGACCAACGACCTGGACAAGATGTCCGAGAGCATGCAGCGCGGATTGCTGCAGCTGCTCGTGTCGATCGGCACGGTTGTTGGTGCTGTGAGCGTGATGTTCGTGTTCAGCGTGCAGCTTACGCTCGTCTTTCTGTTCTTTACGGCACTGTCGCTGCTGGTGACGAAGGTCGTCTCGCGCCGCACACACGATGTGACGGGCGAGCGCCAGGAGTGGGTGTCCAAGATTACGAGTGCGGTCGAGGAAGGCTATTCGGGCCGTCTGGTGATTCGCGCGTTTAACCGCGAGCGTCAGAGCTCCGCTGAGGTGCACGAGGCCTCGGGCGAGCTGGCGCGCGTGAGCACCAAGGCCGACTTTATGATCAACGCCGTCGGACCCGCGGTTCGCTTTATTGGTCGCCTGGCGCAGATCGTGATCGCGCTCGTGGGCTGCAGCATGCTGGTCGCCGGCCACATGACCGTCGGCGTGTTCCAGGCGTTCTTCCAGTTTATCTACGAGGCGTCCGAACCCATGACGCAGCTGTCGTTCACTTTCAACTCGCTGCAGAGCGCGCTGGCGAGTGCGGAGCGCGTGTTCGACCTGCTCGATGAACCAGAGATGGAGGCCGATCCGCTGCCGGACGAGGCCGCCAAGCTGCCGGGTCGCATTGAGGGCCGCGTCGCTTTTGAGCACGTGCGCTTTGGCTATTCGCCCGACAAGCCGCTTATGCGCGACGTGTCGTTTACCGCCGAGCCGGGCCAGAAGATTGCCGTGGTGGGAACCACGGGCGCAGGCAAGACGACGCTCATCAACCTGCTCATGCGCTTTTACGAGATTGACGGCGGGCGTATTACGCTCGACGGCGTGGATACGAGCCGCATGGACCGCGGCGAGCTACGTCAGCAGTTTGGCATGGTGCTGCAAGACGCCTGGCTGTTCGACGGCACGATTGCCGAGAACATCGCCTACGGCTGCCCCGAGGCAACGCGCGAGGAGATTGTTGCGGCTGCGCGCGCCGCCCAGGTTGACTTCTTTGTGCGCACCATGCCGCAGGGCTATGACACGCGCGTGGCCAACGATGCCGAAAGCATCAGCCAGGGCCAGCGTCAGCTGCTGACCATCGCACGCGTGCTGCTCAACAACCCGGCGATTCTCATCCTGGACGAGGCGACCTCAAGCGTGGACACGCGCACCGAGCTTGCCATCGGCCGTGCCATGGACGCGCTTATGCGCGGGCGCACGAGCTTTGTGATCGCGCATCGCCTGTCGACGATCGTGGACGCCGACCTGATCTTGGTCATGGACCACGGCAACATTATCGAGCAGGGCACGCATAAGGAGCTGCTCGCAGCCGAGGGCGCTTATGCCGACCTCTATCTGAGTCAGTTCGCATAATGTGACAAAGGGACAGTCCCGCATGTCACATCAAAAAGAAAGGCGCGCCGGGGATGAATTCCCTGGCGCGCCTTCTTGCGTTGATGCCGATGTCGTTTTGTGCCGCTTGCGTTCCTAGCGCTCGTCCACGAGCTTTGCGACGAGGGCTTTGAGCTCGGCCACCTCTCGCTCGAGTTCTTTGACGCGGCGGGCGTTCTCGGTGATGCCTTGGCGGTTGAGGGCACTCTTCTCGGCGGCGTCATCGGGCATGTACTCGCGATGCTGCTTGGCATCGAAGCTCTCCTCGAACACGCGGCAGCCGTTGCGCTTGATGATGCGTCCCGGCACGCCCACGACGGTGCAGTTGTCGGGCACGTCCTTGACGACAACCGAGTTGCCGCCGATCTTGACGTTGTTGCCGATGCGGATGTTGCCGAGCACCTTGGCGCCCGTGCCCACGGTGACGTTGTTGCCCAGGGTGGGGTGGCGCTTGCCGGTCTCGTTGCCGGTGCCACCGAGCGTGACGCCCTGGTAGAGCACGCAGTTGTCGCCCACGATGGTGGTCTCGCCGATGACGACGCCCATGGCATGGTCGATAAAGAAATGCTTGCCGATCTGTGCCGCGGGATGAATCTCGACGCCGGTGATGTGGCGGGTGATTTGCGAGAGCACGCGGGCGAGCGAGCGATGACCGTGCTCCCAGAGCCAGTGCTCGGGCACGTGGTTCCACTTGGCGTGCAGGCCAGGATAGGAAAGGAAGATGACCAGACCGTTTTGTGCAGCGGGGTCTTGCGCCTGGACGGTCTTGATATCCTCGCGAATGGTATTGATAAAGCTCACCGGCCGCCCTCCCTTAGCGCCATGGCAATGCGATTCAATAAAGTATAGCGATTTGCTAGGGATTAGGAAGGACAATCTTGGCGCCATTGCGCTACAGATGTCAGTTATGCAAACTTGCTGGTAATGGAGTCATGCTTTTGTGGGGTTGCGCACGAGGGGGCACCGCAACCGTATACTGGTCAACTTGGACGTATCCGCGCCCACAACTGAGAGGTTTTACTTCATGGGTTTCATCAATTTTATCGCCGAGCTGCTTAAGGATCCGCGCACCGCGATCGCCAGCTGGATCGCCGCCGGCCCGCTTATGGCCTACGGCTGCGTGTTCCTGATCATCTTTATCGAGACGGGCGTGGTGTTCTTCCCGTTCCTTCCTGGCGATTCACTGCTGTTTGCTTCGGGCTTCTTTGCCCACAACGGTGGCTTTAACATCGTGGCCCTGCTGGCCGTCGCATGGGCGGCTGCCATCTTGGGTGATCAGTGCAACTTTATGATCGGTCACTTCTTTGGCAAAAAGATCATCGCTTCGGGCAAGGTCAAGGCCATGACGCCCGAGCGCATTAAAAAGTCCGAGGACTTCTTGGACAAGTGGGGCCACCTGGCTATTTTCCTGGGCCGTTTCTTCCCGTTTATCCGCACTTTTGTGCCCTTTATCGCCGGCATGGGCGGCATGCACTGGCGTAACTTCGTTATCTTTAACGTGCTGGGCGGCATTACCTGGTCGACGCTCTTTACGCTGCTGGGCTACTTCTTTGGCGGCATCCCCTTTGTGCAGGAGCACTTTGAGCTGCTGATCGTCGGCATCGTTGCCGTGTCGATCATCCCGACCGTGGTCGGTCTGGTTAAGGCTAAGCTGGGCAAAAAGAACGCGTAGCTCGAGCCAGCGCGCAAACCGTGCAGTTGAGGCCCGTCACCGCTTACGGTGGCGGGCCTCTTTAGTTTCGGTCAAATGAAAATACTTTAGTTAGTTAAAGAAAAACGTTTTATCCGACGCGCGTGCGGAGTACAATCTCGTGCATGCGAATCGACGTGCCATCGGCTTTGATGCTGCTCGCGTGTCCCGTCCGGCTCTACGCTCCGGGCGTGCGACGTTGCGACGCGGTCGGCCTCGGTCCTTGCGTGCGGGTTCGCGAGTATGCAACTGTGTATGTAAGGAGCGACATATGACTGTCGAGAAGAAGGATATCGATTGGGGTAGCCTCGGCTTTGGCTACATGAAGACCGATTACAGCTACGAGGCCCATTGGAAGGACGGCGAGTGGGACGAGGGTGGCCTGACCACCGATCACACCCTGCATGTCTCCGAGTGCGGCGGCATCTTCCATTACTGCCAGGAGGTCTTTGAGGGCCTGAAGGCCTACACCGCCGAGGACGGCAGCATCGTCTGCTTCCGTCCCGACATGAACGCCGAGCGCATGTATAACTCTGCCCAGCGCCTCGAGATGCCCCCGTTCCCCAAGGACAAGTTCGTTGAGGCCGTCAAGCAGGTCGTCTCTGCCAACGCCGCCTGGGTTCCGCCCTTCGGCTCCGGCGCGACCCTGTACGTGCGTCCGTTTATGATCGGTTCCGGTGACGTGATCGGCGTGGCTCCCGCTCCTGAGTACACGTTCCGCATTCTCGTGACCCCGGTCGGTCCGTACTTTAAGGGTGGCCTCAAGCCCGTCAAGCTGCGCGTTTCCGAGTATGACCGTGCCGCACCGCACGGCACCGGCAACATCAAGGCCGGCCTGAACTACGCCATGTCCCTTAAGCCCACGATGGAGGCCCATCGCGAGGGCTATGCCGAGAACCTGTATCTTGACTCCGAGTCCCGTACCTATGTCGAGGAGACCGGTGGCGCCAACGTCCTGTTCGTGAAGGAGGACGGCACCCTCGTCGTTCCTCAGTCGCACACCGACTCCATCCTGCCCTCTATCACCCGTCGTTCGCTCGTTCAGGTTGCTCAGGACCTGGGCATGACCGTTGACCAACGTCCCGTCGAGTGGGCCGAGGTCAAGGCCGGTACCTTTGTCGAGTGCGGCCTGTGCGGCACCGCTGCCGTCATCTCCCCGGTTGGCGAGATTGACAACAAGGTTTACGGTGCCGACGAGACCGTGACCTTCCCGGCTGGCTACACCGAGATCGGTCCTGTGATGAAGAAGCTCCGCGAGACCCTGACTGGTATCCAGTCTGGTGCTGTCGAGGATAAGCACAACTGGGTTTACACCGTCGCGTAAGCTGTCTTAGCTGTCCGGCCCGAGGGCGACCTTCCTTTCCGGCGCGTCCTCGGACATGAAAGAACCTCCGCTGCGCACTTCGTGCGGCGGAGGTTTTTTCGTCCCGCGGAGTGCGCCGGAAAGGAAGGCCGCGCTTTTGTTTTGGTTCGCGCCATGTGGGGGTGGTGGCGACGTGCATTTTTGCGAGTATTCTGCAATCGAAGGCCCCTGCATAGCGACCTCGGGCAAAAAATCGGGATTTCTCGATGTTTTCTACAAATGATGGGCGGGGTTATGGGCTGGCAGCGTTTGATTTGCAGGGATATTCGCGGT
>CAJMRE010000061.1 GCA_905215755.1 uncultured bacterium
CCATCGTTGTAGGGTTTTCACTACACTGGTAGCTAAACGAACCAAGCCAGAAAGTACCCCGCCCATGGAACACGACCTCACACGCGGCAATGTCCTCAAGACCATCGCAGTCTTTGCCCTGCCTTATATGCTCTCGTACTTTTTGCAGATGCTCTACGGCATGGCCGACCTGTACATGATGGGGCAGTTTAGCGGCGCCGCCGGCATCACCGCCGTGGCAAATGGCGCGCAGACGCTCTATATGATTACCGTGGCGCTCGTGGGCCTGGCCATGGGAACGACGGTGATCGTCGGCCACGCCGTGGGCTCGCGCCGCTTCGACCGCGCCGAGACCGCCATCGGCAACACCATTACGCTCTTTATGGGTGTCTCGGTGGTGCTGGCCGCCATCTTGCTTGCACTGTGCCCGCAGATCGTGGCACTCATTGGCACGCCGGCCGAGGCATTCGAAGGAACCGCCGCCTACCTGCGTATCTGCTTTGTCGGCATTCCCTTTATCGCCGCATACAACATCCTCTCGGCCATTTTTCGCGGCCTGGGCGATTCGCGCTCGCCTATGTACGTGATCGGCGTGGCATGTATCATCAACATCGCGCTCGACTTTCTGTTCATTGGCCATATGGGGCTCGGCCCCGTGGGCGCGGCGCTCGGCACGGTGACCGCCCAGACGGCCAGCGTTGCCCTCGCGCTCGTGTGGCTCAAGAGCCGCCGCACGAACATCCACGTTAAGCGCAGCGACCTGCGCCCCCAGCCCGAGGTGCTCGGCAGCATTCTTAAAATCGGCTTGCCCGTGGCCGTGCAGGATGGCTGCATCCAGGTGGCGTTTATGTTTATCACCGTCATCGCCAACCACCGAGGGCTCGTCGACGCTGCCGCCGTGGGCCTGGTCGAGAAGATGATCAGCTTTTTGTTCATTGTGCCGAGTTCCATGGGCGCCACCGTCAGCGCACTCACGGCGCAAAATGCCGGCGCGGGCAAGGGCGATCGCGCTCGTCAGGTGCTCAAAGACGCCATGACCATCTCGGTGGTGTACGGCTGCCTGATCACGGTGCTGATGTGGCTGGTAGCGCCGGCGTTTATCGGCTTTTTTGCCAAGGACGCCGCAGTGGTCGCGGCCGGCACTGGCTACATGCGCAGCTACATTTTCGACGCGATCTTTGCCGGCATCCACATTTGCTTTAGTGGCTTTTTCGCTGCATACGGCAAGAGCTACATCGGCTTTGCGCACAACGTACTAGCCGTGGCGCTCATTCGCGTGCCGGGCGCGTGGCTGCTGTCGAACGCCTATTCCGACACGCTGTTTCCCATGGGCATCGCCTCGCCGTGCGGATCGATTTTGTCGGCGGTCATCTGTGTTGTCGCGTTTACCGTACTCAACCGGCGCGGGGCTTTTGACAAGTTGGCAGCGTAGCGGGGCGACGCGAAATCGCCCTTATCGACGACATCATCAGCGACGACCCGGCGACCCAAGTGACGCGGATCGCGGTGCCGGTTGCCCCAGCAAAGTAAGAACCGCCCAGAAAACGTTCGGCTGAAGGCAGAATCTTGACGTTATAGGCCATATTTTGCCTCAAGGTCATCGAGAGCCTCAAAGGCATCACGCGCCATGCCAGCAGCACGCTCCTGCTCGGCCACAGCTATACGAGCCATCAGACGAGCCTTAGCCTGTTCCTGAACCATGAAGTCATAGTCTTCAGATCGAAGTACAACAAATTTGCTATAGCCGTTTTTTGTAACAGTCACTGGACCAGGAGCCTCCCAACAAGCTCGCCAAACGCCGGGGACAGTCCCCGATATGGCGGTTTTACTCCTCCGGAATCGGAAACGCACGGATGAACTCTGCAGGCGAGAAGGTCTTGATGGTCGAGCGCACAAAAGCGGCGCGGTCACGCGTGATGATAAAGTCCACGCCGGCACGCTCGGCCATCGCACGGATACAGCCGTCCTCAAAGTCCGGCTCATCGGAATAGGCGGAGGTAAAACAAGCTTCTTGGTCGAGAGGCTCTAACGAGTAGCTCTTAAGGCAGTCGCGCACTACCTCGCGGGCGCGCGCCTCGCCTGCCTGTTTAGTGAGAATGTAGTACACGTCCTTGAGAGAGCAGGCCGAAACAACGCCCTCGATAAGCCCCACGTCAACGAGCCCCTTGATCGTTTGCGCCGCTGCGTGCTCCGGCCGGCCCGGAAGCACGCAATCGAGCAGAAAATTGGTATCGAGAAATGCCCTCATAGGTAGCGCTCCCTCGCGACGCGCTTTTCATCTTCAACCGTCATCGTATCGAGCGGCGTTCCCTTTGGCATGTTAGCCACGATATCGAGATACTCCTGGTAGTCCTCATTCTCCGCGAGCATCTCACGGATCTCCTTCCAGGTGATCTTGGGATGCCACATCGTACCCACGTCGCGCTTGGGCTTGCCCGTGTCGCACGTCGGTTTTGCGCCCCCACGCTCCTGGGCAGCGTCATATTCCACTGCAACCGGGCCTTGATAGTCGAGCGGCACGATCTTGAACAACGGCTTGCTCCGCTTGAAGACCACAACCTCCTCGCCCTCATTGGCAACCTTTTCGGCCACCTGCGTAAGGTTTTGGCGCAGTTCCGAAAACGCGACGGTAACCATAACTGCTCCTCTCAACATATATCTTCACTGCTAAGTATACACGTTAATGTTAATGTTTATATATAAAGACCGCCGCAATGGAGAACCGTCATTGTGAGGTCCCTCTGCCCTGCATGAATCTCTTATCGCTCTGGGACGGCACCGGTTCGCAGGATCGCCCTCATCGACAATATCGTCAGCGACGACCCCGCGACCTACGTGACGCAGATCACGGTGCCGGTTGCCCCAGCAAAGTAAGAACCGCCCGGAAGGCATCGTGCTTCCGGGCGGTTCTTCAATTTGGTTATCGATGCGCTAAGCCTCCGGCACCTCACCGGTCGCAAGAATCTGCTCGAGTGCGTCCTCATCCAGCACGGGCACACCCAGCTGCTCAGCCTTGGTGAGCTTGGAGCCCGCTTTGGGGCCGGCGACCAGATAGCTCGTCTTCTTTGACACGCTGCCCGAAACCTTAGCGCCGAGTACCTTGAGCGCCGCGCCAGCCTCGTCGCGGGTGCGGTTGACGAGCGTGCCGGTGAGCACGAAGGTCAGACCCGCAAGCGGCTGCGCGTCGGCGAGCTCGCCCGCCACGCCAGCGTCGGCTGCGGCTTGCGCGTGCGCGGCGCCCAGGTCGACCTCGAGCGACAGGCCCACCTGACGCAGGCGCTCCAGCACGGCAAGGTTCTCGGGCACGGCCAGGAACTGCTTAACGCTCGCCGCAATCTTGGGACCGATGCCCTCGCATTCGGCGATGTCCTCTTCGCTCGCCAAGATAAGCTTGTCAATCGACAGGAATCGCTCGGCGATGACCTCGCCCACGCTCTTGCCCACGTGGCGGATGCCCAGGGCAAACAGCACGCGACCGAGCGGCTGGCTCTTGGACTTGTTGAGCTCGGCGATGATTTTCTCAGCCGTCTTGAGGCCCACCGGAATGGGGTCGCCCTTCTTGACGCCCTTTTTGCTGTTGGAGCTGGCATAGGTGCGGCCCGTGTCCAGGCCGGCGATGTCGTCGACCGTGAGCTGGTAGAAGTCTGCGACATCGTGGATCAGCCCGGCGGCGATCATCTTGTCGACGATCTCGTCGCCTAGGCCGTCGACGTCCATGCAGCCGCGGCTCACCCAGTGAAGCAGTCGCTCCTTGAGCTGCGCGGGGCAGTCGATGGAGACGCAGCGGTAGGCCACCTCGCCATCCTCGTGGACCACGGGGCTGCCGCACACGGGGCAGACCTCGGGCATGTGCCAGTCGACCGAATCGGCCGGGCGCTTGTCGAGCACCGGGCCCACGACCTCCGGGATTACGTCGCCTGCCTTGTGCACGATGATGGTATCGCCCTCGCGCACGTTTTTGCGACGGATCTCGTCGATGTTATGCAGCGTGGCGCGCGCGATGGTGGAGCCGGCGACCGTCACCGGGTCGAACTCGGCGACCGGTGTGAGCACACCGGTGCGGCCCACCTGGATGCGAATTTCGCGCAGGACGGTCTGCTTTTCCTCGGGCGGGAACTTAAAGGCGATGGCCCAGCGCGGCGCGCGGGCGGTAAAGCCCAGGTCGAGCTGCTGCTGAAAGCTATCGACCTTTACGACCACGCCGTCGATGTCGTAGTCCAGGTCACCGCGATGTTCGAGCGCCTGGGCACAGAACTCGTGGACCTCTGCCGGCGTGGCGCAACGAGCCACGTTTGGGTTGACGCTAAAGCCGGCGCTACGCAACCAATCGAGGAACTCGCGCTGGCTGTGGACGTGCAGCGGGTCGGTATCGGCGATGGCATAGATAAAGGTGGCCAGGTCGCGGCGCGCCGTGACCTTGGGATCCTTTTGGCGCAGGCTGCCGGCGGCGGCGTTGCGCGGGTTGGCGAAGGGGTCGCGGCCCTCGGCATCGGCCTCGTCGTTCAGACGAACAAAGCTGCCCTTGGGCATGTAGACCTCGCCGCGCACCTCGATGGCACGCTCGCGGTCGGCGCCCATGTGGACGAGCGCCGGCTCGGACAGGTGCATGGGCACGTCCTTGATGGTACGGACGTTGAGCGACACGTCCTCGCCCGTGGTGCCATCGCCACGTGTGGCCGCGCGCACGAAGGTGCCGTTTTGATAGGTAAGCGCCACGCCCAGGCCGTCGATCTTGAGCTCGCAGGTATAGGTGACGCTACCGGCACCGAGCGCATCCTCGGTGCGCTGGAGCCATGCGTCGAGCTCGTCCAGATCCATGGCATCGTCCATGGAATACATGCGCGCCATGTGCGTGACCGGCGTAAACTGCTCGCTCACGTAGCCGCCCACGCGCTGGGTATAGCTGTCGGGCGTCACCAGATCGGGGTAGGCAGCCTCGATTTCTTGCAGTTCAACGAGCATTTTGTCGAAGGCGGCATCCGTTATCTCGGGTGCATCGAGCATGTAGTAGCGATAGGCGTGGTAATCGAGCTCGTGGCGCAGCTCGGCCGCACGCGCTGCCGCCTGGGCACGGGCATCGGTCGGTGCGGCGGCATCCGTGCTCGCGGGCGTTTCGGTATCGATGTCCACACCGTCACCAAACAGGCTCGATTGCTCCATAGCGGCACTCCTTCGCTCGATTTCAAACGGATACTAGAGTACCACCGGTCGCAATGAGGCCGAATAGCGGTCTCGAACCGCACCGAATCGGCAGCCGCCAGACTGGGGTGGACAGTTAGTTCAGATACGTATAAATCCTAGAGCTGAATCAAGCACGAACACCTCTGTTTCGACTAATTTTGACTCCTCGAGACCATGTAAACGTCCCACCCTCCCTTCCAAACGCCCATTCGAGCCCCATCCCAATCAGCAATTGCTCAAAACGCATCCCAAGCTGCCCCAGATTTATACGTATCTGAACTAACTGTGGTAGCGCGCAGAGATGTGGTGTAAGAGGCGGGGCATGCCCCGCCTCTTCTCTTT
>CAJMRE010000062.1 GCA_905215755.1 uncultured bacterium
CCAAGAGCCAGCGCGTGCTCGAGCTCAACGCCAAGCACCCGGTCTTTGCCAAGCTCGTCGCCGCTCAGAAGGCGGGCGACGCCGACAAGATTAAGCAGTACTCCGGTCTGCTCTATGACCAGGCCCTGCTGGTCGAGGGCATTCTGCCCGAGGACCCCGTAGCCTTCGCGGCAGCTGTTTGTAACTTGATGTAGTTAGCAAGTTACGCGGTTCTACGAACCGCGTAACGGCTCGACGCTGCAAACGCCCCTAAGCGGCAATCTGACGTTCAATCGTCGGTCGCGTACCAAAGTACGCTTCCCTCCTCTTTCACGTCACCTTGCTCGCTTGGGGGCGTTTTCGCTGACTTATGCTCAACCTACGACGCTTTCGTGGTCCTAAGTAGTCATTGGGGTGGTCGTTGGGGACGTTCTTAAATGACTAGTCGTTGGGGACGTTCTTGTTTGACTAGTCGGTTAAGAACGTCCCCAACGACTAGTCGGATTGCTAGTTTGTGCGGGTTGTGGTTTTGGGAGCTGCGGGAATTTAAGATACTGTACAACTGTACGTTAAATCATCTTCGTAGTATATTGCTGCCCGCAAAACTCAGCACCATTGTGCCGCGAGGCACTAAAGCGTCTACGTACAATGGTTGTCGATAGTACGATTCGATTTAACGACAGGATGGATGGTCCAAGCGTGAGTCTCGGCAGCAAACTATCCAATGCAAAGGTGTCCTTTGCGATATTTAAGCGCGACATTAAGCGACTGCTTGTGAACCCCGTCGCCTTGGTGGTTACCCTTGGCGTGTGCGTTATTCCCTCGCTGTATGCCTGGTACAACATCGTGGCTAACTGGGATCCGTACGGAAACACCCAGGGTATCAAGATTGCCATCGCCAACAACGATCGGGGCACCCAAAACGACTTGGTGGGCGAGCTCAACGCGGGCGACCAGGTCGTCGATCAGCTCAAGGAGAACGATCAGCTGGGCTGGACCTTCGTCGATTCGGCGGCCGACGCCAAGGAGGGCGTCGAGAGCGGTGAGTACTATGCGGCCATCGTAATCCCTAAGAACTTCTCGGATAACCTGGTCTCGATGCTCGACGGCAACTACCATCAGCCCAAGCTTACGTACTACGTCAATGAGAAGAAGAGTGCTATTGCGCCCAAGGTTACCGACACCGGTGCAAGCACCATCGAGGAGCAGATCAACTCGGAATTTGTCTCCACAGTGGGCGAGACCGTTGCCAGCATCGCCAAGGATGCCGGGGTCGATTTAAAGGACAAGGCAACCCAGACTCAGAATTCGTTGGCTGGTTCGGTATCAGAGGCATCCGGTACCTTGGGTGAGGTGCGCGATTCGATTGGCGACATGAATGCCGCCATCGATAAGACGAGTGGCGCTATCGCCTCGGCTGATGCCGCGTTGGCGGGCCTGCAGGGTCAGACGCCCTCTCTAACGCAGGCAATCGCTCAGGGCAATGACCTGCTGGGCGAGGCGCGCGCTACGGCGGGCAACTCTGTCGCCTCGCTCTCCAAGGCACTCTCGGAAGGCAGCCTTGCGCTCACCAAGACGTCAGCCTCCGCGAACGCTGCGATTGGCAAGCTGACGGGCGCGGTCACATCTACGACCACCCGCATCGACAACTCGCTTGAGTCTCTCCAAGCGACGATCGACCACAATAAGGCCGTTATCGGGCACTTGGAAATTCTCGTTAATGACACGTCGACAGGTTCCAAGGAAATTGACGCGCGCATTGTATCGACCATCGATTTGCTCCGCGAGCAGAATGAAAAGCTTCAGAGCATCAAGGACGGTCTGTCTGCGCAGTCGAGCGCCATGGCGAATGGCGCCGCGGCTGTCTCGGGCGCCAGCGACGCTATCAATAACGCAATCCAGACCGGTGCGACCAACCTTGGCCAGGCCCAGACGGACCTGGGTCAAAACGCGCTGCCGAAGGCCTCGAGCGCGCTTGATTCATTTGCCGCCGTCTCGGGTGATCTGACGGGAATCGTGTCTGGCCTCACGCCTACTATTGCAAGTGCGCGCGGTACGCTTTCGCAGCTTAACGCTACGCTCGGCCAGGCCAAGACCACGCTGTCCCAGACCGATTCCTCGCTTGCCAAGGTCCAGGACAAGCTTGCGACCGCAGCCAATGACATCGCGGCGCTGCAGACCTCTGAGTCTATGGGCGAGCTCGCCGACCTTATGGGCGTCGATGTCAATGACGTGGCAGATTTCATGGCCTCTCCGGTCGAGCTGACGTCCAAGTCGATCTATCCGGTCAAGAGCTTTGGCTCGGGCATCGCTCCCTTCTACACCAATCTGGCGCTTTGGGTGGGCGGTTACGTACTCATCGCCATCTACAAGCTCGAGGTCGATCGCGAGGGCATTGGCAGCTTTACGGCGCGCCAGGGCTACTTCGGCCGTTGGATGCTCCTGGTGATCCTGGGCGCGCTCCAGGCCACCATCGTTACGGTAGGCGATCTGGTGATTGGCGTGCAGTGCATCAACCCGCTGCTGTTCGTGCTGGGCGGCATCGCCATCTCGTTCACCTACGTCAATATCATCTATGCGCTGTCCACTACGTTTAAGCACATCGGCAAGGCAATCGGCGTCATTCTCGTCATCGTGCAGATTCCGGGTTCGTCGGGCATGTATCCCATCGAGATGATGCCCGGCTTCTTCCAGTGGCTGCACCCGTTGCTGCCCTTTACCTACGGCATCAATCTGCTGCGCGAGACGGTCGGCGGCATGTACTCGTTTAACTACCTGTTTAACCTGTGCATTCTGGGCGTGTTCTTGATCGTGGCGCTCTTTATCGGTCTGCAGCTGCGTCCGCTGCTGCTCAACCTTAACCTGCTCTTTGATAAACAGCTTTCCACGACCGGTATGATGATTTGCGAGTCCAACGACCTGCCGCGCCAGCGCTACTCGCTGCGCACGGCCATGCGTGTCATGCTCGATTCCGATTCGTACCGTCGCGAACTGCTCGATCATGCGGTCGCCTTTGAACATCGCTACCCGTACTACATCAAGGGCGGTTTTGCCGCCGTGGTGGGCGTTCAGGTCCTGCTCTTTGTCCTGTCGACGGTTCTCGATATCGACAATAACGGCAAGATCATCCTGCTTGTCATTTGGATCATCTCGGTTATTGCCATCTGCGGCTGGCTTATCAATATCGAGTACATCCGCTCGAGCCTCAACACCCAGATGCGCATCTCGGCGCTTTCGGATGAGGACCTGCGCCGCGAGATGCGCGAGCACACGGCCGCCATTCCGGCCGCTCGTCGCATGTTCGGTCTCAACGCCAGCGAGCGTGGTGCCAAGGGCGGCGATCAGTCCACGGGCCGCTTGCCGCATATCGGCTCGCACCATAAATCTCAGGGCAGCGACAACACAGCCATAAATGATGGAGATACCGCCCCGTTCGGCAAGCACTCCAAAGGAGGTGAGGCATAAATGAAGAACATCCTGCATCTGTTTAGGCGCGATGTCCAAAACGTGTCTCGCTCCGTGATCGGCTTGATTGTCGTGATGGGCCTCATTATCGTGCCGTGCCTGTACGCGTGGTTTAACATCGCCGGCAGCTGGGATCCGTACGGCAACACCGGCAATCTTAAGATTGCCGTGGTCAACACCGATGAGGGTTACGAGAGCGATCTGATCCCCGTCGAGGTTAACGTGGGCGAAAACGTGACCGCCACCCTACGTGGCAACGAGAGCTTCGATTGGGTTGTGCTTAACGATCGCGAAAAGGCTATCGAGGGCGTTAAGTCGGGCGCGTACTATGCTGCCGTCGTTATTCCCAAAACGTTTAGCGCTGACATGATGACGCTTTTCTCGACCGACGTGAAACACGCCGATATCGAGTTTTACGAGAACCAGAAGGCCAACGCCATCGCGCAGATCGTGACCGAGAAGGGTTCGAGCGCCGTTCAGAACCAGGTTAACGAATCTTTTACCGAGACCATTACGAGCATCGGTCTTAAGACGGTGTCCAGCCTGCTCGATTACATGAGCACCGACCAGGTCAGCAACTTTATCGCCAACCTGTCCTCGACGCTCGGCGATTCGATTGAGGACCTGCAAGACGTTCAGGCTAATGCTTCGTCGCTCGCGGGCATTTTGAGCTCTACGTCCGATTCGCTGACGTCGGCGAGCGGTATGCTCCAGCAGACGGGTACGGTCGATGAGTCGACCAAGCAGTTGATGGAGCATGCCAAGAGCGGCATGAGCGATTCCAAAGAAGCGCTGAAGGCCGCCAACGACGCCATCAACGCCGCGATTGACGGAAGCGCGGGCTCGTTCGACAACGTGTCCGCCGAGCTTGCGAAGGCATTCGATGCCGCAAACCAGCATGTGGGCCTTACGGTGTCTCAGCTCAACGATGCCGCGGCGGCGCTCAATACGCGCGCCAAGGATATCGATGAGATGGCCGATCAGCTCCGCAGCCTTGCCGACCAGGTGAGCGATGAGAATTTGAAGGGCGGCCTCAAGTCCGCCGCGACGTCGCTGGACAGAATCGCCGTTGAGTACCGCAACAATGCCGAGGATCTGGCGGCCACCGCGAAGTCTCTCTTCGATAGCATGGCCGAGGCCAACAACTCGCGTGCCGAGGTCGATCAGGCCATCGCCGATGCCAAGGCCGGTATCGCGGGTGCCAAATCCGATTACGATTCCACGTTCTCGGTTAAGGCCAAGGAGCTCAAGAAGACCGTCTCGGGGGTCCTGGATTCACTGAATGGTATTTCGGGCGATCTGGATAGTGCCGTAGACGACCTGACCGACGCATCCGGTTCGCTGGCAAAGGGCCTCTCTAAGGCTGCAAAGCTGGTCAACAAGGCTTCCGATCAGCTGGGCGAGGCGTCGGACAAGATCAGCGCGTTTAAGGACGAGCTCGACGGCGCCTTGATGTCGGATGACCTCGCTACGATCAAGACGATGATCGGCAATGATCCCGAGGGTCTGGCCGTGTCGCTTTCCGGCCCCGTCGCGCTCGACCGCAAGCCGGTCTATCCGATTCGCAATTACGGTTCGGCCATGGCGCCGTTCTACACGATTCTGTCGCTATGGGTCGGCTCGATCGTACTGGCGGCCATGATGAAGGTCTCGGTTGACGATGAGCTCATCAACGAGCTCATCCCCGTGCGCCTGCACGAGATCTACCTGGGTCGTTACCTGTTCTTTGGCGGTTTGGCCCTGCTACAGGCGACGCTCGTGTGCGCGGGCGACATCCTGTTCTTTGGCATTCAGTGCGACAACCCGCTGCAGTTTGTGTTGGCGGGCTGGGTCGCGAGTCTCGTGTTCTCCAATATCGTCTACACGCTTACGGT
>CAJMRE010000063.1 GCA_905215755.1 uncultured bacterium
GGACCCAGCACCGGCGGCCCCGCCGCCACAGCCCGCAAGCGCAAGCGACAGCGCGCCCGCGGCGAGCACCGAGGCAAACCCCCGGCGCGACATCTCAACATCAAACGCGCGCATCGCTAGCACGTCCCTTCGTTGGGCATCGTCCATGCGTGATGGTCGGTATGCAGCAGCTCCTCAGCCAGCGGCGAGAGCGGCTCGCCCAAGAACTCGCGGTAGCATGCCTGGACATCGGGGTTCTCGTGCGAGAAGCGAATGTCCGCCTTCGCATCCAGGCCCCACAGCACCTGACCGCGCTCGGCCGCCAGCTCGCAGCCGTCGTGGATGGGCTGACCGCCGCCACCGACGCAGCCGCCCGGGCAAGCCATGACCTCGACGAAGTCATAGCTCACACGGCCATCGCGAATCGCGTCGAGCAGACGGGCGGCGTTGCCCAGCCCGTGCGCCACGGCGACGCGCACCTTGGTACCGTCGATATCGGCCACGGCCTCCTTCCAACCGTCGAGCCCTCGCACGTCGGTAAAGAAGTCGGCATCGGGGTTCTTGCCCGTCACCAGGTAATATGCCGAGCGCACGGCGGCCTCCATCACGCCGCCCGTGGCGCCAAAGATCACGCCCGCGCCCGTGCCGAAGCCCAACGGCGTGTCGAGCGGCTCCTCGGTAAGCGTGTCCACGCTCACGTGGCTCGCGCGGATCATACGCACCATCTCGCGCACCGTCAGCGCAACGTCTACGTCGGGCGCGCCGCCCTCGCCCACCATACTCGGCAGCGCGCACTCGGCTTTCTTGGCCGTGCACGGCATCACGGACACCACGAACAGGCGCTCGGGCTCCACACCCAGCACCTTGGCGTAGTACGTCTTGGCAATAGCGCCAAACATCTGCTGCGGCGACTTGGACGTGGACAGGCTGTCGACAAACTCCGGATAGCGCGCCTTCACAAAGCGCACCCAGCCCGGGCAGCAGCTCGTAAACATGGGCCAGCCGCGGCTATCGCCCTCACCCTTGGCGGCGGCACCCAGGCGCTCGAGCAGCTCGGAGCCCTCCTCCATAATGGTGAGGTCGGCCGAGAAATCGGTATCGAACACGTACTCAAAGCCCACGCGGCGCAGCGCGCAAGCTAGGCGCTCGACGGTAGCCTCCTCGCGCGGAATGCCGAGCTCCTCGCCCCAGGCGCTACGCACGGCCGGCGCAATCTGCACCAGCACGATCTTGTCAGGATCGGCGAGAGCATCGAACACGGTCTCGGTATCGTCACGCTCACGCAGGGCACCCGTCGGGCAATGCGTGATGCACTGACCGCACGCGACGCAATCGGTCTTGCCGATCGGCGCACGCCCGCGGGTGCCCACGGCGGTATGCGTGGCGCGGTTGGTCAGGTCCCAAATCCCTAAGCCCTGCACACTCTCGCACACCTTGATGCAGCGCATACATTTAATGCACTTGTCGTTTTCGCGGATGATGGGAAAATCGAAGTCCCAGCCCTCGCCCGCCAAATGCCTTTGATACGGCAGATAGAAAATGCCCAGGTCGTTGGCGATGGTCTGCAGGTTGCAGTTGCCGCTGCGCACGCAGCTCGTGCACTGCGAATCGTGCTGGGACAGCAGCAGCTGCACGTTGGTGCGACGGGCCTCGCGCGCCTTGGGGCTGTTGGTGTGGACCACCATGCCGTCGAGCACGTAGTTGTTGCAGGCGGCAACCAGCTGGTCGCAGCCCTCAACCTCGACCACGCACACGCGGCAGCCGCCGATCTCGTTTAGATCGCGCAGATAGCACAGGGTGGGAATCTGAATGCCGACGGACCTGGCTGCGTCCAGGATCGTGGTGTGCTCGGGAACCACGACCTCGCAATTATCGATAGTGAGCTTGACCATGTTATGCGCTCCGTTTTCGGTGTTGTCGCTGACGGTGGTTTTGTTGGGCTCTACCATTCCAGGTTCCTCCCTCCGCGGAACGCGCCAAAGCCAAAGTGATCGCAACGCAGGCAGCGGCTCGCCTCTTGGCGTGCCTCCTGCTCGGTGAGACCCTGCTCAACCAGATTCCAATCGTGAATGCGCTCGCCGGCCTCGCGCTCGCCAAGCTCGCAGCGTCCGCACTCATGCTTGCCCTTAAACTGAACGGTCGGCAGCTCGACCTCGAGCTTGATCTTGTGGTCGAAGCCCAGGTAGTGGTCGATGTTTGCCGAAGCCACGCGGCCGGCATTGATAGCGCGGATGACGGTGGCGGGGCCGGTCTGGCAATCGCCGCCGCTAAAGAGGCCATCAAAGTTGGGCACGGCGCCATCCGAATCGGTAACGATGCAGCCCCACTTGCAGGCAATGCCCATCTCCCCAAACGGCTTGGAATCGATGTCCTGGCCAATGGCGACGAACACGCGCTCGCAGGGGATGACGCGCTCGGGCGTGGCGGCGGCACGCGGAGCCGGACGACCGCGGCGGGGCTCACCGATAATCTGCGGCTGCACGCGCAGGCCGTTCACGCGACCCTCCCCGCCCGTCTCGATGGCAAGCGGGGCCGTCAGCTCCAGCACCTCGCAGCCCTCAGCCTGGGCACCGGCGATCTCGGCGTCCTGGGCCGTCATATCGCAGATGCGACGGCGGTAGACGATGCTTACCTTTTCGGCACCGCAGCGCACGGCAGAGCGAGCCACGTCCATGGCAACGTTGCCGCCGCCGATGACGCACACGCGCTGGCCGCTCAGGTCGGGCAGCTCGTCATCACCGATGGCGCGCAGCATCTTGACGGCCGACTCAACGCCGGGCGCCTCTTCGCCCGGAAGGCCGAGCTTCTTGTCACTGTGGGCACCGATGGCCAGGTAGACGGCATCGAACTCGTCGCGCAGGCGGGCGAGCTCCTCGCCGCTCACGGAGTGGTCGAGCTCCACGTCGATGCCGGCGCTCAAGATCCAGTCGATCTCGGCCTGCAGGCGCTCGCGCGGCAGGCGGTAGCTGGGGATGCCGTAGCGCAGCATGCCGCCCAAGTGGTGACGCTGCTCAAAGATGGTCACCTTGTGGCCCATCACGGCTAGGTAGTAGGCACAGGAAAGGCCGGCCGGGCCGCCGCCGATCACGGCGACGCGCTTACCGGTGTTGTCCACTACATGCGGCTTGTGGTCGTTGAGGTCACTGTGCTCAACGGCAAAACGCTTGAGGGCGAGAATGTTCATGGGGTCATCGACCATGCCGCGGCGGCAGTGCATCTCGCAGGGATGCTCGCACACCAGGCCGCAGACGAGCGGCAGCGGGTTGTTCTTGCGGATGACCTTGACGGCGTCGGCATAGCGGCCGGCCTCGACGAGCGAAATGTACCCGGGAATGTCGACGTGCGCCGGGCAGCCCGAGACGCACGGGACGCGGGCCTCGCGGTCAAAACCGCAGGAGTGCTCGCGGATGTGGTGCTCAAAGTCGTCGCGGAAGCCGCGAATGGCCGTGAGCGCCATGGCGCCGGCCTCGTAGCCGATGGCGCAGTCGCTCGAAAGGTAGATGGTGCGGGCCGTGCGCTCAATCAGGTTGAGCGTGGACTCATCGGCGCGCCCTTCGAGCACATCGGCAAGCAGGTCGCTCAGCGCGCTCAGACCCACGCGGCAGGGCGTGCACTTGCCGCAGCTCTGCGTCGAACACAGGTTGACGAGCGCTGCCGTAAACTCCACGGGACACGGGGCGAGCGAGCTCACCGCCAGACGACGTCCGAGCGCATCGTGCAGGTCGTCCATGACGGCCTGAGCGTGGCTGCGTTCCATTACATGCAGTCGAGCCATAAGATCCCCTCTCACATGGCAGCCCGGAGGCGAGGCCGGGCGAAATTGCTACACGCAACACACTGACCTAAATAGTTGTTTGACAACAATACGGTTCGGCAGGCGGTATGAAACGTCGTCCTCAGCGGTGAAAAAGAACATTACCGCAGATAAATGCCATATTTGATAAAACGCATTACCCACAATGCGGCACTTGGGGACACTCCTCACTCTGGTGCATTGTGGACAGGTTTGTTTGCACCAATCATGAGTTGCGGTGAAATAGGGACTGAAAAGCCGCTCAAAAGGCCAAAACAGTCCGTATTCCACCGCAACTTCAAGACGTTGGTGCATATGAACCTGTCCCCCTTGCACCAAAAAGGGCTCCGAGCAAAAACATGCCCGGAGCCCTCTGGTCGCCTCGCTCTAGCGCGCGATGCGCATCTTACTTGCGCTTGCCGCCGCCGTCGCCGGGACGACGGGAGCTGCCGCCGCGCTTGCCGCCACGGCTGTTGCCATAGCTGCCACGGTTATCGCGACCGCCGGCGCGTCCGCCACGGGAACCGGCCTGGTTGCCGCCGCGGCCACCACGGTAGCCGCCGCGACGCTCCTCGCGGGTATCGTCGTAGTTGCGCCAATCATCGCGACGATCGCGGCTGGCACGCGGATCGCGACGATCGCGCGACTCACCAGAACGCCCAGCGCCGCTGCGCCCACCATTGCCGCGAGCACCCTCGCGACGTTCGCCGCCACGGCCGCCGCGCTCTTC
>CAJMRE010000064.1 GCA_905215755.1 uncultured bacterium
CGCTCGCCGCGGCCACGTTGAGCGAATCGACCCCGTGCGCCATCGGAATGCGCACCGCGTGGTCACAGCCGGCAATGGTCTTGGCGCCCAAGCCGGCACCCTCGGTGCCCATAAAAATCGCCAAGCGATCAATCTTCCGCAGTACAGGATCATCAAGCGAAACAGAGTCGTCCGTCAACGCCATAGCGGCACACGAAAAACCGGCATCGTGCAACGCGCTCAGACCATCATGCGGCCACACACGAGCCTCGCTGCCAATGCGCGTCCACGGCACCTGAAACACGGTGCCCATGCTCACGCGGGCCGAGCGACGATACAGTGGATCGCAGCACGTCGGGCTGACCAAAATACCGTCAACGTTCAATGCGGCAGCCGAGCGGAAAATCGCGCCAACATTGGTGTGATCGACAATACCCTCAAGCACGCACACGCGCACCGGACGACCCCCCGCCGCCTCGACAACGCCGCCCAAGAACTCATCAACCGGAATCTGACGCGGGCGACGGAACGCCGCCAGCGCGCCGCGCGTCACGTTAAAGCCCGTCAACTGCTCCATGAGCTCCATGGAGGCCACGAACACGGGAACCGGACCCGCTCCCTCGCGCACGACAAGCTGGTCAAACAGCGGCATCATCTGGTCGAGCCAGCGCTCGCCCAGAAGAAAGCTCACCGGCTCATATCCGGCGCGAACCGCACGCTCGATGACCTTGGCACTCTCAGCGATAAAAATGCCCTTCTGCGGCTCCAGCACGCAGCGAAGCTCACGCTCGGTCAGTCGCACGTAGGCATCGAGCCGCTCGTCCTCGAGCGAATCAATTCGCAGAACCTCAACGGCATCAGTCATAGCAGCCTGCCCGCACCCTTCTTTACAGTACATCTATACCAAACGAGGCGACGCTAAGCGCCGCCCCATGCATTCAAACAACCCGATGATACCGTTCACGCCAGACGATTTACGCCTCAACGCGACGATACGTCACGAACTCATAATCGACGCCCTCGTCGCCCTCGTCGGCGGCAATCGTGGCAACACCGCAACGCCGCGCAATCTCCCACGCGGGATCGGCATCCAGATCGGGAAAGTACGTATCCACGTCATGCACGCAATGGTTATGCGTAACTTCGGCCTCCACGCAATACGGCAAAAACTGCCGATAGACATCGCCGCCACCGATCACCCATGCAACAGCCTCATCGGCAACCGCGGCGAGCGCTTCGTCAATGCTATGCACCACGTCAACGCCCTCGGGGGCAAAGCCCTCGTCGCGCGTGAGCACAATGTTGCGACGATTCTTGAGCGGACGCCCGCCGGGATAACTCAGCAGCGTCTTGCGTCCCATAATGACCGGGCAACCTTTGGTGCACGCCACAAAATGACGCATGTCGGCGCGATTGGACACCACCATGTCACCCTCGCAACCAATGCCCCAGTCGTCGCACACGGCGACAATGGCAGAAAGCTTACACGTCATGCGCGTCACCTACACCGCAATGGGAATGTTCTTGACCTGCGGGCCGTGCTCGTAGCCCTCGACGATCAGATCATCGGTCGTAAACGCATAGAAATCGTGCACGTCAGGGTTAAGCGTTACCTTAGGCGCCGCAAACTGCGGACGCTCGATAAGCTCGCGAACGATATCGACATGACGGTCGTAAATATGGGCATCGGCGATCACGTGCAGCAGCTCGCCGGGAATCATATCGACCGACTGCGCAACCATCATCAGCAAAATGGCGTACTGGCACACATTCCAGTTGTTCGCGGCCAAAATATCCTGGCTACGCTGGTTGAGAATCATGTTGAGCGTCGGCTTGTCGTCCTGCGGGCGCTGCGTCACGTTATACGTCACGCTGTAGGCGCACGGATACAGGTGCATCTCGGACAGGTCGCTAAACACATAGGTGTTGGTCATGATGCGGCGGCTGTACGGCGTGTGCTTGAGGTCGTACAGCACGCGGTCCATCTGATCAAAGTCACCCTCGGCATAATGGCTCTTCTGCCCAATCTGGTAGCCGTAGGCTTTGCCGATAGAGCCGGTCTCGTCGGCCCACTCATCCCAAATATGGCTGTTGAGGTCATGCACGTTATTGGACTTCTTCTGATAAATCCAAAGGATCTCATCCATGGCAGATTTGAGCGCCGTACGACGCAGCGTGAGCGCCGGGAACTCCTCGCGCAGGTCGTAGCGCGCCGTAACTCCAAAGTTTTTAATGGTATAGGCAGGGGTGCCATCCTCCCACACCGGGCGGACCTTTTGGCCCTCGGTGGTGGTGCCATGGTCCAAGATATCGCGGCACATGGTTACAAACTGTTGATCAGCCTTGCTCATTGACCCTCCTGTCAGTCGCCTACAAGCGAGATTCATTGTAGCCCAGGCACACGCGGCCCCACAGCCCAAACATAAGCCCTCATTTTCTGACATATGCCAAAAATGCCTTGCGCAAATCTACAGTTTCGTTATTCTATTGTTGACATATGTCAGATAAGGAGGGTGCATGGCAGGAAGACGCGAGAAACTGCGCCGCGTCGGGATCATCCCCGAATACCGCGGCTTTACCCCCGATGGCCTGGCGAGCGGAGACGCCATCGACATGACGGTCGACGAACTCGAGGTGCTGCGCCTGTGCGACCTGGAAGGCCTTAACCAAGAGGCAGTCGCACAGCAGATGGGCATCGCGCGCGCCACGGTGGCGGCAATCTGCAGCCGTGCGCATCGCAAGGTAGCAAATGCGCTGGTCAACGGACGAGCGCTCATCATCAAAGGCGGCAATATCGTGTACTCCCCCATCACCACAACGACGGCCGCATGGCCAGCAAAGGAGGTCGGCACCATGAGGGTGGCAACGACGTACGACAACGGCAACATCTTTATGCACTTTGGCCGCAGCGAGCAGTTCAAGATCTACGACATTCAGGACGGCAAGGTGCTCAACGAGCAGGTCGTGGGCACCGGCGGCACCGGTCACGGCGCCCTGGCGGGCCTGCTCGCCAACGGCGGCGTGAACACGCTCATCTGCGGCGGCATCGGCGGTGGCGCCATCAACGCGCTCGCCCAAGCCGGCATCACGGTATACGCAGGTGCCCAGGGCAGCTGCGACGCTTGCGTCGAGGCCCTTATCGCCGGCACGCTCGCGCAGAACGGCGAGGCCACGTGCGGCTGCCACGGCCATGACCACGATCACGCCCACGAACATGGCGAGTCCTGCAGCTGCCACGGCCATCGCGAGCACGAGGGTCACGAGGGCTGCGGCTGCCACTAACGGCACGGCACCGCGAGCTCGGGGCGCGACACTGCACGCAACCCAACAATCAAAGCCAACAACAAAGGCCAACCGGTAGCTTCCGAGTGGCCTTTGCCATATCAAGCTGGAATTACAGCTCTATTTCTTATTATGCATCTGCGCTTCCATCTGGCGCAGCAGCTCCATATCGGATTTGGGACCGCCCGTACCCAGGCCGCCCATGCCGCCCAGACCCATAGCGTCCAGGCCAGGGATATTGGGCATGCGCATCCTCTTGCCCTTCTTTCCCTTTTTGCCCTTTTTGCCGCCGGCATGTGCCTGATTGGCCATCGTGCGCATGCGGCCCATCATCTTATTCATCTCGCCCCACTGCTTCATAAGGCTGTTGACCTCAGTGGGCGTCACGCCGGCTCCCTTGGCAATGCGGGCGCGGCGCTGGCCGTTGATGATGGAGGGACGCAGGCGCTCCTCCTTGGTCATCGACATGATGATGGCCTCGTTCTTATCGAAGATGCCCTCGTCCAGGTTGCCGCCCATTTGGTTAAGAGCGCGCTGGCCACCGGGGAGCATGCCCAGGATGCCCTTCATGCCGCCCATCTTCTTGACGGCTTTCATCTGGTCGAGCATGTCGTTCATGGTAAAGCCCTCGCGCAGCATACGCTCGGCAGCCTCGAGCTGCTCTGCATCGGCTGCCTCCTGGGCTTTCTCGATAATACCGACAACATCGCCCATGCCCAGAATGCGCTTGGCCATGCGATCGGGATAGAACGGCTCAAGCGAATCGGGTTTCTCGCCCATGCTCACAAACTTGATGGGCTTGCCGGTCACCTGGCGCACCGAAAGTGCGCCGCCGCCACGGGCATCGCCGTCGAGCTTGGAGATAATCACGCCATCAAAGTCGGTGCGCTCGGCAAACGTCGAGACCACGTTGACGATGTCCTGGCCGGTCATGGCGTCGACGACCATCAAAACCTGGTCAGGCTTGACGGCCTTCTTGATGTCGACGGCCTCCTGCATCATCTGCTCGTCGATCTGAAGACGACCGGCGGTATCGACGATGACCACGTCACGCAGGTGGTCGACGGCCTCCTGAATGGCGCCCTTGGCAATGTCGACCGGGTGCGCGCCGTCGCCGCGGAAGACCGGCACACCGATCTCGCCACCGAGCGTGGCCAGCTGGTCGGCAGCGGCGGGGCGGTAGACGTCGCACGCGGCGAGCAGCGGCGAGCGGCCCTGCTTCTTGAGCAGGT
>CAJMRE010000065.1 GCA_905215755.1 uncultured bacterium
TTTGACGAGGTGTCTTTGCTGCAAGATCGGCATGTTCGAGCAGCTTGCGATCGTTGGTCACCAAGTAATCGACCTGTGCGCGCTTACACGCGGCGAGCACCAAGTTGTCCTCGTAATCGCGATGGAGCGTCAGATATTTGTCGGCTAGCCACAGATCGGATGCATCAGCACCCACGGCCGTGGCGTTTTCGGTCATGTTCCGCACAAACACCAACGCCGCATCGCCAATCGCGCGGGCAGATGCCTCGTCGAGCGTTCCCCCGCTGGCAAGAACGCTACGCTTCAGCTCGTGTTGGACAACGTATAGCACGTCCTTAGCGATATGCACCGGAAAGAACAGCAACGCCCGCGTATCCGTCGCCTGCCCAATAAACGCACGCGCGGCAAGCGACTCGGCATGGTCGACGCAAAACGAATCAACCCATACGTTGGCGTCCACCATTATTTTGAGGGGAGCCCCGCTCACAGGATCATCCCCTTTTGGCGATAGCGCTCGTCCATGGCTTCGGAATAGATTGCGTCCCAATCGCGATCGTCGGACACGGACGACGTAGCGATGCCCAAATCTGCATAAAGCCGGTCGGCCGCTGCCCATGATACGGAGAACGGAGTATCGTGCGCGACGGTCTGTTGCCGACCATCAACGGCAGACAGCACTTCCTCACACTGCCCGCCACCCTGTGCGACCTTGGCCACGACCTTTTTGATGAGCTCGGGCAGTGATCTGTCCGAAAGCCGCAACGCTTCCTCCGCATGCTCCTTGACCTGGCGATCCACGCGAACGTTCACCTGCGCCATGCCGCTAACAGCACCCACGTTGATCCCGCTCCCTTCAATTGCTAGCACCGCTATCAACACTATATAGAGAAGCTAGCAGATGGTCAAACGCAAAAGGCCTGCGCCCAGACGACACAGATGCCGTCTGGGCGCAGGCCAGATAACGTGAGCGAACACGTCTGCTAACGCAGGTAAGCCTTCGCGTTGCCCAGGCTGTAGGCAATCGTCGAGCCGTTGTGCAGCAGTGACGACGCCTGCGGAGTAATCATGCCGGTAATACCCAATGCCAACAGCGCCGAGTTGGTGAGCATCACCTTGGAATACGAACTCGTCAGACGATCGATGAGTCCCTGGCTCATGCGGCGCAGGCGAACAATCGCATCGAGTTCCGTATCGGTCAGGATGATATCGGCGACCTCCTTGGCGATGTCGCTTCCACCGCCCATGGCCAGACCCACATCGGCCAGGCCCAGCGCCGGTGAGTCGTTGACGCCGTCGCCCACCATGGCAACGTGGCGTCCCTCGCCCTTAATGCGCTCCACATACGCGTACTTGTCCTCGGGCAGCAGCTCGGCCTTAAACTCATCGACGCCCGCCTCTCGCGCAATGCGCTCGGCCGTGCGCTCGGAGTCGCCCGTGAGCATAACGACATGCTTGACGCCCAGCGCATGCAGGTCGGCGATGGCCTCGCGGACCCCGGGCTTGAGCGGATCCTCGATGCCGAGCACACCCACGACCGTGCCGTCGACCGCCAGATACAGCGGCGACAGGCCCTGCATCTGGGACTCGATGCGCTCCTTAATGTCGGACTCGAGTTGCGCGCCCTCATCCTCAAACACAAAGTGTGCCGAGCCAATAATTGCGCGACGACCCTCGATGGACGAGGCGATGCCGTGTGCCACGATGTACTCGACGGCAGCGTGACGCTCGCGGTGCTCGAGCCCACGCTCGTGAGCAGCGTTGACCACGGCACGCGCCACCGGATGCGGGAAATGCTCCTCCAAGCAAGCGGAAAGGCGCAGGACCTCGTCCTCGCTCCAGCCATCGGTGGTGAGTACGCAGGCAAGACGCGGCTGCGCCTCGGTGAGCGTGCCGGTCTTATCAAACACAATGGTGTCGGCCTTGGCAAACGACTCAAAGTACTTTGCGCCCTTGACCATGACGCCCATCTTGGCAGCATCGCTCATAGCGGTCATGACGGCAACGGAACCCGTGAGCTTGAGTGCGCACGAGTAGTCGACCATCAGCGCCGCCGAGGTCTTGATGAGGCTGCGCGTAGTGAGCGCGACCAGGCCCGCAAGCAGGAAGTTCCACGGGACGATCTTGTTGGCGAGGTCCTCCATATGCGACTGGCCCTCGGACTTGAGCGAGTCGGCCGTCTGCACGAGCGAGACGATTGAGCGCAGCTTGGTCTGCGCCGTGTTGGCGCGCACGCGCACCAAGATGCTGCCGTCCTCCACGACGGTGCCGGCGAACACGTCGTCGCCCACGCTGCGCTCGACGGCCAGCGGCTCGCCGGTCAGGGTCGCCTGGTTGACCATAGCGCTCCCCTGCTCGACAACACCGTCGATGCAAATGGACATGCCAGTGCGCACGGCTACCAAGTCGCCGGGCTCAAGCTCGGTGGCGGCAACGCTTACCTCAGTGTCGCCGACGACCTTTTGCGCCTTGTCGGGCACATCGAGCAGCGAGTTGATGAGCTCGTTTTCGCTCATGGCGCGGGTGTAGTCCTCGAGCAGCTCGCCCACGTTGAGCAGGAACATCGTCTGGCCCGCGGTGTCGACATCACGCTTGACGAACGAAATGCCGATGGCCGAAGCGTCGAGCACAGGAACGGTCAGGCGTGGCTGCGCCAGCTCATGAAGGGCAGCGCGCAAAAATGCCATGTAACCGGCCACGACAAACACCGCACGCAGAGGCGTCGGCAAGAACCAGCGGCGCGCGTAGTGGGCGCCGATAAGTGTGGCAAGATCCATAACGAGTTTGTGCTTGCGCGGCTCGAGTTGCATCACGTAGCCCGACTTGGCATCGGCGATAGCTTGAGCATCGAGTGCGCCTAGGGCGTCGAGCACGCTTGCGCGGCGCGGCTCGTCGTACTCCAGCGCCATCTGGCCAATGCGGCCATAAACGCGCACCTTGTGTACGCCGTCGATATCGCCGCTGAGCTTAAGAAGTGCATCGAGATCGCTCTCTGGCACAGGACCCGCCAATTGAAGACGGGTCCTGCCGGGGATCTCGCTAATAATCGAGAATCTCATAGTTTGTGCCTGAGAGCGTTACTCGGCTGCCTCGTCAGCAGCGGCCTCGCTCTGGGTGATGTAGGCAGCCTCGGCAACCATGTCGTCGACATTGGCCTTGGCCTGCTCGACCATGTCCTGGTAGCAGTTCTTGACGCGCATACCGCACGCAATGCCCTGCACGCAGGCATTCTTTACCGGAGCGCTGGTGAGCAGCTTGATGCCGGCCGTACCAAGCAGAAAACCGCCACCGACAAGCAGGGTGTTAAAAGTCGACTTCTTCATGTTGCTTCTCCCTTTTGCCGCACAAGCGCGGCATGGTGCCTTAGCACCCGAGTTCATTAGTTTGCTCGAGCACGCTTTGAGACTAGTTTAGTCGAACTATTATGGTCAACCAAAGTTAACCTTTGGAAATCTTGGTCCCCTTTCCTACAGCTGCCAGGCAGCCGCTTCCTTTTGCAGTGCGACCATACGGGCAAATTCTCCACCTGCCGCCTTGAGCTGAGCCGAAGCACCCTGCTCGGCAACCACACCATCCTTGAGCACAACGATTTTGTCGGCATTTTCCACCGTACGCATACGGTGGGCAATAACGATAACCGTCTTACCTGCAAGCAGACGGGAGAGTGCCTGCTGTACCACGGTCTCGTTCTCCACATCCAAGCTTGCCGTCGCCTCGTCCAACAGCACGATGGGCGCGTCTTTGAGCAGCGCGCGGGCGATGGAGATGCGCTGGCGCTCGCCACCGGAGAGTTTGGAGCCGTTCTCGCCGATCATGGTGTCGTAGCCCTGCGGCATGCGGTTCACGAACTCGTCGCAGTTGGCGGCACGCGCGGCCGCAAGCACTTCCTCATCGGTGGCATCACGACGCCCGAGGCGGATGTTTCCCATCACCGTGTCGTCAAAGAGCAGCACGTCTTGGAACACAATGGCGTAGTCGCGCAGCAGCACCTCGGGATCAACGCCCGCAACATCCACGCCACCCACGGTGACCGTGCCTTCGGTGGCATCCCAAAAGCGCGCGGCCAGGCGGCTCACCGTAGACTTACCGGAACCCGAAGGACCGACCAGTGCCGTGACCTCGCCTTCCTTGGCGGTAAAGCTCACATCGGTAAGAACTTTCTCGCCAGCGCGTCCGTCCTGGCCCGCACCATAGCCAAATGCCACGTGATCGAACACCACGTCATGGCCCACGGGCTCAAACTGCTCGCTGCCCCGCGCCACGGGCTCTTCCATGATGGAACGCATGCGCTTGGCAGACGACTCGGCGGCAAACAGCT
>CAJMRE010000066.1 GCA_905215755.1 uncultured bacterium
TAAGGGTTCTAGCTCTGAGGAGAAGGACGACAAATCCGCTCAGAAGAAGGACGAGGATAAGAAGTCTGAATCTGAGAAGAAGGACGAGAGCAAGGACAAGACCGAGGACGGAAAGCAGCAGGGCGAGGACGGCGGTAAGGGCAACACCGACAACAAGAGTCAAGAGCAAAATGACTCCAAGGCGGTGACCACTACAACCACGACGACTACAACTACCAAGTCATCTGGCGGCAATATGCCCAAGACGGGCGATCTGATTGTGATGGCGAGCCTTGCCAGTGCAAGCTTGGCCACGCTGGGTGCCACGTCTATTGTGAGTGGCAAGCATAAGCTCGATCAGCAAAAGAAGGCTGCTGGGCAGAACGACTCCGAGGAGTAGTCCCTTTCGGTTGCCCGACAACTAAAGATTCGCAATGGGGGCCGGTGCAGTTGCATCGGGCCCCATTTTGTTGCACAACGATTTGTTATGCCCCCTCAAGGCCTTTGTTCCTACCGTTGCCCGATGCCTTTGCACGGATCCAGCGTTGCATTTGAACTGCTCGCTACAATGGGCTTCGTGCTGCGTTTTAGGGAGAAGTTACGGTGTCTGAACAGGAGTATTGCAACAGTGCGGATACTTTTGGCGTACGGCTTGTCAACCATGTCGATGATGCGGTTTTGCCGGTCGGTGTGCATGATTTTGCCGATGCCATTGGTCGTTGCATACTGGTCGACAAGACCATGTTTATTGCCGATGTGTTGGACTGCGTCGCGTCCGTTGTGGTGTGCTGTCGACCCGAGGGTTTTGGCAAGAGCATGAACTTGTCGATGCTCAGGGCTTTTCTGGAGCGTCCAGCGGTCGGTCGCTCTGGTCAGCGTTTGTTTGCCGATGCTCAGATTTGGGATGCAGACGGCGGGCGCTATCGGGATGAGTACGCTTGCTATCCGGTGATATCGCTGGACTTTTCTGGCGCTGCGAGGCGTGGCGCCGCTATTGCCGACGTCGTGCGCGATGCTCTTTCGGGCGAGTGCGCTCGCTTGCTGGCGCTCTTGGAGGCTCCGGATTTAGCTCGAGATAAGGTGCGTCACATCGAACGTGTCGCGCGTGGCGTGGCGAGCGCGGATGAGGTTGACTCGGTGCTCGGTGTGCTCATAGAGCTGCTGGAGATTGCCTGCGATGAGCAGGTTGTATTGCTCGTTGATGGGTACGATGCGGCGTGGTCTCGCCGTGCGAGCGCGAGGGACGCTTCCGACGCCGATCCGGCAGAACTACTTGACCGTGTGCTGTTTGACGCCATTGCCACTGCGCGCGATTCGTTGCGGCTGACGTGTCTGATGGGGGAGTGTCCCGGTCCTGCCGAAGCGGCGCTTTCTTCGCGCGGCTGCTCGTATTGTCTGACGACGCCGCTGTCGGCGTGGTGTGACCGATGTTTCGGTTTTTCGGATGCCGAGGTCGAGGCTCTTTTGAATCATGCTGGGCGCGAGGAATACCTGGATGATGCGCGTGAATGGCTCGAGGGGTATCGGTTTGGCAGGGCCTATTGCTCGAGTCCAGCGCGTGTGATCGGTTTTCTGGGCCGAGGCTGCACGGCGCCTGTGCGTGCCGATCTGTATGGATATGCCGATTGCCTGAGTAGGGTAGTTGCCGGGTGGAATCTCGACCGCCTTTCGGTCTTGTTTGATTTGCTCGAGGCCCATGGGTGCGCTGAGGTCCCGCTTTGTTTGGGCACTGCAGAGCCAGATGTCTCGCCTGACGATGGCATGTGGACAGCGCTGTATCTGTCCGGTTTTCTCACGACGGATATGACTGAGGAGCCAGAGCATGGCGATCGCCTCCGTGCTTTGCGATTGCCCAATAACGAGCTTCGACAGGCCTTGCGTCTAGTGATTATTGAGTGGTTTGAGTGCGCCGCAGAAGACATTCGAGACGTCGATGCGTTTCGCGACGGGCTGTGCCATGGGAACGAGGATACCGTGAGGCGGGCGCTAAGCCGCATCTTGGGAGATGCGGGAATCGGTGCGACCGACCCAGATACACCGCTGCCATATCACCTACTCTTGCAAGGACTCTGCTTTGGATTGCCGGGCTATGCCAATCCTGCTTCGAGGCGAAAGTGTGGCGCGGATCGCTGGGACATCCAGGTTTTTCCTACGGGCGCCGTGTTCGACATGGCCGATACGATCGGTATGCTCGATGAGCGACCGCTCATTTCGATCAACATGATGTATGACCCCGAAGTGGACGCGCTGGGCCTAGAGCTGCTGGCCGTTCAGGCACTGCTCGACATAGAGCGCGCCGGCATCGACAAGATTCGCGTGCCGCGACCCGGTGTGGGCCGCATGCGCTGGGGGTTTGGGTTTGATGGACGTCGCGTGGCGGCGGTGTGCCAGCGGCTGTAGGGGGCGATGCTGAGGGTGCGCCCTCTACTCCGCGTCCTTCAGGGGCGGCATGGGCTTCCAGTTGGAATCCTTAACGATCTTGCGGGCGTCCTTCATGCCACGGCGCAGCGCCGGAATGCCGGTCTTAAAGCACTTGTCGACCGCGGCCAGGCGAATGAATTCCTTGCAGAAGGTCGCGGCGTTGCCCAGACGGAACAGCACAGGGTGGTAGTCGCCGTAGATCTGCATGTAGCGTGCCAGATAACCGCGGTTGCGCATGATGTAGTAACGGTTGGTGTCGCTCGTGGAGTTGAGCTGGCGCTTGCCGGCGATATCCCAGTTAGAGACGGCGCGGGCGCGCTTGAGCACCACGTCGGCGACCACGGCGGCGGGGAAGTGTTGGCTGGCTACGTAGCCGTAGCAGGCATCGTCACCGTAGATAAAGAAGCGCGCGTCAGGCAGGCCAATCTTGTCGACCACGCGGCGCGAGAACATGCCGCCCTCAAAGCACAGCTGGTTCATGGCGCGATAGCCCTCGGGGCCTAAGTCCCACTTGGCGACGGGGTTAGGGATGCCGAGCGAAAGGATGAGCTGGTACTGCCAAAAGAAGGCGCCGCCGTCAAAGTCCAGGCGCGAACCCTGGATGACGTCGTAGCGGTCGGTCCACTTGGCCAAGCGTTCGATGCCTTCGGGGATGACGAGCACGTCGTCGTCCATCACCCAGAACCACTGAGCGCCCAGGTCGTAGGCGCACTTGGTGCCGGCGGAGAAGCCGCCCGCACCGCCGCCGTTTTCGAGCTGCGGGGCGTAGATGACACGGTCGGTGCCGCCCTGCGCGTCGGGCTGCTCGGTGTCGATGCCCCACAGGTTGGCCAGGCGCTCGTTGAATGCGATGCACATGGCCTCGGTCTCGCGCGAATTCTCGTTATCGACAATCACGATGCGCCATGGCGTTGCCGTGAGCTCGGTCATGGAGTCGAACAAGTTGGCCAGGAGTTCCTGGCGCTTGTACGTAACGACGACGATGGCGAGCTTGTCGATGGGAGCGGGAAGGGTTGAAGGCATGAGGCAATATATCCTTTCACGCGCGGCGGGCGAGTGCTGCGCGGAGGCTATCGAATACGTCCTTGAGACTGTCCTATTGTAAAGGCTCGGCGCACCTTGACGGCAAGCTTTGAATAAAACGCAGGAACCTGCCACGGCTGTAGCGGCTTTAGGGTCTGACGGCAGCGTGTCTATTGCCGCTTGGGCTTGCGAGCGATAAGGCTTCTAGCTGCGTCGATGATGAGGAGCGCTAAGGCAAAGACGATGCTAATGACGGTACCCGTGACGATACATATAGCTGCCGGGCTGTTTTGGCTGACCAGTATGTTTGCGAGCAACGTATTGAAGACGGGACGCCACAGGCTACTGGTGAGCGACTGCATCACATAGAAACCGAGCGTGGCGGTCGATAAGGTGACGATGGCACCTGCAGTCCGCGGATTGTCTGAGGCACTGCGTCGGGTTGCCGCAAAGAGCAAGGAAGCGGCAGCGAGGGCAAACGAGATCAGCGAGGTCGATTTGTAGGAGAGGGTTGCCATCGCCGTGAGGTTGCCGGTGAAGGAGAGTTCGCCTTCCAGGATGGTGGTGAGCACCAAAACCGTTACGAGCGAGCGCGTGCCCAAGGCTCCCGCCCTGTCCGAATCCATGGCGTCGGTTACATCGCGGAGTAGTCCGCCGATCAAAAACGCGATAGCGTACGTGACGGCGCTCATGAGCTTCTGCAGCCAAGAAAACTCACCGCCGCTTGCCGCACTCATGGCAGCCAAATACCCGTTAACAACGAATACGAAGATTCCAACGGCGATGACCGTCGTCGTGTAGGTTTTCTGGGGGAGTCGACTCTTAGCCAGTCCAAACCATGGCGCCATGAAGACCGTGGCGGCATAG
>CAJMRE010000067.1 GCA_905215755.1 uncultured bacterium
CGTAGCCCTCGTCGG
This sequence comes from uncultured bacterium, assembly GCA_905215755.1. GTDB lineage: Bacteria > Actinomycetota > Coriobacteriia > Coriobacteriales > Coriobacteriaceae > Collinsella. The sequence goes on from CAJMRE010000067.1 coordinate 16, forward strand.
CGACCTTGTCGGCGAGCGCGGTCATCTTCTTGCCGGTCTCGTAGAGCGCCTTGCCGTCCTCGAGATAGCCCTCCTGGTCGAAATGCATGATCTCGATCTTCTCGGTTTCCTTCATTTGTCTCTCCTTTCTGGGGTTGTTTCCACATCCCCCATGCCAACGGGCATCAAAACCCGCTTACATTCCGTAACACTCGGCCGCTTTGGCCTTAAGCGCATTGACTGACTCTTCGTAGCCCTCTGCCTTGACCTCCATTTGCTTGGAGACGGCATCGAGATACGGGTGCACGTCCCATGACTTCAGACGCTCGGCGATCATTGCCGCAATCGTCTGGAAGAACACAAGATTGGGAATTGCGCTGAGCAGCGGAGCCACCTGAGGCACCGCAACCTCGTGAGCCTTGCCCTTGGGATGGGCCGTGAGCAGCACCGTTTTTGTCGTAACGTTCGATAGCGCATCGGCGATATTCGCAAGACGCTCCGACCCCTGCGGATCGTCGACAATAAACACCAGATAGCCCGGAACGATCTGCATTTCGGGACCGTGGACGAACTCCTCGCCTTCGTGATGCATGGCAGGAATCTTGATGGTCTCGCTCAGCTTGAGCGCTGCCTCCTCGGCAACACCATAGTTGGGGCCGTTGCCGACGACCATGGCGGGCATGTGCTCAGAAAGCTCGAGCATGTGATCTTGGACATATGCCTCGGCGGTCTTGCACATCACGGCATTAGCCTGGATAGCCTCGCGCAGGTCATCAAGACGCTGAGCAACGCCCTTGGCGTCAATCGTTCCGCGCGCCTGACCGCCGTAAATACCAAAGAGCACCAGGTACTCAACGAGAACCCCGACGCCCAGAGTCACAAAGTCCACCGACTCGACGCCCACACCGTAGTCAAGAACGATGTCAGCGTGTTCCTTGATGGGTGCCTCGACGTTTGCCGTGAGCGCAACTGCAGCCATATCGTGTGCGCGCATGTAATCGAGCGCCGCAATCGTATTGGTTGAATAGCCGCTCTGCGAGACGGCAATGTTAAGCGCATGCTGTGGATAGGTGTGTTCAAAATCGACGAAGGCCTCGGGCGTCACAACGGACACCTGCATCTGCAGCGCATCTTGCAGGTAATCGCGGGCGCAATCCGCAGCATGGCGCGACGAACCCGAAGCAACGATGCGCAGCGCGTCAAAAGAACCGGACTGGAAAATATCAACGAGCTGCGCTACCAGCTCAGACGAACGCTCGAGGTTCTCTCCCATACGCACATGGGCAAGCTGAACGTAATCGAGCATCTTCATCGTCTCACCTCGTAACAAATCATTAGTATTTGATACCAATCACAGTTACAGGTTACGGCTTTTTGATACCTCTTTGTCGATTAATTTATCCCCTTCGGCGAACGGTCGATTTTGAGCCATGTAAGGTTGTATATACAGCTGACCCAACGATCAAAACTGGTTAGTTTCCCAGCCGTTATTCACAAAATACCAGCTAGTACGTATAGGTGTAGCCGCCCGTATCGCCACGATTGAAGGACTTTACATACTCGATAGCCTGACCGCTCGCGTCATAGCTCACGCATTCCAAAAGCAAAACAAGATCGCCCTGTTCCAGTCCAAGGAGGCCGGCATCTCGTGCGCCCAGTGCCTCGATATCGAGCTTTTCCTGTGCCATGACTGGCTTTCGGCCCAGCATCTCATAGGTCTCGTACAAACTGAAGACCGACACGTCAATATCTTCGATGGTTGGGAACAGCAGGCAGGGAATCAGCGCCGTCTCAATCGATACGGGGCTACCGTTTATGCAGTTCAGGCGTCGAACGGAATAGAGCAGGTCGTCCTCGGCGATGCCAAACAGGTCGGCGTAATATGGCCCCGCATAACGCTTGGAACGCGCGAGAATACGGACGGACGGCTCGCCGCCCGAAGCACGGACCGATTCACGGAAACCGACCGTGCGTTCAAAAAAAGCAGGTACTTTCTGCGCCACAAAGGCACCTTTTCCCCGAACACGGCGAATCTGCCCGCGTCGAACCAGCTCATCGACAGCGCTTCGGATGGTCAAGCGTGTCGTACCAAATTCCTCGGCGAGGTCTTTTTCGGACGGAATCATGGAACCCGTGGGATATGCACCGCGCTCGATACGTTCCTCGATGCAGCGTCGAATGCGCATATAAACCGGGGTGGCATCTACTGTTTCAGCCATTGTTCACCTGCCACGCTCCTCATGCCGTTCTCTTCGCCGTTATCGGCAAAGCGGAACTTTGTGGGCAAAATCACCGATTTGCAATGCTCCACAAAACGCATGTCCTTATCAAATTCGATCGAGCTCTCATAGAACACCGGCGTTCCCTCTTCTTGCTGGAGCAGCTCGGCCTCTTCGACGTTCAAACGCGAGATGGAGATATGCTCACGTCCATGCTCAACGCGCACGCCACCTTCTTTGAGCAAGACATCGTAAAGGCTCTCACACTCAAAATCGTGCTCGGGAAGCGATGGGCACAGGGACAGGTTAACGTGAGCGGTCTCGATTGACGCCGGCTCGCCCTCAATAAGTCGAACGCGCTGCATGCGGAGCAAGGGAGCGCCTACAGCCACCCCAAGCTTGTCGGCAAGCGCCTCATCCGCCTCGATGGTCCCGGTGGAAACCAGACGAGAAGAGGGGTGCAGGCCGGCAGTCCGCACAGCATCGGAAAAGTTATACGTTTCCTGGAAGATGTTCAGCGGCTTGGGAGGACACACATACGTGCCCGATCCGCGACGGCTCTCGAGCGTTCCACACGAGATAAGCCGCGTGATACCGGCACGCAACGCCGTACGCGAAACGCCAATCTCTTCGCACAGCACGCGCTCGGCCGGCAGGCGATCGCCGCCGGCAAGCTGATGGTGCTGGATATACCAAAGAATTCCCTCAACAGCATGATCTTTGGGGGGAATTGCATAAGATTCGCCTGCCATTGCACAGACTCCTCATTCAGAAACGTATGCCGCCAAAATTAGGCCAGCCCTCCCATGGCATCAAATTCTGCCTTGATCTTCTCGGCGACATTCCGATACGACTTATATAGACTTGAATCGCGTTTGACTTCGTCGGTCATAACGGGAATCTCTAATTTGGAAACCTCGTCTTTTCCCGTCTGAACCGCCACAACAACGCCCATACCAAGACACATATTACGCTTGGCAGCATTTATTTTTGCTGCCTTGGCAGGATTTGCCAGGATACGCTGGGCAAATTCCTGTTTAGAGACCGCTTCTTCGGCCTCCGGATCGCCCGCCTCGGCCACTTCGCACTGCAACACGTCCGCATAGTCAAAAATCTTCGGCTCGCCACCGCGTTGATGCACAGCCCACTTGCGGCGCGTGGCATCCTGGTAGATAGCCGGCAAAAATGTAAACCGCGGCGGGTCCAAAATCGTATCCGTGATGGTAAACACATCGGGATCAAAGGCATCCTGCGGGTTTTTCTTCTTGAACAGCCCCATATCAGCCTCCCGTACTAGCATTAAACAACTCAAGCTGAATATAGCACCAATTTCAAGCCGCCGCCTTACCCTATCGGTGCGCGGCGTCTATAGCTCGCCCAGCGGAAGAGTTCACGGACGAGGGCCGGGGTGCCTGCCTTGTTTTGAGAAGTGGGCTCCGCGAACTTCTCAAAACAAGGCAGGCACCCCGGCCCCGCCGGCAAATAGCGGACACTCCGCATGCAATCTATGCAAACAAACAAGTACGCTTAGCTACATTCGGTAAGATCGAGCACGCTGCCCTTCACGATAAGCGCCGGCTCCAGAACGACTTCTTCGGCACGTCTACCGCCCCTACCGGCAAGGCGCTTGGACATGCAGCCAAAAGCATGCTCCGCGAGGATACCAGGATCCTGCTCAATCGCGGTCAGCGCCGGCTCAAAGAGAACGTCGGCGGCCGAGTTGTCGTAACTCACCACCGAAATGTCGCCCGGAATGCTCTTCCCCATCTCGTGTAAGCGCTTGAGCAGACCAAGGGCAATGTTGTCCGAACTTGCGAACACAGCGGTGGCATCAGTTGCGAGCACCGCCTCCGAGGCCT
>CAJMRE010000068.1 GCA_905215755.1 uncultured bacterium
ATGGTTGCCTCCCATCAACAGGTAGCGTGTGTCACTTTTGATGATGGGGGAGCGCACGATCCTTCGCGATACCCAGACGGCTCAAGGAGTCTCCACAACTGGGACACATGGCCCATTTTTGACTAGTCGTTGGGGACGTTCTTAAACGACTAGTCGCGGGGGACACTCTTCGGCCACTCATTGGGGACGTACTTAAATGAGTGGTAGTTGGAGACACTCCTGGCCGAGCTAGAGATCGCGCGCGTCCCTTCTGGTCCATGCGGCTCAAAATCGCGGCGTGATGTGGACGGCTGGGGTCGAATTGGCAGCATTTCGAGCCTGGCTTCGATATTGAGACTGGTTCTTTATTAAAATAGATTTCCAGACAATTGAGCGGCTGGGGGTTAACCATGAGGGGCATGGGAGACACAACCGCATATTTGCGTCGGGGCATTCGGGAGATTATATGCCTGGTGCTGTTCTTCTTCACGTTTTTGGCGTGCGAGTATCTTCTTGATGCGCGCATGGCCGAGTTCGTGTCTCCGAACGAGGTCGTTATTTATGAGAGCCTTGTCATCGGCGCGATCGTGATTGGCTTTTTTGTGCGTCCCATTCTGTACTATCGCCGTCCCCATGCTATCGACGCAACGAGTGACGTCACGGGCGTTTTGCTGGTGGCGGCATTGCTGCTGTTGATTATGGCGGTTCAGGTTGAGGTGGTAATTGCCGGCGGCCTGGTGGCGTGCTGCGCCCTGGGCTATTGCGGATCGACCGCCCATGCCAATCTTGCGCGGCGTTTTGCGCAGACGCCCTGCCTGGCGCGCGCCGCCGCACTTTCCTATGCCATGGGCGTTCTGGTACAGGTGATCAACCACATGGTGATGCCTGTCGGCATTCCTCAGCAGGCTGTTCTGGTCGTCTGTGCGATCGCGCAGGTGGCGTTGCTCCACGGTGCCCGACGCGCCAAGCTGCGCGACGAGTCCGACCCCAACTTTGAACCCAGTGCTGCCGGGCTTTCGGTAGATGCTCTGGAATATGGCGCCAAGTGGCATGACGATCCCGAGGCAAAGGCGGCATTCCGTCGCGCCGTAGTTCGCCTGACCGTGGCGACGGCGTATCTTTCCAGCGTATTCGCCGCTCTCAACGCGGGCTTCACGACCCTGCATGCTGTCGGAGCCGTCGATTTGGGCGATTGGCCGCGCCTGCTGCTTGTCGTGAGCTCGTTGGTCGCTGGCGCACTATTTGACCTGCACGGCCGCTCGTATATGAATATCGGCATGACATGTGCCGCCATACTGTCCACGCTTTCGTTCTTTGTGCTCATCGTCGATGGCAATGGCGGCAACGAGCTTGCTGCCACGATCATCTTTTATCTGGGCTCGGGCTTTTTCGTGGTGTTCTTTACCACAAAATATGCCGCCGTCTCGCTCTATGCGCGCTGGTCATATTTTTGGCCGTGCATGGGTCGCGTCGTCAACAACGTGTGCTCGATGCTCGTGACGGCGCCGGCGGTGGCGATCATCTCGAGTCAAAACGTGCTGGCTGCGGTCGGTGCGGCGCTCGTGATGTTTGTGGGCATTGCGATTACGCTGCTGGGGCAGTTGGGGCAACGAGCCGATGATGCCGTGATGCAGGATGGCCTGCCGCTTGCCACCGACGATCTTGGTGGGGATCTTGCGCCCACATGCTCCGACTCCGAGCCCGTGGAAGCAGCGGAGCTCACGTCCGATGAACGCCTTGATGCCTTCGTCGCCACCTTTGGGCTTACAGAGCGCGAGCGCGATATTCTTGAGGTCTTGGTCGTTTCGGACCAGAGCGTTCAGGACATCGCCACAACGCTCTTTCTTTCGCGCTCCACGCTCTACCGCCACATTTCCTCGATCAACAAAAAGGCCGGTACCGCCTCGCGTGTGGCCCTTATCAACTTCTTCTGGTCCTGGACGCCCAAGGACTAGCTAATTTCCCAATAAGTTGCGGTGGAATAGTCCCTAAATTAAAGTCACGCGGCTTTAAACAGGAACTATTTCACCGCAATTGCTGAGGGGATAGATTGCGGCAGCGGCAGAGGCAACGGCAGCGGCAGAGGCGTTGGCAGCCGTGGTAGTGGCAACGGCAACTGGCAGGGTGTTTTCCGTCTGCTTGCTACAGCAGCTCGCCGTGGCGTGCAATGTAGCGGCGCTTTGCCAGCTGAGTGAGCGCGATGTAGGCGGCAACGATGCCGACGAGCAGCGCGAAAAAGCTCGCGGGCAGTGCCATGAGGCCGAGCGCATCGGCGACGGGGCTTGCCGGCAGCCATGTGACGAGCGCCAGGCCCAGCACGGTAAGAACGCACAGTGCGGGCGCGGCGTGGTCGCGCGGGCTCGGCAGATGCGGGGAGCGCAGCATGTGGACCACGAGTGTCTGCGACCACATGGACTCGACAAACCAGCCGCTCTGGAAGAGCGCAGCAAAGGTCGCCATACCCGCGACGTTGCCCGCGGCGGCAAGCTCGGGCCAGCTTGAGTCCACGGCGGTGGGGCACACGACAAAGAAGAGCGCGGCGAAGGTCACGATGTCAAACAGCGAGCTCACGGGGCCCAGCTCGAGCATAAAGCCCTTGATGGACGCGGCGTCCCAGGCACGCGGGCGGGCAGTCCAGGCGTCATCGACGGTGTCCCACGGCAGCGCGATGCACACGATCTCGTAGACCAGCGACAGCAGTACCAGCTGCAGGGCGCTCATGGGCAAAAACGGCAAGAACAGGCTCGCGACGGTCACGGATAGCACATTGCCAAAGTTGGAGTTCACCGTGGTCTTGAGGTACTTGAGTAGGTTGCCGTAGGTGCGGCGGCCTTCGATGATGCCGCGCTCGAGCACACCCAGGTCCTTCTGAAGCAAGATGATATCGGCGGATTCCTTGGCAATGTCGACGGCCGAATCGACCGAGATGCCGCAGTCGCTCGCACGCATGGCGGCGGCGTCGTTGATGCCGTCGCCCATAAAGCCCACGGTGTGGCCGAGCAACTCGCGCATGACACGTACCAGGCGCGCCTTCTGCAGCGGCGAGAGCTTGGCGAAGAGGTGGGTTTTCTCGGCGCGCTCGGCAAGTTCGGCGTCATCGAGCGCATCGATCTCGGAGCCGAGCAAGACGTTGCTCGCATCGATACCGATCTGCTCGCAGACGGTGGCGGCGACGCGGTCGTTGTCGCCGGTCAGGACCTTGACCGCCACGCCCTTGGCCGCAAGGGTGGCGATGGCGCCCGCGGCACTTGCTTTAGGCGGATCGAGGAAGGCCAAAAAGCCCATCAGCACCATGTCGCACTCGTCGGCGATTCCAAACTCGCCCACGCAGCGCGGATTGGTCTTCTGCGCCACGGCAATCACGCGCAGGCCCTCGGCGTTAAGTCCGGCGACCTGCTTGCGAATCTGGGCGAGCTTCTCGTCGGTGAGCGGCTGAGCGATGCCATCGATCTCGACAAAGGAGCAGATCTCGAGCATTTCCTCGGCAGCGCCCTTGGTAACCATCTGGGTTTTGCCTTGGGCGTCGGCGACAACTACGCTCAGGCGACGGCGCGAGAAATCGAAGGGAACCTCGTCGACCTTGGTATAGCGGTCGCGCAGACTCTGGCCCAGCATAGAATCGGGCACGACGGTCGAGGGCGTCACATCGGCACGGTCGATTACGGCCAGGTCGATAAGGTTTTTGAGGCCGGTTTGGAAGAAGCTATTCAAAAATGCATGGCGCAGCACGCGTGCGTCTTCGTTGCCGTCGGTGCTGAGATAGCGCTCGAGCACGATGCGGTCTTCGGTGAGGGTGCCGGTCTTGTCGCAGCACAGGACGTCCATCGCGCCGAGGTTTTGAATCGCCGGCAGCTCCTTGACGATAACCTGGCGACGGGCGAGGTCCTTGGCGCCCTGCGATAGGCTCGTGGTCACGATGACGGGAAGCATTTGCGGCGTGATGCCCACGGCCACGCTC
>CAJMRE010000069.1 GCA_905215755.1 uncultured bacterium
GCGTAATAGAAGGAGTTTGAGGTTCCCTGCTCAAAGCTATAACGCGTATAGGGTGTGAGGTCGGCAAGGGACAGCTGCGGGCGGCGGGCAAGCGGGTGGCGCTCGCTAACGAAGACGTGGACCGTCGCGTCGAATAGGGGATGGAAGCTCGCGCGCGCATCGGCAAAAGCCTTCTGCAGAACGCGGGCGTTAAAGTCGTCCAGATAGAGGATGCCAATGTCGCTGCGAAACGCGCGGACGTCATCGATGATCTGCGATGTGGTGGTCTCGCGCATGATGAACTCGAACTTGCTGTCGCGGCAGCGCTCGACCACGTTGACAAAGGCCTCGACCGAAAAGGCGTAGTGCTGGGCGGAAATGGCGAGGCGGGCTTGCGGAGTGCCGCCGTCCTCGTAGCGCGCCTCGAGCATATCGGCCTGCTCTACGACTTGACGCGCATAGCCCAAAAGCTCGGTGCCGTCGTTGGTGAGCGTGACGCCGCGGCTGGAGCGCGTAAAGATCTCCAGGTGGAGCTCCTGTTCCAGGCTTTTGACGGCGTTTGAGATGTTGGACTGAGCGGTATAGAGGCGCTGAGCTGCGGCGTTAATTGAGCCGGACTCTGCCACGGCAATCAGAAAACGAAGCTGCTGAAGGGTCATCGACGCCATCCTTTCGATTGCTATCTACAAAACCGATAACAGGTTAGCGCTTTTAAGTGATTGACCGAGCGAAACAATGCTCGTACTATTCAAAACACACAAAGGCGGTAGGTAATTAAACCGACCACGGAACCGGGATGCGAAAGGAGGCCCGCATATGAATTGCTTACCAAGACGAATGCCGGGCTCCTGTTTGCGCCCGTCGGCGTGATCAGGAGACAGCGACTTACTTCTCTCTAATTTATTTACTTTTGTTCGATCAAGGAGATCATCATGAGCCAGTTCATCAACAACCCCGAGCACACCTTTGGTTTCGATACCCTGCAGCTTCACGTTGGCCAGGAGAGCGCCGATCCCGCATCCGACTCCCGCGCCGTGCCTATCTACCAGACCACGAGCTATGTGTTCCGCAATTCCCAGCACGCCGCCGACCGCTTTGGTCTTGCCGACGCCGGCAACATCTACGGCCGTCTGACCAACTCCACCCAGGGCGTCTTCGAGGACCGTATCGCCGCACTCGAGGGTGGCGTGGCAGGTCTTGCCGTCGCCTCCGGTGCCGCTGCCATCACCTATACCCTGCAGGCTCTCGCCCAGGCCGGTGACCACGTGGTCGCCCAGAAGACCATCTACGGCGGTTCCTACAACCTGCTGGAGCATACGCTCTCCCAGTTTGGCGTCGAGACCACGTTTGTCGATGCCCATAACCTGGAAGAGGTTGAGGGTGCCATCAGGGACAACACCACGGTCATCTATCTCGAGACGCTCGGCAACCCCAACTCCGACATCCCCAACATCGACGCCATCTCCGAGATCGCCAAGAAGCGCGGTCTGCCGGTTGTCGTCGACAACACCTTCGGCACCCCGTATCTGTTCCGTCCGCTGGAGCATGGTGCCAACATCGTCGTTCACTCCGCAACCAAGTTCATCGGCGGCCACGGCACCTCGCTGGGCGGTGTGATCGTCGACGGCGGTAACTTCGATTGGAAGGCGAGCGGCAAGTATGCGCAGATCGCCGAGCCCAACCCCTCCTACCATGGCGTCTCGTTTGCCGAGGCTGCCGGTCCCGCCGCCTTCGCAACCTATGTCCGCGCTATCTTGCTGCGTGACGAGGGCGCCTGCATCAGCCCGTTCAACGCCTGGATCCTGCTCCAGGGCACCGAGACTCTGTCGCTGCGCGTTGACCGTCATGTCGAGAACACCAAGAAGGTCGTTGAGTTCCTGGCTGGTGACAGCCATGTCGCCAAGGTGAACCACCCGAGCCTGTCTGAGCACCCCGATCACGAGCTCTATCAGAAGTACTTCCCCAACGGCGGTGCCTCGATCTTTACCTTTGAGATTAAGGGTGGCCAGGAGGCCGCCTGGAAGTTCATCGATCATCTGCAGGTGTTCTCGCTGCTCGCCAACGTGGCCGACGTCAAGTCGCTCGTCGTGCACCCGGCTACCACCACGCACTCCCAGCTCTCTGCCGAGGAGCTCGCCGAGCAGAACATCACGCCCTCCACGATCCGTCTTTCCATCGGTACCGAGAACGCCGAGGATATCATTTGGGATCTGAAGCAGGCCTTCGCCGCGCTGGACGAGTAAGGCGACTTGTGCAAGGACCCCTTGCGACTCGATAGGTATAACTGCATAAAATGCCTGCTCAAGGCGCCTGTGCGAACAATGGTTGCACAGGCGCCTTTTTTGCATAGAGCGGGTGCAAAAACAGGGTTTTTGACACGCTTTATGCATTTGAGTTGTGGAAAACTCCTGTTGAGAGGATGTGAGTTTTACGCAATTGACGTGCGCCTTTTGAGTAAAACCGCAGGTCGCGATTTGCTCGGGGTACTATGCAGCGCGATCGAATCACACGCAGCTCAAACGCAGCAAAAACGCACTACGGAGGTTTCCAGCTACATGAGGATCGATTCACGAAAACCGAAAGCCGCCGCCCTTTCCGCCGCTCTGACCGTGGCACTTTTGGCGGGCGCCGGTGCAACTGATGCCCACGCCGCAACACTGTCCGATACGGTTGGATCTACGCCGTCCGAGACGACGCTGGTACAGCCCGTCGACTATCGCGGCGATGGTTATGGTTCCATGCAGGAGTGGAACGCCTCGATGGAGGCCAAGCGCGATTCCCTGGAGATGCGCGCTCAGATCATCATGAACATGTACGGTGACTATGCCACCGATGACGAGCGCGCTGTGCTGCAGGGTTGCATCGACGGCGCGGGTAGCCTGTTGACGATGGGGGAGGTCGACGCCAAGTCGACCGAGCTCGATGAGCTGCGCACTGCGCTTGAGGATGCCAAGCGCGAAGCGCTCGAGGCTGCCGCCGAGGCGGAGGCTGCCGAGGCCGTCCAAGCTTCGTACTACAACGCCGGTTACACTCCGTCCTACGCGTCTGCCACGTCCTACGCGAACGGATCGGGCCTGACGCGCTCTGCGGGTGTCAATAACTACAACGGGCGCCGCGAGACCTATTACAGCAGCAATGTGCTTTATCACTATCGCACGGGCGAATGGACTCAGGATTCTGAGGGCTTCTGGCGCGATTCCGACGGCTATTACGTTGTTGCCGCGGGCGATATGGCCCAGGGCTCGACCTTTACGGGCTCCAAGGGTGATTGCAAGGTCTATGACTCCGGCTGCGCTGCCGGAACCACCGACTACTACACCGGTTGGTAATTTTTCTGCATCACGGATATTTGGCGGACGGGCGTCTTTACCGAGCTTTAGGGCAACGTAAGGACGTCCGTTCTATGTATGCGTTTGAGTTAACAGAGCCCTTACCGTGGCGGTACGCTGGGCGTATGGATGCGGGGCACACTGGTTCTTGAGAAATAAGGTCTTTCTCTTGGAGGAAGTGGTCTTGTGAATGCTCGAGATATTGCCGTTGCCGCCGTCGCGTTGATGCTTGGTTGCCTTGGTCCTACGGCCGCGCTCGTCGCGGGTATGCAGGGGTCTTGTGGGGCTGCCTCTATCGTGGTTGGCGTGTTGATCGCGGCCGCGCTGCTGGGAAGTGCGGGTGTAGCCCTTTGTCGCGA
>CAJMRE010000070.1 GCA_905215755.1 uncultured bacterium
TACACGTAGAACAGGATGTCGTCGTAGGTCGGGACCGGCCAGTAGTCGGCTGCCACGATCTCCTCCATGGCGTCCACGGCGGCGCGCAGCGCATCCATAGCGGGAACGACCTCGTGCGCGTACACGTTGGCCTGCTCCTGGCCATCGAGGGCCTCAGCCTTCTGATGCACGGCGTCGAGTGCCTTGATGGAGTCGTTGATGGTGGTGATGCCGTTGCAGAGCTTGTTGAGCGTGTTCTGCTCACACTGCATGGCGGCCTCGGCGCCAGCGGCACGGATAGTCTCAAGGCCCTTAGCGACCTTGGTGGCATAGGCGGTAATGACCGGGCGATAGGTACGACGCGCCTCGCGAACCATCGTGGTAGCCTCGATGTTCATGAGCTTGTTGTACTTCTCGAGCTTGCAGTCGTAGCGGCACTGGGCCTCGGCCTTGGTCAGGACACCCGTCTCCTCAAAGAGCGCGATAGCCTTATCGGAAACAAAGGCGGGCAGGGCATCGGCCGTGGTCTTGTTGTTGGCAAGGCCGCGCTTCTCGGCCTCGACGGGCCACTCGTCGGAGTAGCCATCGCCGGAAAAGAGGATGCGCTGGTGGTCGGTCAGGACCTTCTTGCAGTACTCGAGCGCAGCGTCCTGGAACTTATCCTCGGGCGTACCCTCGAGTGCGTCGGCGAAGGACTTGAGCGACTTGGCCACGGCGGCATCGAGCACCAGGTTGGAGTCGGAGACGTTCTGCTCGGAGCCGCAGGCACGGAACTCGAACTTGTTGCCGGTGAAGGCGAACGGGGAGGTGCGGTTGCGGTCGGTGTTGTCCTGCATCAGCTTGGGCAGGGTATCGGCGCCCAGGTCGAGCACGCCGCGCGTGGCATGGACGGAAGCCTTGCCATCGATGATCTTCTCGACGACCTCGGTAAGCTGGTCGCCCAGGAAGATGGACATAATCGCCGGAGGAGCCTCGTTGGCGCCCAGACGATGGTCGTTGCCGGCCGAGGCAACAGAGGCACGCAGGAGCTCCTGATAGTTATCGACGGCCTCAATCACCGCGGTGAGGAAGACGATGAACTGCAGGTTGTCGAGCGGGGTGTCGCCCGGATCGAGCAGATTCTCGGACTCGGTGCCAAGCGACCAGTTGTTGTGCTTGCCCGAACCGTTGATGCCCTCGAAGGGCTTCTCGTGCAGCAGGCAGACCAAGTCGTGGCGGGAGGCGATGAGCTTCATCTTCTCCATCATGACCAGATTCTGGTCGATGGCCTCGTTGACCTCGCCATAGACGGGGGCGAGCTCATGCTGGCAGGGAGCAACCTCGTTGTGCTTGGTCTTGGCGGGAATGCCAAGCGCCCACAGCTCATCGTCCAGATCCTTCATATAGGCCGAGACGGTGGGGCGGATAGCGCCAAAGTAGTGCTCCTCGAGCTCCTGGCCCTTGCAGGGAGCAGCGCCAAAGAGGGTGCGGCCGGTGATGACCAGGTCCTTGCGCTTGCGGTAGGCGTCCTTCTTGATCAGGAAGTACTCCTGCTCGTCGCCCACGGAAGGAACGACCTTCTTGGGGGTCTTACCGAACAGCGCCAAAACGCGCTTGGACTCACGCGAGAGCGCGGTCATGGAACGCAGCAGCGGGGTCTTCTTGTCCAGGGCCTCGCCCGTGTAGGAGCAGAAAGCCGTGGGGATGCACAGGACATCGTCCTTGATAAAGGCGGGGCTGGTGGGATCCCAAGCGGTGTAGCCACGGGCCTCGAAGGTGGCGCGCAGGCCGCCGTTGGGGAAGCTCGAGGCGTCCGGCTCGCCCTGGATGAGGTTCTTGCCCGTAAACTTGGTAATGGCGGTGCCGTCGTGGTTGGGCTCCAGGAAGCTGTCGTGCTTCTCGGAAGTAATGCCCGAAAGCGGCTGGAACCAGTGCGCGTAGTGCGTCGCGCCCTTGGAGATGGCCCAGACCTTCATGGCATGGGCAACGGCGTTGGCCACATCCAGGTCGAGCGGCTCACCGCCCTCGAGGGTTGCAGCAAGGCGCTTCCAAATGTCCTTGGGGAGGTAGTCCTTCATGACTTCCTCAGAGAACACCATGGTCCCGAAGCGGTCAGTAAGATCGGCCATACGGAACTCCCTTCGTATCGGCACCGCGTGAGAAGCGGTGTTGATTACTAACGAACGAGTCATAGCTTAGACTCGCCGTGTTTCCGCGACATTACCGTTATGTTGCTGTCGCGAAACCAATCAATGAGGTTACCCTATCGAGACGGCGTTGCCACCCTCAACAGCCAATCAACTGTATAAATAGCAGACCTCTCCCCATGGTTTAAGGATAGTCAATTTGGGATGGAGCTCTATTAACTGGTATTTTGCATCAGATACCAGTCTTTATAGTCCGTGCCTAGATTAGCCGCTCTGTTATAGGGAATGCCGATAGCAAGGCATCTTTGATTGGTATCCCCGAATAACGAGTGAAACTCCACCGTGACACAGCGGTGCTGTAGAATCCTTACAACACATCATACTTATTACGTATCTAGAGGAGCACGATATGCGCGTCGACGAGGTTTTTAAGCAGGCAGCATCCCAGGGCACCGCACCCGTTTCGTTTGAGATGTTCCCGCCCAAGGGCGAGCTTACCCTCGACACGGCTCGCGAGTTGGCAGGCAATCTGTGCAAGCTTTCGCCGAGCTTTGTCTCGGTCACCTGCTCGGCCGGCGGCTCGGGCAACGGTGCCACCACCGCCCCCATCGCGCATATGATTACGAGCGAATTCGATACGCCCTCGGTGGCGCACCTCACCTGCGTGGGCCGCTCGCACGCCGACATCGCCGCCAAGATCGATGAGTACCGCACCGCCGGCGTGGAAAACATCCTGGCCCTGCGTGGCGATCTCCCTGCCGGCGCAACCGAGGACGACAAGCCCGCCTCCGACTACGCCTACGCCCGCGACCTCATCCCCGAGCTCGTCGACGCCGGCTTTTGCGTGGGCGCCGCAGCCTACCCCGAGGGCCACATTGCCTGTGAGGATCTCAACCTCTCGGTCGAACACCTCAAGCAAAAACAGGACGCCGGCGCGAGCTTCTTTGTGACGCAGCTCTTCTTTGATAATGAGTGCTTCTACCGCTTCCGCGAGCTTGCCGACAAGGCCGGCATCACCGTGCCCATTACCGCGGGCATCATGCCGTTTATGGGCAAGTCGCAGATCAGCCGCATGGTCTTTATGTGCGGCGCGTCGCTGCCCTCCCCCGTCATCAAGATTCTCGCCAAGTACGAGAACGACCCCGAGAGCCTGCAGGCAGCCGGTGTAGATTATGCCGCCCGCCAGCTTTGCGACCTCAAGGAGCACGGCGCCGACGGCCTGCACCTGTACACTATGAACCGTCCTGCGATCGCCGCGACCATTATGGAGCGCCTGGAGTAATGGAAAAACCGCACATCGATACAACCGCTGTCGAAGTGCCGGCCGACCTTGCGTCGCCGGCGCTTTACCGTGTCGATGCTGCGCACCATCCCCGTGTCGACCGTGCCGAGATGCTG
>CAJMRE010000071.1 GCA_905215755.1 uncultured bacterium
GCCCTTTCGGGCGCCAAACAGTCCCTATTCCACCGCAACTCAACAGCCGGCACCTGGGGACAGTCCTTGCGGGGCGTCCCCACAGCGCCTATGCCAGCTTGTCGATTTGCCCAATCTCCCAAAGCGGAATATTGACGAGCATGCCCTCGTCTCTATATGCCGCCAGGGAGCTCCTCACGCAACGCTCGAGCTTGAATTTTTCGCAGGCTATTTTCAGACTCTTCGCTTTAAGGTTCTCTGCCGCCTTGACCTCAAGCGGAAGCACGGTTCCCGCATGGTCGATGGCAAAGTCGGTTTCGGCATTGCCAGAGGTAGAGGACCAATACGCGGGAGTTTTGTCCTGGAGCAAAAGCTCCTGCGCGACGTATTGTTCGGTCAGCGAACCTTTGAACTCGGTAAAAACAGCGGATCCGTTAAGAACGATGGCCGGAGAGAGACCGGAGAGCGCTCCGAGGATGCCGGTGTCGATGCAGAACAGTTTGAAGCCCGAGAGGTCTTCGTAGCTCGAGAGCGGCGCCTTTAGAGCGGAAACACGTGGCACCTTATGAACGATTCCGTAGTCCGTGAGCCACTGGAGGCTTTCCTCGAAATCGCGTGCGCGCGCTCCGGGGCGAAGGGCGCCATAGACAAACTTCTTGTTCTCTTTGGCAAGCTGGCCGGGAAGGGATTTCCAAACCAACCTCATGCGCTCGATGATGCGGGCGGGTGCATGTTTGCCAAAATCGGATTCGTAAGCCTCGATGATTTGCTGCTGAAGCCTTCGGGCTTCGATGAAGTCGCGTGTCTCGGCGAAAGCGGAGACAACTTCGGGCATACCGCCGACAACAAGGTATTCCTTGAGCAAGTGTTCGAGCTTTTCGGTAACGTTTGCTAGAAGGTTCATGTCTGCGGCAAGGATGGCGTCGGCGAGCGGGTCGCCGTCGACGGCACGAACGAACTCGGCGAACCCCATGGGACGCATGGTGAGCTGGTCGATTTTGCCGACGGGAAATGACTCGTTTTCGCGTCGGAGCGCGAGGCCCATATAGGAACCGGCTGCTACGATGTGGTATTCGGGTGCAAGCTCGTTGAAGTACTTGAGCGAGGTGATCCCGCGCGGGGCCTCTTGGATCTCGTCGAAGATGATGAGCGTGTCTGCTGGCGTTACAGTTTGGCCACGTAGGAGTTCTATCTGGGAGATGATGCGCTTGGGGTCGAGGTCCCCATCGAACAGCGAGCGTGTGCTCGGCTCGAGCATAAAGTCAAAACGAATGACGTTTCGATACTGCTGGCTTGCGAATTCGTTAAGAAGCCAAGTCTTTCCTGTCTGGCGGGCTCCCTTAAGCAAGAGAGGTTTGCGATTCGTCCTTGATTTCCAAGCGATAAGTTCGCTCATAAGCTGTCGCTGCATATTGCCTCCCAACCCTCTCGGTTAGTATAAGGCCATTTGGGTGTTTCCATCGGAAAATGTGCGAGACAACCACGTTTTTCCATCGGAAAATGTGCGAGACAACCACGTTTTTCCATCGGAAAATGTGGTAGGAAACTCATTGGGTGGGCGGAAAAAGTAGTCAAAAAAGCCCCGTCCCAAATGAGCTGCTCTGCAGTTGACGGCGTCCAAAAGAAACGAGCCCGCATCCCTGGGGAACACGGGCTCGCAAGCAATCATATGGTAGGGGCGGTGGGACTCGAACCCACAATCCTTGCGGCGAGAGATTTTAAGTCTCCTGCGTATGCCAATTCCGCCACGCCCCCGTGAGACTAGAAGTCTAGCACAAGCCGTCCGTTACGCGTTGACGGCCATCGAGTGTTGGCCCGACTTCTCCAGGAACTCTTGGAACTTTGCCTCGTCGCCCTTGTTTTGATACTGCAGGGCCAGCAGGTACTCCAGTCGGCAGCGCTTGACCGGGTCGTCGCCGACATCCTCGAGCATGCGCTCCAGCTCGGGAATGTCGTTGTGGCGCTTGAGGATCATCGTGTCGTACATCAGCTGGCATTCGTGTGCGACCGCCTCGGCCTGACCGCCCTCAAAGCCCTTGATCTCGTGCAGAAGCTCCTTGGACTTTTTGCGGTCCTCCTGGCCAACGTAGTAGTTAAAGGCTTTGATCACCAGGTCGACGCGCTGCATCTTGGGGAGGTTGAGTCCCAGCAGCAGGTCGAACATCTCGCTGGCACGCTCGTGGTCCTCGCGCAGCAGATAGGAGTTCAGACGCAGGTAGTCGCGGTTGTAGCGCGGGTACAGCATGCTGGTGAGTTTGCCGTCGAGCAAACGATCGAACTCGTCCCACTGCTTGGCGGCCATCAATTGCTGCAGGCGTTTAAACGTGGTGCGTTTTTTGACGCTAAAGAACACCGACACGGCGATGCAGATGATAACGACGGCGGTCCAGAGGGTGCGGGAATCGGGCATATTAGGGTCCTTAGTCGCTCATAAAGCGAGCGGTATGACAACACGTACTAGATGTATTATACGCAGCGCGCAAGCAAACTGGCATAAAAGCTCATCGAGGCCGAGTGCCATCGCTCGCTGCGGTACACTTACCTAAAGTAAACCATGAAGGGAGACATTACCTATGAAGAAGATCGTTTTGGCTTGCGGTGCTGGCGCTGCTACTTCCACGCTCGTTGCCCAGAAGGTCGCTACCCTGCTCGACGCCAACGGTTATGCCGACAAGTACGAGATCGTGCAGTGCGCCATCTCCGAGGCCAAGGATTACTGCGACGAGGGCGCTGACCTGCTGATCGCCACCACCGTTGCCCCCGAGGGCCTCACCTGCCCGTACGTGAGTGGCGTGCCCTTCATGACCGGCATGAACCGCGTTGCCGCCGAGAAGGCCGTTCTCGACGTCATGGCTCAGTAGGCGCTGACTGCATGAGTGAGCAGAACGCCAACCCGGTAGAGCTCTTTGGTATGCGCGTTGCCCATGTGGGCATTAACGCCACCGACCCGGCAGACGCCCTGGAGATCGCGGAGCTGTTCTCGACGATGATGGGCCTGCCCGTCATCGAGACCCCGGTTTCGTACTTCAACGATTCGCTGGTCGAGATCATGAAGCAGAACGGTCGTGGCACCAAGGGCCACATCGGCTTTGCCGTTAACGACATCGATGCAGCTGAGAAGTGGTTTGCCGAGCGCGGGCTCGAGGTCAACGAAGAGTCGCGCGCGCTGCTGCCCGACGGTGGTACCAAGCTCGTGTACTTTAAGCGCGAGTTCGCCGGTTTCGCCGTGCACCTGTGCCGCGAGTAGCGCACAAGCTGCCATAGCTGGCAAAAAGGGATAGGGCCGCGTGGCCCTATCCCTTTATTCAAGACTTTAGTCCGCTGGCCGCGCAGCGGCCAGCTTTAAACCACCCGCTAC
>CAJMRE010000072.1 GCA_905215755.1 uncultured bacterium
GCGAACAGCCAGATTGCGATGATCACCAGGATTGCGGCGACGATGCAGACAATGGCGCCGGTGAATTTGATGCGTGAGTCGCGGGTGCGCTCGCGCACCGCGTCCTCGGTGGCCTCGAGCTGGGCGACTTCTCGCTCGGTCTCGGCGTGTTCGGCTTTGTCTCGGGCCAAGGATCCTGCAAGCGACTCAGTGATCTCTGGGTGGTCGTGCACCTCGGTCGCCTGTTCGATGATCGACTGCGCATGTGCGGCATCTGCTTGGGCGTTGGCGATGCTCTGCTCCTGGTCGCGGCGTGCCTTGTCCTCGGCAGTGATCTTCTCGCGCAGTTCGCGCTGACGAGTCGCGGCGGCTGTCTTCGCCGTCTGCAGCTCGTCGCGCGCGGCATCGGCTTCGGTCGTCACGACTTGGTGCGCGCGTTTTGCGTCGGCGATAGGGGCTTGAGCCTGCTCGACGGCCTGCTCGGCTGCGGCAAGCGAGTGCTCAAGGTCGGCGGTGATGCGCGGGACATCTTCCTCGGCTTTACGCAGGGCATCTGCCGTGTCAGAGATCTGCATCGAGAGCTCGCTGGTGCGCACCGTATAGTTGGCGGGATTTGCCGAGGGATTGCGTTGCAGCTCGGCATACTCATGACGCAGCGTCTCGAGCTGAGCGCGCGTGGCGTCGACGGTTTGTTGTGCGGCCGCAATGCCGGCGTCTCGCTCGGCCTTCACCTTGTCGCGGATGCGCTTGGAATCCTCAAGACGCCGAACGAGGCGGTTGCCGGTTTCGCGCGAGCTCGCCTCGCGGGCCTCCACGGCGTCGAGCGCGGCCTTCAGGCGGAGCTCAGTCGCGTCATCCTCTGTCTTCATTTGTTCGAACTGACCCTTGAGCTCTGTCGCTTTGGCGGCGTGGGCATCACGGTCAATCTCGGCGGCCGCTGCAGTCTTTTGGGCCGTGGCAATCGCCTGGCGCTGGTCGGCGACGATCTGGTCGTAGCGGCCTGCGATATCCTGGCGCGTCTCGAGTTCCTCGGCCTGATCGGCAATGCGCTGCTCAAGTTCGGCCAGGTGGGCGCGGGCATCGGCAAGTGCCTTTTTCGCGGCATTCATCTCGCGCATGGCCGAGGCGCCCTGGGCGATAAAGGTGCCCACGGCGTTCGCGGTGTTCGAGACAGCGGTCCCCAGATCGCGGCTTGCGGCGGGGGAGTGCGGGGCGGTCGGGCGAGCGGTGCCGGCAGCGTCCACATCGGCAGCCTGCGGCGCGGCGATATTGCCGGTACCGCCCTCGACCACAGAAAAGCCTGCTGCGTGCGGATCGACCGCATCGGCGCCAATCGTGGGATGCTCGAGCTGCAGAAACGAGGGCATGGTGCTGCCCCGGTCGGCGACCGGAGTCTCGCCGGGCACGAAGGTCGAGGCCGCCTCGGCGGCCTCCTCTTCCTCGGTATCAATATCGGCATCGGCGACGGCGTCTTTCATCGCTTTGACGGCATCCATCATGGAGTCCATGACGGCATCGAGCTCTTCTTCCGAAGACACCTCGATGGGGCCTGCTGCTTGCGGAGCAGGGTCCTGTACAGGGGCGTCGTCCTGAGCGGGCGCATCGTCATTTTGCTCGTCGGCGTTTTCTGCGGCAGGGGTTTCCGCCGTAGCGCTTTCGTCCAAGATGGGGTCGTCGATGTCGATACCATCGCAGGTCACAACGTCAGTATCTGCGACGGCGTCTGCGGAATCATCAATATGCTGTTGAGTCTGGGGGTCCAGCTCGTCTGTCATAGGCATGTGCTCCTCATCGTTGTTTGTCACCCTATGATAAAGTCTCGCGCCGACATCCCACGCGCTGCAGCAAAGTTTCAAAACGTGTTCGATGGCTCGATCTGATAACAATAACTCGGCCGCTTTATCCAGTTTGTACTTGACAATCCCTTCGCCGAACGACGTGGTGCCGTTCGCCTACCGCGGTCTTTTATTTTCGCTTGAACACGCTAAAGTTGCATCTCAGCTTTTGGCGCGTGAAGTTGGATACGCGCAGTCGGCGGGCGTGCCCGTCGCGATTTGAAAGGACTTTGTATGGGACTTTTCACTGGTAAGACCGTGATCGTCACCGGCGGCGGCAAGGCCACGCTTAAGGACGGTTCCGCTGGCTCCATCGGCTACGGCATCGATATCGCATTTGCCAAGGAGGGCGCGAACCTCGTCATCACCGGCCGCAACGTCGCCAAGCTCGAGGCCGCCAAGGAGTCTCTCGAGGCCGAGTACGGTGTCAAGGTTCTGCCTGTTCAGGCCGATGTCTCGGCTGGTCAGGACAACGAGGCCGTCGTCCAGAACGTCATCGACAAGGCCATTGAGGAGTTCGGCCGCATCGACGCCGTCGTCAACAATGCTCAGGCCAGCGCCTCGGGTGTGACCATCGCCGACCACACCATGGATCAGTTTAACCTGGCCATTTATTCCGGTCTGTATGCCACCTATCTGTACATGCAGAAGGCCTATCCGCACCTGAAGGAGACCAAGGGCTCCGTGGTCAACTTTGCCTCGGGCGCCGGCCTGTTTGGCAACTATGGTCAGTGCAGCTATGCCGCCGCCAAGGAGGGCATCCGTGGTCTGACTCGCGTTGCCGCCAACGAGTGGGGCAAGGACGGTATCAACGTCAATATCGTTTGTCCGCTTGCTTGGACCGCTGCGCTCGAGAACTTCCAAGATGCCTATCCCGAGGCGTTCAAGGCCAACGTCCACATGCCGCCGGCGGGTCACTACGGCGACGTCGAGAAGGAAATCGGCCGCGTTGTCGTTCAGCTCTGCGGTCCCGACTTTAAGTACATGAACGGCGAGACCGTCACCCTCGAGGGTGGAATGGGCCAGCGGCCTTAGGGGTTACGCGGTTTTACCAAACCGCGTAACCAGTTGACGCTGCAAACCCGCCAGAGCGGCAATCTGCCTTTCAACTTCGGCGGCATGACCAGAAGGTCAATGCCGCCTCGTTTCAAGGCACCTTGCTCGCTCTGGCGGGTTTTCGCTGACTTTGCCAAGGCATCGGCGCCGCCGTTGTTGGTACTTGGGGACGTTCCTTATGTGCCGGCACCTGGGGACACTCCTTGTAGTCTTTGGGGAGTGGTTACTTGCTCGCGAACAGCCAGATTGCGATGATCACCAGGATTGCGGCGACGATGCAGACAATGG
>CAJMRE010000073.1 GCA_905215755.1 uncultured bacterium
AGCCGTTGCGCTTGATGATGCGTCCCGGCACGCCCACGACGGTGCAGTTGTCGGGGACGTCCTTAACGACGACCGAGTTGCCGCCGATCTTGACGTTGTTGCCGATGCAGATGTTGCCGAGCACCTTGGCGCCCGTGCCCACCGTGACATTGTTGCCCAGGGTGGGGTGACGCTTGCCGGTCTCGTTGCCGGTGCCGCCGAGCGTGACGCCCTGGTAGAGCACACAGTTGTCGCCCACAATGGTGGTCTCGCCGATGACGACGCCCATGGCGTGGTCGATAAAGAAGTGCTTGCCAATCTGCGCGGCAGGGTGAATCTCGACGCCGGTGATGTGGCGGGTGATTTGCGAGAGCACGCGGGCGAGCGAGCGATGACCGTGCTCCCAGAGCCAGTGCTCGGGCACGTGGTTCCACTTGGCGTGCAGGCCAGGATAGGAAAGGAAGATGACCAGACCGTTTTGTGCAGCGGGGTCTTGCGCCTGGACGGTCTTGATATCCTCGCGAATGGTATTGATAAAGCTCACCGGCCGCCCTCCCTTAGCGCCATGGCAATGCGATTCAATAAAGTATAGCGATTTGCTAGGGATTAGGAAGGACAATCTTGGCGCCATTGCGCTACAGATGTCAGTTATGCAAACTTGCTGGTAATGGAGTCATGCTTTTGTGGGGTTGCGCACGAGGGGGCACCGCAACCGTATACTGGTCAACTTGGACGTATCCGCGCCCACAACTGAGAGGTTTTACTTCATGGGTTTCATCAATTTTATCGCCGAGCTGCTTAAGGATCCGCGCACCGCGATCGCCAGCTGGATCGCCGCCGGCCCGCTTATGGCCTACGGCTGCGTGTTCCTGATCATCTTTATCGAGACGGGCGTGGTGTTCTTCCCGTTCCTTCCCGGTGATTCGCTGCTGTTCGCCTCGGGTTTCTTTGCCCACAACGGCGGCTTTAACATCGTGGCGCTTCTGGCCACCGCATGGGCCGCTGCCATTTTGGGCGATCAGTGCAACTTTATGATCGGTCACTTCTTTGGCCGCAAGATCATCGCTTCGGGCAAGGTCAAGGCCATGACGCCCGAGCGCATCAAAAAGTCCGAGGACTTCTTGGACAAGTGGGGTCACCTGGCCATCTTCCTGGGTCGCTTCTTCCCGTTTATCCGCACCTTTGTGCCCTTTATCGCTGGCATGGGCGGCATGCACTGGCGCAACTTTGTCGTCTTTAACGTGCTGGGCGGCATTACCTGGTCGACGGTCTTTACGCTGCTGGGCTACTTCTTTGGCGGCATTCCCTTTGTGCAAGAGCACTTTGAGCTGCTGATTATCGGCATCGTTGCCGTGTCGATCATCCCGACCGTGGTCGGTCTGGTTAAGGCCAAGCTGGGTAAATAGAACGCCTAGCTCGAGCCAGCGCGCAGACCGTACAGTTGAGGCCCGTCACCGCTTACGGTGGCGGGCCTTTTTGCTTCGGTCAAATGAAAATACTTTACTTAGTTAAAGAAAAGCGTTTTATCAGACGCGTGCGGGGAGTACAATCTCGTGCATGCGAATCGACGTGCCATCGGCTTTGATGCTGCTCGCGTGTCCCGTCCGGCTCTACGCTCCGGGCGTGCGACGTTGCGACGCGGTCGGCCTCGGTCCTTGCGTGCGGGTTCGCGAGTATGCAACTGTGTATGTAAGGAGCGACATATGACTGTCGAGAAGAAGGATATCGATTGGGGTAGCCTCGGCTTTGGCTACATGAAGACCGATTACAGCTACGAGGCCCATTGGAAGGACGGCGAGTGGGACGAGGGTGGCCTGACCACCGATCACACCCTGCATGTCTCCGAGTGCGGCGGCATCTTCCATTACTGCCAGGAGGTCTTTGAGGGCCTGAAGGCCTACACCGCCGAGGACGGCAGCATCGTCTGCTTCCGTCCCGACATGAACGCCGAGCGCATGTATAACTCTGCCCAGCGCCTCGAGATGCCCCCGTTCCCCAAGGACAAGTTCGTTGAGGCCGTCAAGCAGGTCGTCTCTGCCAACGCCGCCTGGGTTCCGCCCTTCGGCTCCGGCGCGACCCTGTACGTGCGTCCGTTTATGATCGGTTCCGGTGACGTGATCGGCGTGGCTCCCGCTCCTGAGTACACGTTCCGCATTCTCGTGACCCCGGTCGGTCCGTACTTTAAGGGTGGCCTCAAGCCCGTCAAGCTGCGCGTTTCCGAGTATGACCGTGCCGCACCGCACGGCACCGGCAACATCAAGGCCGGCCTGAACTACGCCATGTCCCTTAAGCCCACGATGGAGGCCCATCGCGAGGGCTATGCCGAGAACCTGTATCTTGACTCCGAGTCCCGTACCTATGTCGAGGAGACCGGTGGCGCCAACGTCCTGTTCGTGAAGGAGGACGGCACCCTCGTCGTTCCTCAGTCGCACACCGACTCCATCCTGCCCTCTATCACCCGTCGTTCGCTCGTTCAGGTTGCTCAGGACCTGGGCATGACCGTTGACCAGCGCCCCGTCGAGTGGGCCGAGGTCAAGGCCGGCACCTTTGTGGAGTGCGGCCTGTGCGGCACCGCTGCCGTCATCTCTCCGGTTGGCGAAATCGACAACAAGGTTTACGGCGCCGACGAGACCGTGACCTTCCCGGCTGGATACACCGAGATCGGCCCTGTGATGAAGAAGCTTCGCGAGACCCTGACTGGTATCCAGTCTGGTGCTGTCGAGGACAAGCACAACTGGGTTTACACCGTCGCGTAATTTGTCTTACCTATCCGGGCAGAGAACAAGTTCCCTCCCGGCGCGTCCTCGGACATGCAAGAAGCCCTCGCTGCGCACTTCGTGCGGCGAGGGCTTCTTGCGTCCTGCGGAGTGCGCCGGGAGGGAACTTGTTCTCTGCCCTGCGGGTTCGGCGATGTCACAACGGGCAATGATTAATCTGAATAAAGATGGTGCGCGGCCTTTTAGGCTGCGCTTTTGCTTTGCTTCGCGCCATGTGGGGGCGGTGGCGACGTGCATTTTTGCGAGTATTCTGCAGTCGAAGGTCCCTGCATACCGATCTCGGGCAAAAAATCGGGAGTTCTCGATGTTTTCTACGAATGATGGGCGGGGTTATGGGCTGGCAGCGTTTGATTTGCAGGGATATTCGCGGT
>CAJMRE010000074.1 GCA_905215755.1 uncultured bacterium
AATGATGGGCGGGGTTATGGGCTGGCAGCGTTTGATTTGCAGGGATATTCGCGGTCTTTGGCATTTATCGTGGCGCCCGAAGCTCTTGGTTATGTTGAATACTCCTGAAAATGCACGGCGCTTAGAGGGGGACCTTCGCGAAAAAGGAAACCTCCCCGTCGAAGTATGCATTCGACGGGGAGGTTTATGCATTTAGCCGATTAAGGATGCGCTGTCAGACTACTAGAACTTGACGGTCGGGGCCTGGCGGGCTGCTTCGGCGGCCTCGAAGCCCTGGCGCTCCTTAAACTGGAAGATGCCGGCAAAGATGACAGCCGGGAACGTCTGAATGGCGTTATTGTAGCTGAGCACGCAATCGTTGTAGCTCTGGCGTGCATAGCTAATCTTGTTCTCGGTATCCTCGAGCGATGCCTGCAGCTGCGTAAAGTTGGTGTTTGCCTTAAGATCGGGATAGGCCTCGGCTACGGCGAAGAGCTGGCGCAGCGCACCGGTCAGCACGTTGTCGGCTTCCATCTTGGCCTCGGGCGTGGTGGCCTTGACGGCGGTGTTACGCGCGCTGATCACGGCGGAGAGCGTCTCCTGCTCGTGCTTGGCGTAGCCCTTGACGGTCTCGACCAGGTTGGGGATCAGGTCGTTGCGGCGCTGCAGCTGCGTATCGATGTTCTGCCAGGCGTTATCGATGCGGTTACGCTTGGTGACCATGTTGTTGTAAATGCCGGCGATGGCGCAGACAATCACAATGACAACAACGATGCCGATGATGACGGTAATCATGATGTCTCCGTTTCGAATGGCCGCGGCGGCATGCGCCAGCTGCCGTTGGTATAACGCTACTAGTATACCCGCAACGTTTTGTCGTGCCGAACTTTCCGGTAAGCGTTGTGTTTTCGTCGGGGTCGGCACCGGGGCAAAGCGCGCGAGGTACAGGTGTAAGATATGCGACAGATTGACGAGTGTTGTCTTTGCCCTGAGGATGGCGATACCAGTGGACCTTCGCATTAAGAAAACCTACCGCGCCCTGTTCGATGCCTTCACCGAGCTTCTCGAGGAGCATCGTTTTGAGGACCTGACGGTTGCCATGCTGTGCGACCGCGCCATGATTCGCCGCACGACGTTCTACAAGCACTTTCGCGACAAGAACGATTACTTTGCCTTTTATATCGATGAGCTTATGTCGGGTTTGCCGCAAAAACAGCCCGATGAGGCCGGTGCAGTGTCTGCCGAGGACGTGCGCGCGCTTCGGCACGCGATTTTGGACGATGCCATGGATTTGATTCTGGCGCACGAGCAGCTCATGGATAACATTTTGGCAAGCAGCATGTCTGGCATGTTGACCAACGTTATTTGCGACCGTATTGCCCGCTCCATCCGCGAGCGTGTGATGAACGTGCTTGCCGAGGATGCCCTGGCCCCCGTGTCACTCGAGACGACGTCTGAGTTTGTCGCCGGCGGCATTATTCGACTTTTCACGATATGGTGGGAGTCGGGTCACGATCTCGAGCGTCGACCCGAGATGGCCGACGTGGTCGATGCTCTATTCGAGCGAACCATGACGCCGGTACATCACTAGAAGTGGCGGAGAGAGGGGGATTCGAACCCCCGGAACGCTCTCGCGCTCAACGGTTTTCAAGACCGCCGCATTCAACCGCTCTGCCATCTCTCCGTGAGTCGTAATGATAGCATCGTTTTGAATTTGCAACAGGGAAGGCGAACGATGACGATCACCGAAATCGACGAGAAGTTCATGCGCGAGGCGCTGGCCGAGGCGCGCGCCGCCGCTGAGGTGGGCGAGGTACCGATTGGTGCCGTGGTGGTGCGCGCGGGTGAGATTGTCGCGCGGGCGCATAATCGTCGCGAGCTCGACCAGGATCCTTCGGCTCATGCAGAGTTCGCGGCCCTGTGCGCTGCCGCTCGGTCGCTCGGTCGCTGGCGCCTTTCCGATTGCACGGTCTACGTGACGCTCGAGCCATGCTGCATGTGTGCGGGGCTTATGGTCAACGCGCGCGTGGGGCGCTGCGTGTATGGCGCGGCTGATGCCAAGGCGGGCGCGCTGGGTTCGCTGTATGACCTGAATGCCGATTCGCGCCTGAATCATCGGTTTAACGTACATGTCGGCGTGCTGGCGGATGAGTGTCGTGAGGTGTTGAGCGGCTATTTTAGTGGGCTGCGTGACACCGATGGTGCTGGCTGCGGTTGTGGAGCCGATCTTGAGGCGCATGCCGCTCATGCCGAGGCGCTTGCGGGTGCTGGAGATGTCGCCGTTGAGGCGGTCGATTTTGGTGCCGCGTGCCGCCGGCCCCGCCGTGTGCTGTTGGCGATTGATTCCTTTAAGGGCAGCGTTTCGAGCGCGCAGGCAGAGGCGGCCGTTGCCGAAGGCGTGCGCCGTGTGTGGCCCGATGCCCAGGTGGCCGCGTTGCCGCTGGCAGATGGTGGCGAGGGGACGCTCGACGCCGTCGTCGCGCGTGGCGGCGAGCTTTCGACCTGTGAGGTCGCAGGCCCCTTGGGCGACCGCGTGTCTGCCCGGATGCTGGTGGACGGCGAGCACAAGTCGGCCGTAATCGAGATGGCCGAGGCGGCGGGTATTGGGTATTCGTCTTGCACGGAGTCGTCGGCGCTGGCTGCTACAACCTATGGTGTGGGCGAGCTCATGCTTCGTGCGGTTCGTGCCGGGGCAAAGACTATCTATATTGGCTTGGGCGGCAGTGCCACCAACGACGGTGGCGCCGGCATGCTGCAGGCGCTGGGCGCGCGTGTGGTCGATGATCAGGGCTGCGATGTCGCCCCCGGTCTTGCCGGCCTTGAGCAGGTGGCGAGCGTTGATTTGGCGCCCGCGCTGCAGGCTTTGGATGGCACTCGTATTGTTGTGCTTTCGGATGTCGATAATCCGCTCGTAGGGCGTCGCGGCGCGCTTGCGGTGTTCGGCGGACAGAAGGGTCTGCCGGCGGATGATGCCGAGG
>CAJMRE010000075.1 GCA_905215755.1 uncultured bacterium
TTGCCCGAAATACTGGTGAGCGGCGTACGCAGATCGTGCGAGATGGAGCGCAGCAGGTTGGCGCGCAGCTGTTCGTTTTTGGCAAGCACCGCCGCCTCCTCGCGGGCCTCCATGGCGCGGGCGCGATCGAGCGCCAGCTCGCCTTCGCTCACGATGGCATCGGCAAGTGTCCGCTCCTCATGCGTCAGCACGTCGGGCTCGGCAACGATAGCCAGCACGCCCACCACCGAGGCGGGGTCGCCCGAGCGCGCGAAGCCGTCGCCTGTGCGAACCGTCAGGTAGATGCCATAAAACGCCGAGCCGCCATAGGTGGCATCGAGCGGCGTTCCCACATAGGCGGACGCCGAGAGCCGCGGCGGCATCTGCGGCGCCAGTTCGTGCACCGGTGCGGCATCGCCCACGGCCGTGTATGTCGCACGCGGCAGCAGGTCATCGCCCTCGGCGTCGGCGCTGTACCACACGACCGGGCAGCCCGAAAGACGTGCCAGCTGCGTGGCCATGGCGTGAACGATCTGATGCTGATCGGCGCACCGCTGCAGCATGCGGTTGGTCTCGAGCACCATATGCGTGCGGCGGTCGCTGGCGGCAGCCTGTGCCAAGGCGCGGCGCAGGGCCAACGCAATCGAGCTCGACACAAGCGAGACCACGAACATGATGAAGAACATGCCGGGATAGCCGCGGTCGATAAGCGACAGCGAGTAGCGCGGGTCGACAAACAAGAAGTTGTAGAGCGCCACGGCGGCAGCCGAGCTCAGCAAGCAATACAGGCGACTCCAGGTAAAGAATGCGCACAGCTGAACGGCGAACACATAGACGATCATGATGCTCGGCGCGAGACCCGGATGGTCGAGCAGCGCGCCCACAATCGTCGCCGCGACCAGCAGCCCCACCGATACGCAGGCGTCATACAGAGGAGTGCGGCGCGTCAGCGTTGTGCGCCGCCACCAAAAGCTATCGGCAATATCGCCGTCCGTACGGACGTCCATCAGCGTCCCGCCCCTCTCTCAAAACAAAAACCACCACAAAGGGGACAGGCACCTTTGTGGTGGTTTCCCTTGTGGTGGTTCCAAGTGTATAGCCTTTGCAACCGGCGGTCGCTAGACAAACAGCACGTGCGCGAGCAGGGCACACACGCACACCGCTCCAAATACCAGTGCCACGATCGAAATTACGCGATCGGCCATATCCATGTTGGCACGGTTCGTAAGGAACCGATCTTCGGCGGCGTCGGCGCGTGCCTCACGTACCAGCTCGGCAACCACCTCGCGGCCATCAAGCATCTTTGCATCCATGTTTGCCTCCCCGGTCTCAATCTTGTCCATCGAAAACCAACTCCGTGCAACCCGTCGGCGCCTACGGCCGCTCGTTGGGGGCCAGGCGCTGCATCTTGTTCACGGCCTTGAACTTGGTGAACAGCGGCACGTACTCAAAGCTCACGTTGGAGTTCTCCAGGCCGTACCAACGCGCGGGCGTGCCGGCGGCGCGGCGGATGATGTACTTGAGCGTGATGGCCGTGCGCTCGCTGGGCTCCACGTCGCTCTCGGGCGCCAGAAGCTTACGGATCAGGATGAACTTGAACGTGCCGATGTTACCCGGATCCTTGTAGACCGAGTAGTCATGCGTCTGCGGCGGCAGCTCGCCGGTGGCAGCCAGGTCCTGAACAACCTGACGCAGGTAGGCATTGACGCGCTGGTTGATCTTGTAGCCCAGGTACAGGTGCACACGGAACACGTAGTCGGTATCGAACGTCTCGACCGAATAGGCAAACGTATACGGCTCGTCCATGGTCTCGACGTTCACAAACCACCAGGCGCGGGCACGCTTGGGATGCTTGTCCAGAATCGAGTAGACGATGTCGCGGTCGATGTAATCGGTATGGGTGTCCTTGGTCAGGTACACGACGTTGTCGCTCATGCGCTCGTAACGGTCGTCGTCGCGCAGGCGCTTGAGCTGCGGCAGGTAGCTGCGCAGCGGCAGCAGCGTAAACTGGCGCTGCTCAACAGCCGTACCGTTGTACCAGCACACCATAACACCCATGATGAGTGCAGCCATGAGGATGGTGAAATAGCCGCCGTGGAAGAACTTGGTGAGCGAGCTCACGAAGAAGAATCCTTCGAGCAAAAGGAAGAAGGCCGCGAAGATCCACGGAGCAACCTTGAGCTTGCGCTCCTCGTGCAGGTAGAAGAAGAGCAGCAGCGTGGTGCACATCATAGTCAGCGTAATGGCAAGGCCGTAGGCGGCTTCCATATGCGCCGAGTTCTGGAACAGCAGCACCACGATGACGCAGCCGACAAGCATGACGTTGTTGACCATGGGGATGTAGAGCTGGCCTTTGGTCTCGGCAGGGTAGAAGACCTGCATGTGCGGCATGAGGTCCAGACGGCTGGCCTCGGACACCAGCGAGAATGCGCCGGTGATGAGCGCCTGCGAGGCAATGATGGCCGCGACGGTGGAAAGGCCGACGGCAAAGGGACGCAGGCCCGGGGCGAGCATCTGGTAGAAGGGGTTAAGGTCGGCAATGCCCATGAGCTCGGGGCTGGCAGCGTTGTTGATAAGCCAAGCGCCCTGGCCCATGTAGGACAGCAGCAGGCAGCACTTAACGAACGGCCAGGTGGCGTAGATGTTGCCGCGGCCGACGTGGCCCATGTCGGAGTAGAGCGCCTCGGCACCGGTGGTGGCGAGGAAGCAGC
>CAJMRE010000076.1 GCA_905215755.1 uncultured bacterium
GAGCACAACCTTGCCAAGGTTGGGGTCGCGGGTTCGAGCCCCGTTGTCCGCTCCAAGCGCAATAGCCCGACTACTACGGTAGCCGGGCTTTTTCGTACCCGTCGCCCGGGCTCGAACCCGAGAGGGAGCGAGCGTTAAGCAAACGCGGAGCGTTTGTAGCGAGCTGGCGAGGACGCCGACAGGCGGCCGAAGCCGGTGCGGATCCGCGAAAGCGGATACGCGGACGCCCCGTTGTCCGCTCCAACTATGTTACGCGGTTCTAACGAACCGCGTTTTTTGTTGACGCTGTGCGAGCCCCGGGCACCCCATCTTGCCCCTCAATCGTCGGTCGCGTACATAAAGTACGCTTCCCTCCTCTTTCACGGCAACCTGGGGCACCCGGAGCCCGCTCGCTGTCGTGGCCGGGGGAGTGAGTCTTCCATTCTTTTCGCCTCATTGGTCAATCCGCCCCAGGGGGCTCGAACCCGAGAGGGAGCGAGCATTTTTTTTGGAGCGTGGGTGGGGCGTTGTTTGTCGCGAATGTCTGCCTTGGGCGTATCATCGTGGACATCTCGCAAACCTCGTTGCAAGGGAGATATGCCCCATGGCTACAGAAATAACCTCTTCGCGCTCATGGATGTCCGATGCCGCGATCTATCAGATTTACCCGCGCTCGTTTAAGGATTCGACCGGTTCGGGTCTGGGCGATATCGCGGGCATTACCCAGCAGATGGATTATCTTGAGCGGCTGGGCATCGAGGCCATATGGCTGAGCCCGTTTTACCCATCGCCTCTTGTCGATGGTGGCTATGATGTGGCGGACTACTGCGATGTCGACCCACGTCTCGGCTCGCTTGACGACTTCGATGACATGATCGCTGCGGCTCACGTGCGCGGCATCAAGGTCATTGTCGACATCGTGCCTAACCATTCATCCAACCAGCACCCCTGGTTCAAAGCCGCTCTTGCCGCCGGCCCCGGATCGCCCGAGCGCGCCCGTTATATCTTCCGCGATGGTCGCGGCGAGCACGGCGAGCTTCCTCCCACCAATTGGAATGCCAACTTTGGCGGCCCCGCCTGGACGCGTGTTGCGGACGGTCAGTGGTATCTGCACATGTTTACGCCCGAGCAGCCGGACTTTGACTGGTCATGCCCCGAGGTTCACGCGTTCTTTTGCGACGTCCTGGCGTTTTGGAGCGATCGAGGCGTCGATGGCTTTCGCATTGATGTGGCGCACGGTCTCGCCAAGGATCTCGACCGCGATGACCTCGACCGGTGGCATCTCGCCGAGGGCGATGACATGGTTGACGACGGCACCCATCCGCTGTGGGATCGCAACGAGGTCCACGAGATCTATCGCGAGTGGCGTCGCGTGTTCGACCGCTATGATCCGCCGCGCAGCGCCGTTGCCGAGGCGTGGGTGCTGCCCGAGCGTCAGTATCTCTACGCGCGTCCCAGCGAGCTTGGTCAGACATTTAACTTTGAGTTCGCCAAGGCCACTTGGACCTATGATGACATGCACGCTGCAATCGAGGAGGGCTTGAAGGCAGCCGTCGAATCCGATTCCGCCTCGACCTGGGTACTCTCCAACCACGACGTGCCGCGCGTGGCGACACGCTATGCCCTGCCGCAAATCAAGGCGACGCGCTACCACCAGATTGCGCTCGACTGGCTCTTGCGCGACGGGTCGTCTTATGACGAGGACCGTGAACTCGGCGAGCGCCGCGCGCGGGCGGCCCTTTTGCTTGAGCTGGCGCTTCCGGGCTCGGCATACGTGTATCAGGGTGAGGAGCTCGGCCTTTTTGAGGTGGCTGATATCCCGTGGGCTGCACTCGAAGACCCTACTGCGACCAATACGCACGGACCGAAGCGTGAGAAGGGGCGCGACGGCTGTCGTGTGCCCCTGCCGTGGGTGGCGGCGGACGATCCCGCGCATGGCGGATCGTTTGGGTTTTCGCCGGCAGACGCCGATGCGGCGCCCCATCTGCCGCAGCCTGCATGGTTTTCCGATTATGCTGCCGATAGGGAAGAAGTGGACCCGACATCGATGCTTGCGCTCTATCGTGACGCCCTCTGGCTGCGGCGCAAGCTGCGCGGGTGCGCCAACGATCTTGCGTGGCTCGATCTTGACGGGCGCACCGGTCTTGCGGATGGTGCCGAGGGCGCTGAGGGCGGCGTCATCGCCTATCGCCGCGATAACGGCTGGGCGTGTGTGACGAACTTCGGTGCAGCACCCGTGGAGCTGCCGGCGGGCAGGGTCCTGCTCACCTCATCACCGCTTGCAGACGGCAGGCTCGCGCAGGACAGCTCTGCCTGGATCATGCTCGGTGAGATGTAAGGGCCTCTTGCGGCGAGTTTGCGTTTGCCTGCGCCTTCCGTGGTGGCTGATGTCTTCGCGAGGTTCGCGAGGGCGTCGCAAAACTTTTCAAAAAAAGTTCTTGCATAGGATGCGGGCATCACGTAAGATTAATCCTCGTAAGCGGACATGGCTCAGTTGGTAGAGCACAACCTTGCCAAGGTTGGGGTCGCGGGTTCGAGCCCCGTTGTCCGCTCCATTTGGGCGTTTAGCTCAGGGGGAGAGCGCTTCCCTGACACGGAAGAGGTCAGAAGTTC
>CAJMRE010000077.1 GCA_905215755.1 uncultured bacterium
GGCATCTTCGCCGGCCGCATCTCCGATAAGATCGGCCCGCGCAACGTCGTGATCGCCGCCGCCGTGTGTTACGGCCTGGGCTGGTTCATGTCCGGCACCGTCACCGAGCCGTGGCAGTTCTACCTGTGGTTCTCGCTCGTTGCCGCCGTCGGCAACGGCCTGGGCTACAACCCCGCGCTCACCACGGGCCAAAAGTGGTTCATCGACAAGAAGGGCCTCGCCTCCGGCATCACCCTGGCCGCTTCGACTGCCGGCCCCGCCGTGCTGTCCCCGGTGCTCGCCTCGCTGCTCATCCCGAGCCTGGGCATCTTTGGCGCCCTTAAGGCACTCGGCGTCATCTTCTTTGTGACGATTGCTGCCTCCGCCCTGTTCCTGAAGGCCCCCGAGGCCGGCTGGCTGCCCGAGGGCTTCGAGGCCCCCAAGGGCGGCGCGCACGCCGGCACCTTCGGCGACCTCACCCCGGGCGAGATGGTCAAGACCCCGCGCTTCTGGGTCCTCATCGTCACTTTCGCCTTTGCCGCCACCGCGGGCACCCTGCTCGTGGGCAAGGTTGCCTCCATCGCCGCCGTCCAGCTCTTCGCCGATCCCACGAGCGCCGCGGCCGTCGCCCTCGGCGGTGTGGTGGTCTCCGTCAACACCTGCGCCAACCTGGTTGGCCGTCTGTCCTTTGGCCAGATCATCGACAAGCTCGGCGCCTATAAGTCGCTGCTCATCAGCCTTGTCGTCACCATCGTCGCGCTCGTCATCATGTCGATGAGCTTTACGCAGAGCATGTTCTTTGTGGCGCTCGCCCTGCTCGGCTTTAGCTTTGGCGCCCTGCTCGTCATCTACCCGCCGCTCACCGGTGGCGCCTTTGGCACCAGCAACATCGGTGTCAACTACGGCATCATGTTTTTGGGCTATGCCGCCTCCACCTGGATCAGCCAGCCCATCACCGCCGTGCTGTATCACGCCGAGGCCGGCAGCGCCGCCTACCAGCAGTCCTTCTACGGCGCCATTGTGATCGCCGCCATCGCCGTCGTGCTCACCGTCTACATGATGGTCTCCGACAGCAAGAAGAAGTCCGCCTAGTTTTACCGATGCGACAAAGGGACAGCCCCTTTGTCGCATTCCACCGGCCACCAGTATTAAGGAGTCGAAATGTCTGAGTTCAACCCCGTCCGCATTGCCGTTATCGGCGCCGGCGCCATGGGCCGCAACCACATCCGCTTTGTCACCGAGGAGCCCGAGGCCGAGCTCGTCGCCATCGCCGACGCCTTTGAGGGCGCCCGCGCCACGGCCGAGGCCGCCGGCGTGCCGTTTTATACCGATCCCGCCCAGATGATGGACGAGGTCAAGCCCGAGGCCGTCATTATCGCCACCCCCAACGACCTGCACCTGGGCGTTGCTCGCGAGGCCATCAAGCGCAACATCGTGCCGCTGGTCGAAAAGCCGATCTCCAACGACCTTGAGGATGCCCAGGCCTTCGCCGCCGAGGCCGAGACCGCCGGCGTGCCCGTGCTCGTGGGTCAGCACCGTCGCCACAACCCCTTCGTTAACAAGGCTAAGGAGATCATCGAGTCCGGCGAGCTGGGCAAGCTCACCGTGTCGAGCTTCCACTACATGATTTACAAGAACGACGAGTACTTCGATGTCGAGTGGCGCCGCAAGAAGGGTGCCGGCCCGATCCTGGTCAACCTGGTCCACGACGTCGACCTGCTCCGCTACCTGCTGGGCGAGCCCGTCGCCGTTCAGGGCATGCAGTCCAGCGCCGCCCGCGGTTTTGAGACCGAGGACTCCGCCGTGGTCAACGTCCGTTTTGCCGATGGCGCGCTCGCGAGCATGACCATCTCCGACGCCACCGCCAGCCCCTGGAACTGGGAGGCCACCGCTCGCGAGGACCCGCAGTACCGTCCCTTCGACGCCGACGCCTACTTTATCGGTGGCACCATGGGCGCCCTGTCGCTGCCCCGCCTGCACCAGTTCTCCTACGACGGCGCCTCCAACTGGCACAAGCCGCTGCAGATGGAGATTCCGGCCGTGGACCCGGCACTACCGCACAAGATGCAGCTCAAGCACTTTGTGAAGGTCGTCCGCCGCGAGGTTGAGCCCGTCGTGACCCCCGCCGATAACGTCAAGACGCTCACACTTCTCAACGCCATCAAGGAGGCCGCCGAGACCGGCCAGCTCGTCGAGCTGTAATGCCTTAGGGTGGGCCACGATAAAACTCCACGCCGAGCACCTCGGACCGCCGCAAATAAGCCCCTCTTCTTTGCCCCGCGAGCAGCCTCCTGCCCGCGGGGCATTTTGCTACCTTGCCGACGATTTTTCTGGGGCGGGGGCTATTTTGTACCTCGGTTTGGTTCGTTCGCCACGAAATGCGCCTATCTACTACGTTTAACCGATCGCCCTTAACCATGCCAAATTCTGCGAAATAAAAACCGCAGGTAGACGGCTTGCCGATTTTCGGTAAAACCAGGCACGGTCGACCCATACGGTTCAAACGTAGTAGATAGGTCATTTTCGTGGCGCGGACCCAAAACAGTCTTTTGGGACGGGTGGTATCCTTGGTAGCCCTGTGCTGCAAACG
>CAJMRE010000078.1 GCA_905215755.1 uncultured bacterium
TGAAGTAACGGAGCAGCACGACGTCCCACTCGGGGTCGGCGGTGTGGACGTCCATGAGGATCTGCTCAATCATCCACTTGGTCCAACCATAGGGGTTGGTCGCGGGCTTCTTGGGGTCTTCCTCGGTGACGGGCGGATTGTCCGGATCGCCGTAGACGGTCGAAGAGCTCGAGAAGATGATGGACTTACAGCCGTGGTTGCGCATGACATCGATGAGCACCAGGGTGTTCTCGATATTGTTGTGGTAGTACTCGACGGGCTTGCTCACCGACTCGCCAACGGCCTTAAAGCCGGCGAAGTGGATGACGCGGTCGATCTGGTGGGTATCGAAGATCTTGTTCATCGCATCGCGGTCGAGCACGTTGGCCTCGTAGAAGGTGAGGTTCTTGGCGGCCTCGTCGCCCACGATGGTCTTGACGCGGTCGATGGCAACGGCGCTGGAGTTGGAGAGGTCATCGACGACGACAACCTGGTAGCCACCCTCGAGCAGCTGAACGACGGTGTGCGAGCCGATAAAGCCGGCGCCGCCGGTAACGAGGACGCAGGTGTCTTTGGGGTCGAGTGCTTTGGACATGTAGTCTCCTATCGAATCAGGAACACTTCTTGAGGGGAGTATAGCGCAGCTGGGGGCGCCCAAAACACGCGGGGCAGGAAAAGCAGACGATTATGTTAACGTACTCATAACTGAGCTTGCTCAATTGTTACCCCAACTTTACCAATTGCTTGCGAGCCGCCGACCTTGCCGTTTCCTGCCGTTCGTGGAAATCGTTGGGACACGCCATATGTACGCTAATATGTATGAGTTGAGCGACATATAAATAAGCATGTAACGGAGTACATATGTCACCAAACAGCGATTCCATCCTCTCCCAGGAGCTCTCGCGCCGCGCCGCCCTCAAAGCCCTGTTCGGCGCTGCTTCTGCGGCAGTTCTTTTTGGCCTGCCTGCCCGCGCCCATGCGGCGGAGGCCTCCAAAGAGACCACCGATAAACTGAACGCCGCCCAGGCCCAGCTCGATGAGGTTCAGGCCCAGCTCGACAGCATCGCAAATGAGTATGCGGCGCTGGCAAACAAAAATGCCCAGACCCTTAACGATATCGAGGACGTCCAGGGCAAGATTGACGATACGCAGGCTCAGATCGACACCAAGAAGGCCGAGCTCAAGAAGAAGCGTAACGACCTTTCCGATCGCGTGGCAGCCAGCTACAAGTCGGGCGGCACCAACATCCTGTCGTTGCTGCTGGCTTCCGGCTCGTTTGAAGAACTCGTTGCCAACGCGCACTATGTCGAGAAGATCAACAAGAGTGACCGTGACGCCATCGAGGACATTCAAACGATTCAGGCCGAGCTTGACGCGCAGAAGACTGAGCTCGAGGCGCAAAAGGCCGACCTGGAGAAACTCAAGGATCAGCAGACGGCCCAGATGCAGGATATGCAGGCCAAGCAGCAAGAGGTTCAGACCGTGCTGAACGGCCTTTCCGACGACGTCAAGGAGCTCATGGCTCAGCGTGATTCCGAGATCCTCGCTGCCGCCCAGGCCGAGGAGGCTGCCAGGAAGGCGGCTGCGGCTGCCGCGGCCTCTGCGAATACCGGTTCTTCTTCGGGCGGTTCGAGCTCGGGTGGCGGTTCGTATGCCGGCGGTACCCCGCAGCAGACGGGCGGCTCGGGCAAGCAGCAGGCTGTCGTCAATGCATGCTACTCCACGCCTTCACCTGGTC
Source organism: uncultured bacterium (assembly GCA_905215755.1). Taxonomy (GTDB): domain Bacteria; phylum Actinomycetota; class Coriobacteriia; order Coriobacteriales; family Coriobacteriaceae; genus Collinsella. Next base: position 1,718 of record CAJMRE010000078.1, read on the forward strand.
AGGGCTGGTGCGCTGCCTGGGTTACCAACGTCTTCCGCAATGCCGGTGTTGGTTACTTTGGCGGCAACGCGTGCGACATGTTCAACGCCTGGTGCTATAGCTCCGATCGCTCGGCGCTGCAGGTGGGCATGATCGTGGCCGACTCCTCGCACAGCGGCACTGGCGCTCCGGGCCTGATCTACGGTCACGTGGGCATCTACGTTGGCGGCGGCATCGTTATGAGCAACGAGGGTGCCATTACGTCTAAGTCGCTTGATTCGTTTATTAGCTTCTATGGTACTGGCTCTGGCGTGCGCTGGGGCTGGCTTGGCGGCGTGGCGCTGTCGTAGCTGGGCTTTAACGACCGTTGGTCCGCGGCTGTCCGAAAGGTATAAGGTTGCCTGCTCGGACAGTCCTGCTCGCGCGGAGAGCACATTAAGTGCTCTCCGGCTCGTGCGGAACTCGCGATCAACCTTATACCTTTCGGACGGCCGCGGACCTCTCGGGTCCGGTGCGCTTCGCTCCGGACTGGGTTATCTGAATAAATATGGTGAAGGCCCCTTTCGGGGCCTTCTTTTTGCGCTCGGGGCCTTCTTTGTTAGAGGAATTCGCCTACTCGGTGGACTTCGGGTTCTAGGTCTACTCCAAACTGGTCTTTAACGGTTGTTTGAATGTGGTGGATGAGTTCGTCGACTTCGGCTGCGGTGGCGTGGTCGGCGTTGACGATGAAGCCGCAATGCTTCTTGCTCACTTGTGCGCCGCCAATGGCGTGGCCGCGCAGGCCGGCGTCCATGATGAGCTTGCCGGCAAAGTGGCCCTCGGGGCGCTTGAAGGTGGAGCCGG
>CAJMRE010000079.1 GCA_905215755.1 uncultured bacterium
TCGGCAGCCATGGCTTCCTCGGACATGACCCAGGCGCTGATCTCTTCCTCGACAGCATCGGGAAGCTTCATGCCCTTGCGGCTAAAGAACTTGATGCCGTTGAACTCCGGCGGATTATGCGAAGCAGAGATGACGATGCCGCCGTCGAGCTCGTTCTGAACAGTGAGCAGTGCCACGGCAGGCGTGGGGATGACGCCGCAGCAATGCGGGCGGCCGCCCTCGGCCATAATGCCGGCGGTCAGAGCGCTCTCGAGCATGGTGCCCGAAAGGCGCGTGTCGCGGCCGATGCAGATGTCCGGACCAAGGAACTTGGTCGCCGCGCGGCCCAGGCGAAACGCGAGGTCGCACGAAAGATCGGCGTTGGCGACGCCACGGACGCCGTCGGTACCGAAGATGTTCTGGGGCATAGGATTGCTCCTTCCCTAGCAGGCGATATACAACCGCCCACCCTAGTCGAAAAAGAAAAGCGGGACCCGCCGAGGAATCGGCAGGCCCCGCTTGTACATTGTATCTCGAAAGGAGATAAAACCTTAGCGCTTGGAGAATTGGGGAGCGCGGCGGGCCTTCTTGAGGCCGTACTTCTTGCGCTCGACCACGCGAGCATCGCGCGTAAGGAAACCGGCCTTCTTGAGGTCAGCACGGTAGTCGCCAGCGTTCAGAAGAGCGCGAGCGATGCCCAGGCGCAGAGCGCCGGACTGACCGGAGATGCCGCCGCCATCGCACAGAGCGATAACGTCGAACTGACCGGCGGTGTCGGTCACCTTGAAGGGAGCAAGGGCGTTCTCAACGAGCTGATGACGGCCGAAATACTGCTCGGCGTCACGCTTGTTGATGGTCACCTTGCCGGTGCCGGGGACGAGACGGACGCGGGCGACGGCGTTCTTACGACGGCCGGTACCCTGGTAGACAACGGTGTTCTCAGCCATCTTTAAGCCTCCAGCTCAATCTTCGTGGGGTTCTGGGCAGCATGCGGATGCTCGGTGCCAGCGTAGACCTTAAGCTTGGTCATCTGGGCACGGCCGAGGGTGGTCTTGGGCAGCATACCGCGAACGGCGCGCTCGATGACCTTCTCCGGGTGCTTCTCCATAGCCTGGCGGAAGCTCTCAGCCTTGAGGCCGCCGTTGTAGCCGCTGTGGCGATAATAGGTCTTCGTGTCGGCCTTGTTACCGGTAAGCTGGACCTTATCGGCGTTGATGACGACAACGAAGTCGCCGCAGTCGCTGTTGGGCGTGAACTGGGGCTTGTTCTTACCGCGCAGGATCATTGCGATCTGGGTGGCAAGACGGCCCAGGACAGCACCATCGGCGTCGACGAGAACCCAGTTGCGCTGGACCTCGCCCTGCTTGGCGTAGTGAGTCGATTTCGAAATCACTTAGACTCCTCCATGTACAGTACGTGTTGTTACAGAGATTCACGGGGCTCTGCAAGTAACCCGTCCATATTACCCCGCTCGCCGTACGAGTCAACAGGTATTTTGGCTCCGACCAGAGTTTCTGCACATGTCATCCACGAGCCGTGATTTTCCAGCTCTTTAGCTGTTGCCATTTTTTGAGGGTTCGCCGTCGTTAGCGCTCAACGAACTCTTGTATTTCCGCGAGCAGGCGCTTTGCCTCCTGACGGCCCTGGATATACAGGTCGAGGAGCTTTGCCGAATCGTGCTCGACATGGCCGACCTCGACCGGCTTTTGCGGAGCGACGACCAACGCACGGCCCTCGCGCTCATACTTCCACAGGTGCATGCGCTGGATGTTGTAACGGTCGTGGCGTGTCTCGATAGCCTCGAGCAGATAGGGGTAGTCGGCATAACGCGCACGCGCGGCCGGCAAAAACTCGTAGGGCTTTTTCTCATACGAACGGTCCTGCGTGACGATGACGACCGCACGGTCGAAGCCCGCCTCCTCCAGCACGTGCTCGATGGGGACCGAATCGGCCACGCCGCCGTCGACGTATTTGTGCCCGTCAATCTCGACCGGCGGCGTCACCAGCGGCAGCGACGTCGAGGCGCGCACGGCATCGAGGTCAAGCACGGCGCTTTTGACCGGGAGATACGTGGCGGTTCCAAAGAGCATGTCCGTCGCGACGGCGAACATCTCGATGGGGCTCGCGTCGAACGTCTCGCTGTCAAAGGGATCCAGGCGGTCCTGGACATCGTTGAAGATGAAGTCGTAACCCACAATGGAGCCCGTGGACGCAAACGATGCGGCGCCCATGAAGCGGCTATCGTTGCAGAAAGCCAGGTTGATGCGGTTGGCACGGCCGATCTGGTGCGACTTGTAGTTCACGCCGTTGAGGGCGCCGGCCGATACGCCATATACCGCCGGAATCTCGACGCCGGCCTCCATGAGAACGTCGAGCACGCCCGCAGTAAACTGCCCGCGAAAACTACCGCCCTCCAGGACGAGCGCGACCTTGCCGGCGTTCTTTGCCTTATCTTCTGCAGTCATGTTGACCTCCTGCGATTGCGTTTTGGC
>CAJMRE010000080.1 GCA_905215755.1 uncultured bacterium
ACGTTGATGACGGCGTCGGCCTCGCCACCGCCGTGGACGGCGCCCGCCATAAACGGGGAGTCCTCGACCATGTTGGCAAAGCAGACAAACTTGGAGGCGCCAACGGAATCCTGGTCGGCCGTGAGCTTGGCGGCATCGATGATGGTCTGGGCGGCCATGAGCACGGCATCCATGTTGATACCGGCGCGCAGGCTGGCGACGTTGACGCTGGAGCAGACGCGGCTCGTGGTGGCGAGCGCCTGGGGGATGGACTGGATGACGCGGCGGTCGGCGTCGCCGATGCCCTTCTGGACGAGCGCGGAGAAGCCGCCCAGGTAGTCGATGCCGAGGGTCTCGGCTGCACGGTCGAGGGCATGCGCGATGGGGGTGAGGTCCTCATCCTTGCAGCAGGCGGCGATCTGCGCCACCGGGGTGACGGAAACACGCTTGTTGACGATGGGGATACCGTACTCGCGCTCGAGGTTCTCGGCGGTCTCGACCAAGTGCTCAGCCGTGTGCGTCACGTGGTCGTAGATCTTCGTGCACATGCGGTCGAGGTTCTCGTCACCGCAACCCATGAGCGAAACACCCATGGTGATGGTCCTGATGTCGAGGTTCTGCTCCTCAACCATGCCGCGGGTTTCCGCGATTTCTGCGGGCGTGATCGCCATCCTTGCGCTCCTATCTGCCAAAACGAGCATAGTCTTATCTATTCTAACGTGCCGCACGTGCCAAGTGGCGCATGCGGCGCGTTTTGGTGCTCGGTTGTTTCCGTTGTGTTACTGCCCAAAGACCTCTTCGGCGATACGAGCGCTTTCGGCGGCGTCCTTGGCGTAGTAGTCCGCACCGATCTGCTTGGCGTATTCGGGGGTGAGTACGGCGCCGCCTACGATGATCTTGACGCCCGGCACCTCGGCATGAAGCAGCTTGATGGTCTCTTCCATGGCGACGACCGTGGTAGTCATAAGCGCTGAGAGGCCGACGAGTTTGATGTCGCGCTCCTTGACGGTCTTGAGTACCTCCTGCGGATCGACGTCGCGGCCCAGGTCAAAGACGGTGTAGCCGTAGTTGTCGAGCAGCATTTTGACGATGTTCTTGCCAATATCGTGGATGTCGCCCTTGACGGTGGCCACGCAGATTTTGCCCTTGTCGGCGATCTCGCCGGCGGGCATCAGGCGCTTGATGGTGTCGAAGCCCACGCGCGCGGCCTCGGCCGAGGCCATGAGCTGCGGCAGGAAGAACTTGCCCCGGTCAAAGAGGACGCCAACCTCGTCGAGGGCGGGGATAAAGTGATTGTTGATGAGGTCCATGGCGTCGTGGTCTGCCAGCAGACGCTCGGTCTCGGCAGCGATCTCGCCTTTGCGGCCCGAGACGACCATGCGACGAATCGGGTCGTCGTTGCCGTCGGTGCCGGCGGTGCCAGCAGCGGGCACAGCGTCGGTCGATACTGCCTGAGCAGCTGCCGGGTTGGCGGCGATCTTGTACGGATCGGTCCAGCCGGCATAGCGCTCGATGTATCCGGTCGAGCCCTCGTCCTCAACGCTCAACACGCGATAGCTGTAGACGGTATCCATAAAGCGCTTGGAACCCGGGTTCATGATGGGGGCGTCCAGGCCCGCGCCGAAGGCGGCAGCCAAAAAGACCGAGCCCAGCAGCGGGCGGGCAGGCAGGCCAAAGCTGATGTTCGACACGCCGAGCGCACATTTGACGCCCAGGCGCTCCTTGCACAGGGACATGGCGCGCAGGATCTGCTCGGCCTGGCGCTGGTTGGTCGAGGCGGTCATGACCAGGCAGTCGATGAGGACGCGGTCCGGTCCGATGCCGTAACGGGCAGCCTCGGCCACGATGTGCTCGGCGATGGCGAAGCGAGCCTCGGCGGTATCGGGGATGCCGCCTTCGTCGAGCGTAAGGCCGACAACGTTGGTGCCGTAGTGGGCGACCAGCGGAAAGATCTCATCCATGATCTGCTGCTTGCCATTGACCGAGTTGATGATGGGCTTGCCGGCGTAGCGGCGCACGGCGGCCTCGACAGCGGCGGGATCGGTGGAGTCGATCTGCAGCGGCAACAGCGTGGAGCCCTGGAGCTGTTCGGTCGCCTGTTGGATGATCTTGACCTCGTCGATCTCGGGCAGGCCGACGTTGACGTCCAGGATGTCGGCGCCCTGCTCTTGCTGGCTGATGCCCTGGCTCACGACGTAGTCCAGGTCGCCGTCGCGCAGGGCCTGCTGCAGGCGCTTTTTACCGGTGGGGTTGATGCGCTCGCCGATGACGGCGATTTTGTGTCCATCGCAGGGGAGGTCCACCACGGTCTGGGCGCTTGTGACCGACATGCTGGGCTTGCGGTGGCGCGGACTGGGCGTGTGGTTATCGATAAGCGTGCGCAGGGCCGCCATGTGCGCCGGCGTGGTGCCGCAGCAGCCGCCCACGACGCTCACGCCGTCGGCGATCATGCCGGCGACGGCCTCGGCGTATTCGGGGGC
>CAJMRE010000081.1 GCA_905215755.1 uncultured bacterium
GCCGGCGGTCTGACGGTGCTGTGCGATATGGGCGCCAACCCCGATGTCGAGGTCGATGACATGGTACGTTTTGCCCAGATGGGTAGTGCTTATGCCCGCGTCGTCCTGGGCATCGAGCATCCCCGCGTGGGCCTGCTTGCCAACGGCACCGAGGACGAGAAGGGCTCCAACTTTACCAAGGCCTGCTTCCCGGCCATGAAAGCCGCCGTTCCCGGCTTTGTTGGTAACTGCGAGGGAACGGACATCACCTCAGGTAACTTCGATGTCGTCGTTGCCGATGGCATGTCGGGCAATATTGCGCTCAAGGCCACCGAGGGTGCTGCCAAGTTTTTGCTACAGGAGCTCAAGGGCGTCTTTATGTCATCGCTCGGCACCAAGATCGCCGCGCTGCTCATTAAAAAGCAGATGCGCGAGATTAAGGCCAAGCTCTCTGGCGACGCCAAGGGCGGCGCGATTCTTCTGGGCCTGCGCGGCGTGGTCCTGATCGGTCATGGCGCCACCTCGGTCGAGGCTGTTAAAAACGGTACGCTCGCGGCGGCCGAAGCCGTGCGCGCCGGACTGGTCGAGAACGTCGCCAACTCTATGGATGGTATCGTTTTATAAGAGCGAGTTAGAGCGCTGTTATGTGCTTCGCGGTGCACGCCGTGGGGTAGAATCAGAACCGTGTCTTGGTACCGCCCGGGCGGTACCATTCTTTTGGTATTCATGCACTATGAGAGGAAGCGCTATGGACCGCTCCGAAATCTTCGACAAGATCGCCGAGGTCGCTGCTGACGTTCTGGGCGTCGATGTTGCCGAAATTAGCGAGGAGACCACCTTTGACGACCTCGATGCCAACTCGCTCGAGCGCCTGCAGCTGGTTACGGCTATCGAGGACGAGTTCAACCTCGAGATCGATGACGAGACCCTGCTCTCGCTCAACTCTGTCGCCGACGCCGTCGACGCTATCGAAGCTGCCAAGGAGGCCTAAGTCTTGGCTTTATCCGACCGACTTACGCGCGCCCAGGAAATCCTGGGCCATGAGTTCAATAATAAGGTGCTGCTGCGCGCGGCCCTTACGCATCCCTCGGCAGTCGAGGGCCAGCCGGTTTCTGCCAGCTATGAGCGCCTTGAGTTCTTGGGCGATTCCATTTTGGGCGCTGTGGTCGCACGCTCCCTGTTTGAGTCCTATCCGGAGTTTGACGAGGGCAAGCTCACGCGCCTGAAGGTGTCGCTTGTCTCGGGTGCTACGCTGTCCGAGGTTTCTCACGAGCTGGGCATCGACGACATCATCATCTTTGGTGCCTCCGAGACCGGTACCGGTGCGCGCGGCCTGCATTCGGCCCTCGAGAACGTCTACGAGTCGCTCGTGGGAGCGCTGTACCTGGATGCCGGCTGGGATGCCGCGGCGGAGTTCATTCACCGTACGCTTAAGCCGCATTTGGCTTCCGAGCGTGCCGAGCATCCTGCGAACCCCAAGTCGTTTTTGCAGGAGTGTGTGCAAGCCGACGGTCACGAGCCCCCGGCGTACAAGCTCGTTGGCTCCGAGGGCCCGGCGCATGCGCCCACCTTTACCGCCGTGGTTTTGATCGATGGCATCCGTCAGGGTCGCGGCTCCGGCTCCTCAAAGAAAGAAGCCGAGGGAGCCGCTGCACTCGAGGCGCTCGACCGCATGGGCTACACCACCAACGGCGTGATTCTGAACAAGAAGCCTGTTTAAGCGAGGAACCGTGTATCTCAAGTCCCTCACGCTCAAAGGGTTTAAGTCGTTTGCCGACCGCGCCCATATGACGTTTGAGCCGGGCCTGACCGTCATCGTCGGTCCCAACGGCTCGGGAAAATCGAACATCTCCGACTCGATTCTGTGGGTTCTGGGCGAGCAGAGCGCCAAGCAGCTGCGCGGCCAGGCCATGGAAGACGTCATCTTCTCGGGCTCGTCGGCGCGCAAGCCGGTAGGCGTGGCCGAGGTCACGCTGGTTCTCGACAATTCGGACCATATGCTGCCCGTCGACTTTGACGAGGTGGCTATCACCCGTCGTATGTACCGCTCGGGCGAAAGCGAGTACCTCATCAACTCGAGCCCGTGCCGCCTGATGGACATTCAGGACATCCTGCACGATTCGGGACTGGGCAAGGATACGCATTCCATCATCAGCCAGGGCAAGCTCGATGCCATTTTGCAGAGCCGCCCCGAGGAGCGCCGTGCCCTCATTGAGGAGGCCGCCGGCATCTCCAAACACAAGCGTCGCAAGGAACGTGCGCTCAAAAAGATCAAGTCGATGGACGAGCACCTGACCCGTGCCCGCGATATCAATAAGGAAATCGCCCGTCAGCTGCGGCCGCTGGAGCGTCAGGTCGATCGCGCGCGCAAGTACAAAGAGCTGTCCTCGCGCGCGAACGAGCTTACGCAGATGCT
>CAJMRE010000082.1 GCA_905215755.1 uncultured bacterium
GCAGCGGTGTTCGTGGTCTGTTTCATTATCCGATCGCTCCTTCCATCTCGAGCTTGATCAGGTTGTTCATCTCGACGGCGTACTCCAGCGGCAGCTCCTTGGAGACCGGGTTGGCAAAGCCGTTGACGATCATGGTACGGGCCTCTTCCTCCGAGATACCGCGGCTCATCAGGTAGAACACCTTATCGTCGCCGATGCGGCCGATGGTGGCCTCGTGGCCGATGTCGACGTTCTTGGCGCGGATGTCCATGGCCGGAATAGTGTCGGAGCGGCTCTGGTCGTCGAGCATCAGCGACTGGCAGCTCACGGTTGCCTTGGAGCCCTCGGCCTTGGGCGTGGCCACGATGGAGCTGCGGAAGGTCTGGATGCCGCCGCTCTTGGAGATACCCTTGGTCTCGACGGTTGCCGAGGTGTCGGGCGCGTTGAGCACGACCTTGCAGCCGGTATCGAGGTTCTGGCCGGCGCCGGCAAAGGTAATGCCGGTAAAGCTCGAGCGGGCGCGACGGCCGTTGAGCACGCTCATGGGGTAGAGGTAGCCCACGTGGCTGCCGAAGGAGCCGCTGATCCACTCGATGTCGCCGTCCTCGTCCACGCGCGCACGCTTGGTGTTGAGGTTGTACATGTTCTTGGACCAGTTCTCGATGGTCGAGTAGCGCAGGTGCGCACGCTTGCCCACAAAGAGCTCGACGGCGCCGGCGTGGAGGTTTGCCACGTTGTACTTGGGCGCGGAGCAACCCTCGATAAAGTGCAGGTCGGCATCGTCCTCGACGATGATGAGCGTGTGCTCAAACTGGCCGGCGCCCTTGGCGTTGAGGCGGAAGTAGCTCTGCAGCGGGAAGTCCAACTTGGTGCCCTTGGGAACGTAGACAAACGAGCCGCCCGACCACACGGCGCCGTGCAGGGCTGCAAACTTGTGGTCGGTGGGCGGGATGAGCGTCATGAACTTCTCGTGGATGAGCGGCTCCCACTGCGGGTCGTGCAGGGCCTCCTCGATGCCGGAGTAGACGATGCCCATCTTGGACGCGGTGTCCTGCATGTTGTGGTAGACGAGCTCGGAGTCGTACTGAGCACCGACGCCTGCCAGGTAGCTGCGCTCGGCCTCGGGGATGCCCAGGCGCTCAAAGGTGTTCTTGATGTCGTCGGGCACCGACTCCCAGTCGTGCTTTTGGTCGGTGTTGGGCTTGACGTAGGTGACGATGTTATCCATGTCCAGGCCCTCGATGGAGGGGCCCCACGTCGGATCCGGGAAGCGGTTGAAGATTTCGAGGGACTTGAGGCGCAGGTCGAGCATCCACTGCGGCTCGTCCTTTTTGGCGCTGATCTCGCGCACGATGTCGGGCGTGATGCCGGCGTCGAGGCGCTCGAATCCCTCCTCGCCATAGGTGAAGTCGTAGAGGCTGCGGTCGATGTCCGCGACCTCGGTGCGGTTCTTGGTCATTGCGTCGCCCCTTTACGCCTGCTGCTCGGCAGCGGCAGACTCGGCCTGGGCGCGCTGCTCGGCGGCCTCGCGCTCGAAGGTCTCAAAGCCGTTCTTGTCGATCCAGGGGATGAGCGAGGCGTCGTCCTCGCGCACGATGTGGCCCTTGACCATAACGTGGACGCGGTCGACATCCAGGTGCTCCAGGATGCGCGTGTTGTGCGTGATGATGAGCATGGAGCCGTCGCAGCTCTTGCGGTAGGCGTCCATGCCGTGGCTGACGGTGGACAGGGCGTCGACGTCCAGGCCTGAGTCGGTCTCGTCCAGGATGGCGAGCTTGGGCTGCAGCAGCAGAAGCTGGAGCATTTCGACCTTCTTCTTCTCGCCGCCCGAGAAGCCTACGCCCAGCTCGCGGTTGAGGTAGGCGGTATCCATGTTGAGCTCGGCCGCGAGCTCCTTGACGCGACGGCGGAACTCCTTGCCCTTCATCTCCAGGCCGGGGCGGCCGGCGATGCTGGCGCGCAAAAAGCTCGACAGCGGCACGCCCGGAATCTCGACCGGGGCCTGGAAGCTCAGGAACAGGCCGGCGCGCGAACGCTTGTCGGTGGTGAGCTCGGTGATGTCCTGGCCGTCAAAGACGATGCGGCCGTCGTTGACGGTATAGACGGGGTCGCCCATGACCAGGTGGCCGAGGGTGGACTTGCCGGCGCCGTTGGGTCCCATCAGCACGTGGGTCTCGCCGGCGGCGACGTTGAGGTTGACGTTGTGGAGGATGGTCTTCTCGTCCACGGAGGCGGTGAGACCTTCGATGGAAAGCAGCGGATTTGCGCTCATGCTGTCCCTCTCTGTATATGGTGTACTCATAGGTGTACTAAACCCTAGGAATCTTCTCGGAATAAAGTTACTATGGGTTCGGCGTTAGTCAAGGGAAAACCCGACTAATCCACTCGACTTTTTAGATGC
>CAJMRE010000083.1 GCA_905215755.1 uncultured bacterium
CCGGGCATCGGCCCCAAAAAGGCGAGCGCGCTCATCGCACAGTACGGCAGCTTGGACGAGGTCATCGCGCATGCCGACGAGGTCAAGGGCAAGATGGGCGAGAACCTGCGTGCGCACATCGACGATGCGCTGCTGAGCCGCAAGGTCGCAACCATTCGCACCGATGCGCCCGTCGAGCTCGACTTTGACGAAACGTCCTTCCCGGCGTTTTCTGCCGACGAAGTGTCCGCGGCGCTGGGCACACTTGGTATCACCGCCATGCAGAACCGTTTCTTGGCGCTGGTCGGCGGCGAGGGCGGGGCTGCTGCTGCCTCCAGTGTGGTTGAGATACCTGCTATGGTTCGCGCAGCCGCCGGCGATGCCGACGCGCTTGGTGCCGTTGCGGCTGAGGTCTCCCGCGCGATTGATGCCGGCGAGTGGGTCGCCGCCGTGGTGGACGACGACAAGGAAGAGGGCGCGCTCTTTGGACTGACGCGCACGCTGTGGTTGGCGACGTCCAAGGGCCTGTTCGCGCTCGAGGAGGGCGACAGCTGTGCGGCGGCTGAGGTTGAGGGCTTCAACTTCGTTCACGGCGTGATTGCCGGCGTGCTCGCGCGTCTGTTTATGGAGGGTCGCGTGGCGAGCCCGGATATGAAGGCGCTGTTGCACGAGCTTTCGCCCGTCGATTCTTCTGAGCCCGAGCTCATGGATCCGCTCGCTACCGATTCCACGCGTATCTTCGATACCGTGGTCGCTGCCTATCTGCTGGATTCCGATCGCTCCGAGTTCGATGAGGCATATCTTGCCGATACGTATCTGCAGATGGCGCTGCCTGCGGCGCGCGGCGCAGAGGGTGCCGGTGAGGACGCTCCGGCGCCTGCCGCCCGTACTGCGGCTCTGACGCTGGCGCTCGTGGCACCGTTGCGCGAGTGCATGGCCCGTGAGAATGCCGCCAACGTGTTCGATGGCATCGAGATGCCGCTCGTTCCGGTACTTGCCAAGATGGAGCGCGCGGGCATGCTCGTGGACCCCGACCGTCTGCACAGTCTGTCCGAGGGTCTGGCGACCCAGATTACCGAGGTTGAGCGCAGTATTCGCGACCTGGCGGGTGACGAGACCTTTAATATTGGCAGTCCCATGCAGCTGTCGCACGTGCTCTTTGATGTGATGGGGCTTCCGACCAAGGGCCTCAAGAAGACTAAGCGCGGCTATTATTCGACCAACGCCAAGGTGCTGAGCGACCTTGCGCGTGACCACGAAATCGTGCGTCTGATCTTGGACTGGCGTGAGAAATCTAAGATCAAGTCCACCTATCTGGACACGCTGGGCCCGCTACGCCGTGGTGACGGTCGCGTACACACTACGTACAACCAGACCATCACGGCAACGGGGCGTCTGTCCTCGAGCGACCCGAACCTGCAGAACATCCCGACGCGCTCGGAGCTGGGTCGTACCGTCAAGACGGCGTTTTCGGCAGGCGAGGGAAGCGTCTTTTTGGCGGTGGACTACTCGCAGATCGAGCTGCGTCTGCTGGCACATCTCTCAGGTGACGAGCACTTGGTGCGCGCCTTTAACGAGGGCGAGGACTTCCATGCCGAGACGGCGGCGCGCGTGTTCGGTGTGCCGGTGTCCGAGGTAACGCCCGACCTGCGCAGTCGCGCCAAGGCCGTGAACTTTGGCATCGTGTATGGCCAGCAGGCCTACGGCCTGTCGCAGTCGCTGCATATCTCGATGGCCGAGGCACGCGACATGATCGACCGCTACTACGAGGCCTACCCGGGCGTGCGTACGTTCCTCGACAACGTAGTGGCGCGCGCCAAGCAGACGGGCTACGCCGAGACCATGTATGGCCGCAGACGCCATATTCCCGAGCTCAAGGCAAAAAACCCGCAACTCCGCGGCTTTGGCGAGCGCACGGCCATGAACCACCCCATGCAGGGAACCGCCGCCGACATCATCAAGATCGCCATGGCCCGCGTAAGCCGCCGCCTGGAAGAGGAAGGCTTTGCCGCCCACATGATCCTGCAAGTGCACGACGAACTGGACTTTGAGTGCCCCATCGACGAAGTCGAGCGCCTAACCACCATGGTCCGCGACGTCATGGAACACGTAGTAGACCTCCGCGTCCCCCTAATTGCCGAAGCCAGCACCGGCATAACCTGGGCCGACGCCAAATAGGGAAGTGCCCACAACCCCAAAGTAACCAAAACAGAGGGGAGCCCCTTCCAAAAAGGGGCTCCCCTCTGTTCAAATAAATTCAGCCAAGTATCTAGACACTCAAGAGGCCATCTTGGCGGCAAGTAAAGTCAACATGGCCATGCCCGGGGCCGACCGCTTGATTTTTGTAGATTCCGCACGAGCCGAAGAGCACTAAATGTGCTCTTCGTGCGAGCCCAGGA
>CAJMRE010000084.1 GCA_905215755.1 uncultured bacterium
GCTCGTGGTCACGATGACGGGAAGCATTTGCGGCGTGATGCCCACGGCCACGCTCGTGGCGAACAGCAGCGCGTCGATGACGTTGCCCTTGGTGGCGGCGTTGATGGCAAAGACGGCCGGCGCCATAACGAGCATGAGGCGTACGAGCAACATGGAGACGCTCGAGACGCCGCGGTCAAACGCGCTCTTTTCGCCGCGCCCGTTGAGCATCTTGGCGATGCCGCCCAGGTAGGTGTCCGAGCCGGTGGCAACGACAAGCGCCATGGCGGCGCCGTTTTGCACGGAGGTGCCGGTAAAGACGATATTCTTGCAGGCAGAGAGTGGCAGTGCGGAGCCGTCGGCGCCCTCGACGACGGTGGCGGCGGTGGTCTTCTCGACGGCCTCGCTCTCGCCGGTGAGTGCGGACTCGATCACAAACAGGTCGCGCGCGGTGATGATGCGGGCATCTGCCGGCACCATATCGCCGGCAGAGAGGCGGATTACATCGCCGGGGACGAGCTCGTCGAAGGGGATCTCGATGCGCTCGCCGTCGCGCAGGGCGGTGCAAGTGTTGGAGACCAGGTCCTTGAGGGCCTCTGCCGCATTGCCGCTGCGGACTTCCTGGATAAACTTCATGCCGCCCGATACCAGCAGCATGATGCCGATGACGATGACCGTGGAGGGGTCGCGCTGCGGCTCGGGCACGGCGAGCACGTCGATGTAGAGCGAGACCAGCGCGAGCGCGGCGAGGATGCCGGCGAAGGGATCGATGAACGCGTCGGCGATGCGGCGGGCGAGCGTCTTGGTCGGTGCCTCGATGGTGTTGGGGCCGGAGGCGTCCAGGCGCTCGGTTGCCTGCTCGGCGGTGAGGCCGTCAGCGGTGGCGTCGAGCAGTACGAGGGCGTCCTCGGCACTATGGGTGGCGGCGAATATGGTGTTCTTGGACAGGCCGGTATGAGCGGCAGGGCGCGCCGTGCGGCGGCGCTTGGAGATGGCTTCGAGTACCGTGACGGTTTTGAGCATCAGCATGGGGTCCTCCTTGTTGAAGGGAGTTAGCGTACGTGTCGTATTTGCTTCAAAAAACCTAGATGTCGCTCACGTCAAGCTCTTGAGCCCACAAAGGGTGCAGCGCGCCTTTGTGGTGGTTTTGGCGATCTGCCGGTGGCGTTTATGCGTGTGCGGAGTCCTCGCGGCGTGCCGAGGGCGACATGCAGGTTTTTCGACTAGGACTGCCTTCCATGGCACACCTCCTAAAGGCTGAGCGCAGCGCGCTTTGGGTATCTCGTACCCCTTTTTAATCCGCCCGTATTCTTGATGAGGGGGTTTGCTATGTCAACCCCATTGTTCGGAAAACCATTCCCCCTGACAAAGCCTTTACAGAATGCCGTGGCTCCAAAGCACGCCCACATCGACGCCTCGCCTGCGCTAAACTGAAGAGCACGTACGCAATTACGAGAGGAGCCCGCATGGAGGCTTACAAGCAAGAGTTCATCAAGTTCATGGTCGAGTCCGACGTTCTTAAGTTCGGCAGCTTTACGCTCAAGAGCGGCCGTCAGTCCCCGTTTTTTATGAACGCCGGCGCTTACGTGACGGGCTATCAGCTCAAGAAGCTGGGCGAGTATTACGCCCAGGCCATCCACGATAACTTTGGCGACGACTTTGATGTGCTGTTTGGGCCGGCCTACAAGGGTATTCCGCTGGCCGTCGTGACCGCCATTGCCTACCACGAGCTGTACGGCAAGGAGGTCAAGTACTGCTGCGACCGCAAGGAGGCCAAGGACCACGGTGCCGATAAGGGCAACCTGCTGGGTTATGAGCCCAAGGACGGCGACCGTGTGGTCATGGTCGAGGACGTCACCACCAGCGGCAAGTCCATCGACGAGACCTATCCCAAGGTTAAGGCTGCTGCCGATGTCGAGATTAAGGGCCTGATCGTGTCCCTCAACCGCATGGAGGTCGGCAAGGGTGGCGTGACCACCGCGCAGAAGGAGATCGAGGCAAAGTACGGTTTCCCCGTCGCGAGCATCGTCTCCATGGCCGAGGTCGTCGAGACCCTCTACAACCACGAGATCGACGGCAAGGT
>CAJMRE010000085.1 GCA_905215755.1 uncultured bacterium
TCCAGGTCGTCGATGGAAAGTGCCGAGCGGCTAAAGACCACCTCGGGCGCGTCGTCGCGCGGGTCGCGGCCGGGCTTCTTGAGCTCGTTGACGATGTCGATGAGCGTGAGGGTGCCGCAGTCCAGGTCGCTTGCCAGCGTCGAGATGCTGCCCAGACGGCGCTCGATGTCGGGTACGCCGCCGCGGCTAAGCTCGCTTGCCGCCACGCCTGCGCGCTCAAGGACGGCCGTGGCTACCTCGTAGCTCTCGGGGTGGACGCTCGTCGCGTCGAGCGGGTTCTTACCGCCGCTGATGCGCAGGAAGCCCGCGGCGTTGAGATATGCCTTGGGCCCCAGCTTGGGGACCTTCTTAAGCTGGCGGCGATCGGTAAAGGCGCCGTTTTCCTCGCGGTAGGCCACGATGTTCTTGGCCACGCTCGGCGTGATGCCCGATACGTATCCCAGCAGGCTCGCGCTCGCGGTGTTGACGTCGACGCCCACACGGTTGACGACGTTTTCCACCACGTGGCCCAGGGTGCACGAAAGCTCGGCCTGGCCAAGGTCGTGCTGGTACTGACCCACGCCGATGGACTGAGGCGGAATCTTAACGAGCTCTGCCAACGGATCCTGCAGGCGGCGGCCCAGGCTCATGGCGCCACGCACGGTGACGTCCAGGTCGGGGTATTCCTGACTGGCGAGCTCGGAGGCGGAGTACACCGACGCGCCGGCCTCATTGACGATGGTGTAGCGAAGGCTGGGCGCCTGCTCGGCAATGAACTCCGAGACGACTTCCTCGGTCTCGCGGCTGGCGGTGCCGTTGCCGATGACGATGGTGTTGACGCCATCCTTCTTGACGAGGCGGGCGAGCTCGCGCTTGGTGCCGGCGACGTCGTGGCGCGGCTTGGTGGGGTAGACCACGCCGTGGTCGAGTAGCTTGCCGGTCTCGTCCATGACGGCGACCTTGCAGCCGGTGCGGTAGCCCGGGTCGAGCGCGAGCACGCGTGCGCCGCGCACGGGACGTGCCGAGAGCAGGCCCTCGAGATTCTTGGCAAAGACGTTGATGGCCTCGGTCTGCGCGCGAACGGTGAGCTTGGCGCGGGCTTCGCGCTCCAGCGAGGGGGCCATGAGGCGCTTGTAACCGTCAGCGATGGCGGCGTCAAAGACGGGAGCAAACACGCCCTGACGGCGGGGCCAACGGCTGCCGAGGCGTGCCGTGGCGGCAGCACCGTCGACGTTCACGCGCACGCGGAGCTTGCCCTCGCGCTCACCGCGGTCGATAGCCAGCACGCGGTGGTTGGGTATACGGCGCAGCGGCTCATCATAGCTGTAGTACGGCTCGTAGGGGGTCTTCTCGGTGGGGTCGGTGGCCTCGACGACGATATCGGCGGTGTTTTGCGTAAAAGCGCGCAGGTCGGCGACGTTCTCGGGGTCCTCGGCCACCGTCTCGGCCACGATGTCCGCCGCGCCGGCGAGCGCCTTCTCGGGCGTGTCGAAGCCGGCTTCCTCGTTGACGTAGGCCGCGGCGGCATCGAGTGCGCTGCCCTTGGCCGAGGCCTGCATGATGATCATGTTGGCAAGCGGCTCCAGGCCTGCCTCGCGGGCCTTCTGCGCGCGGGTCATGCGCTTTTTGCGGTAGGGCTTGTAGAGGTCCTCGACACGCTGGAGCTGCGTGGCCTCGCGAATCTGCTGCTCGAGCTCGGGCGTGAGCTTGCCCTGGGCGTCGATGAGCAGAATGACGTCCTCTTTGCGCTGTTCAAGATTGCGCAGGTAGGACAGGCGCTCGTCGAGTGCGCGCAGGGCGACGTCGTCCATGCCGCCCGTTGCTTCTTTGCGGTAGCGCGAGATAAAGGGGATGGTGTTGCCCTCGTCGATGAGCTTGACGGCCGCTTCGACGTTGGCGGCCTTAAGGTTGAGCTCGCGGGCGAGCTGGGCGATAAGATCCATGGGACTCCTTGCGTTTAAGGTGCGTTTGCAGCACAGGGCTACCAAGGATACCACCCGTCCCAAAAGACTGTTTTGGG
>CAJMRE010000086.1 GCA_905215755.1 uncultured bacterium
GGGGCCGTTCCATGCTTCGGTTAACTGATAAAGACCTTTACCTTGCTGAATACTCTCAATTTTGCACGGCGCAGGCGGGGGTACCCTTGCTTACGGCAGGATATGGAAGCCAATCGCCAACTTGCTGGCAAGCTCGTGCCGGCAGCCCCGGCCTTTCCTTTGCCTAGCGCGACCCTCGCGGAGCGCGTGAGCGATAGGGAAAGGAAAGGCCGGGGCGAACAGCCCACGGTACAGTCGGTGTTCGCGCTACGGCAGGATATGGAAACCGAGCGCCGCGATATCCTTGGCAAAACCGCGCACGGTATCGAGCGAGACCTCGTACGGGTCGCGACCAATGTTCTTGCGCTTGGCCAGGATGCTGTTGGGCACCGTAATGATCTGGCAACCGCAGGCTTCTGCCTGGTAAATGTTGATGAGCTCGCGCGTGGACGCCCACAGGACCTCACAGTTGGGCTTGATGGCGGCCTTCTTGACCGACTCCGTCATAAACGGAATGGGGTCGACGCCGGTGTCGGCGATGCGGCCGGCAAAGAGCGAGATGATGGACGGCGTCTCGGTGTCAACGGCCTCGAGCATCTCGTCAACCTGCTTAGGCGTAAAGATGGTGGTGACGTTGACCTTGATGCCGTCGGCCGAAAGCTTGCGCACCAGCTCGGC
This sequence comes from uncultured bacterium, assembly GCA_905215755.1. Taxonomy (GTDB): domain Bacteria; phylum Actinomycetota; class Coriobacteriia; order Coriobacteriales; family Coriobacteriaceae; genus Collinsella. The sequence continues at coordinate 658 of CAJMRE010000086.1, forward strand.
GGTGGACTCGCCCTTGGTGGTCACGCACGGAATCTTGACGTAGACGTTCTCGGCCCAGGTAGCGATCTCGCGCGCCTCGACCTCCATGGTCTCGACGTCGTCGGCAAAGACCTCAAACGAGACGGACACATCGGTGATGTGGGTCAAGACCTCTTTGGCAAACGCACGGTAATCCGTCACGCCGCCCTTCTTCATAAGGGACGGGTTGGTCGTGAAACCCTGAACGTTGCCGTTCTCGTACATGTCGAGCATGCCCTCGAGGTTTGCACCGTCAGCGAACACCTTGATTGCCATCTGCCTGATTCCTTTCGTTAGCATACGGCCGATAAACTGCTAAACACTTTACCTACGTTTATCAAGGCGTGAGCTGCGGTTTTTTATCTTCTCGGCGAACGGTATAAACACCTCAGTGTTTGGATTGATAAATCGATTGAGCATGTAAAAGCAAAGAGTCGCAGTTTGGGCAAACGTCAGAACGCGGGATTCATTAGATGAGGCCGAAATGCTGCATCGCTGTGACGGTGCCGTCGTGTGCGACATCATCAGTCACGTAGTCGGCGAGCGCCTTGACCTCGGGCATGGCGTTGCCCATGGCCACGGCCGTCTCGACAGCGGCGAGCATACCCAGATCGTTGCCGGAATCGCCAAAGCCAAAGGTGCGCGCGTTGCCGGTGCGACCCAGGTATTCCAGCGCTCGCGCCACGCCCACGCCCTTGTCAATGCCCTTGGGGCTCAGCTCGCGATTCTGACCACCGGTGTTGCACAGCTCAAACTCGCGATCGATAAAGCCGTCATCGTTGGCTACGCGAGCCAGGTAGCTCGCGACGATGCACACCTTGCCCACGCGCAGACGGCCGTCGACGCGCATCTCCTCGGCGCTGTGCACCACAGAAGTGCCGATCAGAGACGACTGCTCAACACCCGCAGGTTCCAGGGCAAAAGTAGCCACGTTGGTCTCGAAAAAGGCCTCAATCCCTGCCGCGGCCATACGGCGTGCAAGCTCCTCGACAACGTCCTCGTCAAAGCAGTCCTCATGCACCACGCGGCCCTCGACCTCGAGCGTCGCCCCCGCCATGGCAACGACACCCGCAGGCTCCAAAGCACGCAGACCATCGGCAATCAGCCACAAGGGACGACCCGTGCAGATAAATGCCTGGTGGCCCGCATTGCGCAGGCGATGAAACGCCTCGACGACCGCCTGCGAGGGGCAAACCGCCGAAAAGTCCTTGTCGGTCATGTTGTCGGGATCGAACGACGTCAGCGTG
>CAJMRE010000087.1 GCA_905215755.1 uncultured bacterium
GTGTAAGGACGACGCATATGTTTAAATATGGCAAAAAAGCTGGCTACATGGGTATCGCGCTGCTCGTACTTGCGGTGATTCCGCTGGTGGTTGCAGCGTTCGTAATCCCCAACATTGGCCCCGAGGTGGCAACAAAGTTTAACGCCGCGGGCGAGGTGACGCGCTGGGGCAAGAGCTACGAGTTGCTGGCGCTGCCGGTGCTCAACCTGCTGCTGAGCGTGGCGACGTACTTTACGGCGGGACGTCAAGCTAAAAACAATGATGACTCCGACGCCATGGCGCGCATCGTGTGCGAACGCTACCTGCGCAACGGTTGCATCACGGGTGTGTTCCTCAACGTGATCAACGTTTACTTTATGTACTCGGCGATTACCGGAACGGGCTTTGGCTTTGGTTTCTAGCTTGTCCTTTTAGGCAACGAGCCTGCAAGCATATTCGATGGCTGCTGCGAGGCCGCCGCTCGATCGTGGTTTAAAGACCATGTCGGCGGCGGCCTCGTTTTCGTATCCGGCGCCGCGAAGGGCGAGTGCGGTACCGGCTTCCAGGAGAAGGGACAGACCGCGTTGGCTGGTTGCGATCACGGCAGCCTGATTGAGCGAGCAGCTGTGCGCTTGGCATTGGATGGCAAGTTCACCTTGCGCCGGACAAGGGACCAAAACGGCGGCGACGCGACTTGATAGCAATGCAAATGCCGTGCGCTCATCGGGCGAAAGGCATTCCGCTTCAACGACGACGAGCTTGGGCGGTGCGCTGTTTGTGCGAGGCGTGGCTCGGTACATGCGGACCGAAGAACCCGACATAGAAAACTCCTGTGTATTCGGCAAAACGTAAACTATAGTTTACGTTTATGTTCGGCTCCATTTCAAACTCGGCTGCATGGACGAACGTGCGAAACAGATTCTTGGCAGGCGGGTCGAAGAGACACGCAGGGACCTTGGTATCTCCAAGGTTGATTTTTGTGTGGCGACAGGAATCAGCCGACCCTACCTCGACCGAATCGAAGATGGGACGGCAAATTTCACGCTCAAGGTTCTATTTAAGATCGCGCCCGCACTTGGCATGACGGTGTCAGAACTTCTCGAGGGTATCGAATAGGGGATACCCGTCGACAACCGAATTACGCCATCGGGATGCGGTCGTGGTTGACTTGGCTGTAGAACAGGCGCTGAATCTCGGCCGCATCGCGTGACTGGCCGAGCGCCCACATGGTTTTGGCCACGAGCGTCTCGGTTGTCATATCGTCGCCGCGCAAAATACCCGGATGATCAGCGTAGGCGCGGCCGACCTCATAAACACCTAGGTCAAGGCCTTCCTCGGGGACCTGCGTGGTCATAACGACGGTGCGGCCCGAATCGACCCAGCGGAAAATCGCCTCCTGGAATGACTCGCCCGACTCACCAAACTCGGGAATACCGCCAATGCCAAAGGTCTCCAGGATTACAGCATCGTAGCTATCGGCAAGGGCATCGAGGATGCCCGGGTTTACGCCGGGTGTCAGCTTGAGTACAAATACGCGCGGATCGATGCTGTCGTAGAAACGCACCGGGTTTTCGCCCTGATGCGTGCCGTGAAGCCCGTTGCGCACGATGCGGTCGTTGCGGATATAGGCGATGGGCGGATAGTTGACGCTGATGAACGCGTTAAAGCTCATGGTGCGCTGTTTGCGGGCGCGAGTGCCGGCAATGGCTACGCCGCCAAACACGATCGAGACGTCGTGCGAGTGCTCGTCGAGCGCATAGAGCAGGCTCTGGTACAGATTGAGCTTGGCATCGGTAAAGGGGTTGCCCATGGGCTTTTGCGAGCCGGTGAGCA
>CAJMRE010000088.1 GCA_905215755.1 uncultured bacterium
GATCCGGTCTATTCGACCCATACTATGTAGCTTGTGGCCGATGCCGGAGGGCGTGGTACCATAGCGCAAACGCAAAATCGGAAAAGTGAGGCCCAGATGGTCGATCAGGAAAAAGTCGAGGCCGCCATTAAGCTGTTGCTTGAGGGCATAGGCGAGGACCCAACTCGTGAGGGCCTGCTGGAGACCCCGGCGCGCGTTGCCCGTATGTATGGTGAAATCGCCGGCGGTATGGACCAGAGTGCCGAGGAGCACCTGTCCAAAACCTTTGCCGTCGCTTCGAACGATTTGGTTATCGAGCGCGACATCACGTTCTACTCGCTGTGCGAACATCATCTGCTGCCGTTTTACGGCAAGGCTACCATTGGCTATATCCCCAACGGCCGTGTCGCAGGGCTCTCTAAGCTTGCTCGCACGGTTGAGGTTTATGCCCGCCGTCTGCAGCTGCAGGAGCAACTGTGCGCACAGGTTGCCGATGCCCTCATGGATTATCTCGCTCCCCAGGGAGCGATTGTGCTCATGGAAGCTGAGCATATGTGCATGACCATGCGCGGCGTGCAAAAGCCCGGCACCAAGACCGTGACGCTCGCTCGCCGCGGCGTCTTTGAGGCCGACCCCGCGCTCGAAGAGCGTTTCTTTAGGATGCTGGGACGCTAACTATGAGAGTCGTCAACGACTTTACATCGAATACTGACGAGGGAACGCCGCGTCGCGGTTTTATGGCTTCGGGTCTGGCGCCTTTTGGTGCCATGCCTCGCATTGATTACATCTGTGCCAACGGTCTGTTCCGGCGGCACCTGGGCAACATTGCACAGTTGGAATCGGGGCGCATCTTCTGCCGCCACGGTATTGACCACCTGCTGGATGTCGCCCGTATTATGTGGATCAAGAATCTCGAGGAACAGCTCGAGTTTGACCGCGAGGTCATCTACGCCACGGCACTTCTTCACGATATCGGCAAAGATGAACAGTATGAATCGGGTATATCCCATGATGTTGCAAGCGAACGCGTCGCTGATGCAATTCTCGGCGGCATGTCCGATGATGTGGCGTTTGAGCCGGCCGATGCCGCAGCCATTAAGACGGCCATTCTGGGCCATCGAAAGCTGCGCGTGAACAGCCAACCGCTTGAGCGTCTGCTCTATGCAGCCGACAAAGCGTCGCGCGCCTGCTTTGCATGCCCCGCGCGCAATGCTTGCAACTGGAGCGATGATAAAAAGAACCTGTCGATTCGCGTGTAGTTAGTTGTGCGGTCGGGGTTCTAAACGAAGGAGACGATCGCGATGAGTAACAAGAAACTGCCCGAGAATGCAACCAAGACTGAAGGCGCCGAGCTCGCCCGCCGTGGAAGGGGCGAAATATCCACTGCAACGGCGGTGCCCCACGTGAGCTATGACGATCTTCGCCATGCCGATCGCATTACTATCGACGGTCTCGAGGTCTTTGCCAACCACGGCGTGTATCCCGAAGAGAACGCGCTGGGCCAGAAATTCATCGTGTCCTTGGTGCTCTATGCCGACTTGCGTGCAGCGGGAGAGCACGATGACTTGGACGCCTCGATTGACTATGGCTCGGTGTGCCACGATGTCGATGGCTATCTGCGCGAGCATACGTTTAAGCTCATCGAGGCTGCAGCCGAGGGTGTGGCCCAGATGCTGCTACGTCGTTACCCCCTGCTGCTTGGCGTGCGCGTTAAGCTCGATAAGCCTTGGGCGCCCGTCGGTCTTCCCCTGGCAAGCTGCGGTGTCGAGATCGAGCGCGTGCGCTA
>CAJMRE010000089.1 GCA_905215755.1 uncultured bacterium
GGTCGAGCACAAAGGTGCTCTGGGCAACCTCCAGCGCATGGAGCATGTCAGCCTCGGTCGCACCCTCGTTACCAAAGCGCAGGTTGCTCGCCACCGTACCCGAGAACAGCCACGCCTTCTGCGGCACGTAAGCGATATGCCCGCGAATCTCACCTTGCGAAAGGTCGCGCAGATCGACGCCGTTCAGGCGAATGGTGCCCTTCGTGGCATCGTGGAAACGCAACAAGAGCTTGGCCACCGTTGACTTGCCCGAGCCCGTTGAGCCCACGATCGCGGTCGTCTGTCCGCGGCGGCAGGTAAAACTCAGGTTGCACAGGGTGTCCTCGTCGGCATCGTCAAAACGGAACGACATGTGGTCGAACACGGCCACCACGTCGGCCCCATCTGCGGACTCAGGCGCCCCGTCGCCCAGCGTAGCCTTGCCGTCTACAATGCTCGGCTTGATTTCGAGCACCTGCTGTGCACGGTTCAGGCATGCGGCGGCGCGCGGGAGCGTCAGAATCACCATCTGCGCCATCATCACAAAGAACAGGATCAGGATCGCGTACTCCAGCACGGCCGAGATGCTACCGATTTGCATGGCGTGGACGCCCACGCGGTTGCCGCCCACCCACAGCACCGCCACCTCGGCGATGTTCATCAAAAAGAAGCTGGAACTGTCGAGACCCACAAACAGGTGGTTGACCTTGATGGCGTTGGCCGCGTAATCGCTAAACACCTCGTCCAGGCGCTGCTCCTCGTGGCGCTCCTTGTTAAATGCGCGGATGACGCGCACGCCCACGATGTTCTCGCGCAGCACCACGTTCATGCGGTCTATAAAGCTCTGCAGGCGCATAAAGATCGGCGCGGCGTTGGCAACGGTAAAGACCGCCGCCACCAGCACGATCGCAACCACCACGCCCAGCAGCGTGCCCATGGCGGGATCGATGAACCAAGCAAAAATGATGCCTGCCACGGCCAAGAACGGCACCGGCAGCACCAACTGAATCGTCTGCAGGATCGCTTGCTGAATCACGTTGATGTCGTTGAGCGAGCGCGTGATCATCGAACCCGTGCCAAAGCGCTCAAAGTCGCTGGCCGCGAGTTCGAGCGACTTGTCGTACACGGCATTGCGGATATCGCAGGCTACGTTGGCGGCCAGGCGCGCCGAAAGATAGCAGCCCAACACCGTGCCGCCGCTGGCCATGCCGGTCGCGATAAGCATATACAGGCCGTTGCGTAAAATATAGTCGACATCGCCCGTGGTAATACCGGTGTTGACCATGTTCGCCAGCATCGTGGGAACCAACAGCGTACCGACGTTATCTATCAGCACCGCAAACAGCGTCACCGCAATCAGACCGCGGTACGGCCTCATAAACCTCATTAAGAGTCGCATGTGTCCCCCTCGCCCTTATCGTCAGCCTCGTTCTCGGCGGCCACTTGCCGTTTAAATGCCTCGCACTCTTCGTTAAGAACATGGGAGAACTTACCGACCAAGCGCATGATCTCGCACTGTTCCCACGGCTCGAGCGCCTCGAATGCCTGTTGCTCGGCTTTTTGCGCCGGCAACGCGTAGCGCTTGGCAAACCGCACGCCTTCTTCGGTCAGTCGTACAACCTTGTTTTTACGACTGCCCTCGGCAAACTCCAACGTCGCAAGCCCTCGCGCCCTAAGCGTTTTAATCGCCGAATTGATGGTCTGTTTGCTGTAGAACCATTCACTCGTCAGCCGACTCACGGCAACGCTTCCGCCCGC
>CAJMRE010000090.1 GCA_905215755.1 uncultured bacterium
TCCGAACTTGCGAACACAGCGGTGGCATCAGTTGCGAGCACCGCCTCCGAGGCCTCGTAGGCACTCGGAATGTAGTACTCGCTCTCAAACTCCAAACGTGCGTCGATAGGCAGGCCAACCTCGCGCAGCGCGCGCTCATAGCCGGCAAGTCGCTTACGCCCCGTATTGGAACGGCGCGCGTTAACCAAGCAGGCAATGCGGCGGTGGCCTTGCTCGATCAGATAGCGGGTGGCCATGTAGCCGCCCATCTCGTGGTCGAACATCACCTTGTCGCACTCGAGCCCCTCAATGGCACGGTCGACCATCACGGCCGGGATGGGCAGGTGGCTGACTTCTTCGCGCAGGGCACGGTCGTCGGAGAACTCGTCGCCCACGACCAGGAAGACGCCATCAACGCCGCGCGTCACCAGCTGGCGCAGCAGCTCCAGATCGTCATCGGCGCTTCCACCCGAGCTGGTAATGAAGAGCGCATAGCCATCCTCGCGGCAGCGCTTTTCCAGGCTACCGGCGAGCGAGGCAAAAAAGCGGCTCTCGATGTTAGGGACGATAAGGCCCAGGGTGCGCGACTCGCGCATGACCAGGCTGCGCGCGATCTGGTTGGGAACATAGTGGTTGCGCGCCGCGACCTCTTTGATGAGCTTGCGGTTTTCTTCCGAGATGCGACAGGGCCGATTATTGAGCACAAGCGAGACCGACGAGGGGGAAAGCCCCACCTCCTGGGCGATCTGCTTGAGGGTGACTTTGTTGGCCATCTCGCTCCTTCCGGGTTTACGCGCAATCTCTTGAAAGTATAGCGACTACCCCTCTACCTCGGTGATAAACACTTTACCAATCCGGTAGACGGCTGTTTTATCGCCGCCAGCGCACCAAATCCGTCCGGGTGGGGTATATTGCAATCGATTGATGACAACGACCACCAAAAGGCGGATATTCGTATGCACGAGAACGACTTTTTTAACGAGGACCTGCTGTGCGCGCTTGCTGGCGTTGCCGGCGAGGACAACGTACTGATGAGCGAGCCCATGCGCGAGCACACCACGTTTAAGATCGGCGGCCCGGCCGACGTCTTTGTCACGCCCGATACCGAGCAGGGCCTCGTCGCCACGCTCGATACCTGCTATCGCTGCGATCTGCCCCTCACCATCGTGGGCAACGGCTCCGACCTACTCGTCGGCGACAAGGGTATCCGCGGCGTCGTCGTGGCGTTGGGCGAAGGCCTCTCCGACATTACGATCGACGGCACGCACGTCACGGCGGCAGCCGGCGCGCTGCTTTCCGATGTCGCAGCCGCGGCAGCCGAGGCCTGCCTCACCGGCATGGAGCCCATCTCGGGCATCCCCGGATCGGTCGGCGGCGCCTGCTACATGAACGCCGGTGCCTACGGTGCCTGCATGGCCGATGTGCTGGAGTCCGTGCGCGTCTACAAACCCGCTCGCCAGCTCGACGACGGCACGCGTGGCAGCGGCAACATCATCGAGTTCGATGTCGATGAGCTCAACCTGGGCTATCGCAAAAGCCGCATTGCCGACGACGGCTTTATCGTGCTCTCGGCCACCTTCAACCTTGCCCCGGGCAACGCCGCGATGATCAAGGCCGACATGGACGACTACCGTCAGCGCCGCGAGGACAAGCAGCCGCTCGACATGCCGAGCGCCGGCTCCACCTTCAAGCGCCCCGAGGGCCACTTTGCCGGCAAGCTCATCATGGA